>NZ_JBFRFQ010000008.1:0-161734 GCF_052114905.1 Nocardia sp. 2TAF39
ACCCCGCCAAGACGCCCCCGCCGTACCGGCCGAAACACACCCACCCGAACCCGGCCCCGGCGAACCCGCAGAATCCACCCCACCCACACCCACCCCACCACCCGGCATCGCCCTCCCCTTCGGCATCGTCATCCCCCTACCCACACCCCAAAAGTGACCGAGCCACCGCCCTGTCCGCCCGCCTAGCCGCGTGGTTCGCTGTTCGCTTGACCTCGGCAAATTGCCCGCCGCACTGCCTGCTCGGTCGTTGGCGCTCAACCGGCCGTGTCGTTTGTCTGGCGCGGCTCCTGGCTGCAGTACCGGCTCGGCGAGTGTCGCTGGTCGGCCGGGTGCCTGCGTTTGTTCGGGCGCGGCGCCCACCCGGCCGCGGTGCCTGCCCGAAAATGACGTTTGTGCCGCGCTGCCAGCCTTGCCCTGACGTTTGTGCCGCGGTGCCTGCCTTGCCCTGACGTTTGTGCCGCGGTGCCTGCCTGGCCGTGTCGCCCGCCCGGCTGCGGTGGCTGCTCGGTCATGTCGGTTGCCGGGCTGCCGCGCTTGCCTGACACAGTGCACGCGGCCGCAGCGCTTGCCTGACACAGTGCGCGCGGCCGCAGCGCTTGCCCGGCTGCGGCGTTGTCCGGGTCGTGACGATCGTCCTGCGGTGCGTGCCAGGGTGCGGCGCTTGTCCCTGCGGTGATCAGCCGGGGCGATGGTTGCCGGGCTGGAACGTCTGCCGCTTCATGGTGCTTGCCCGGCCACGACGCCACTTGCAGCACTGATCCACGAGCGTAGGTCTCGGACCGTTCGGCCGCGTGATGGAGAACCGGTGCCAATCGCTGGTCGCTCTCGTGACGAACCCTTACCGACGGGGTTCGAGCAGAGGCGGATTCATGACGGCCACAGTCGGAATATCAGCGGAACAGTCCGTGGTGCGTGCGGTAGTGCTCTCCATGCCCCAGCGGGGAGTGCGGCCGACTGTGCTATGTGCGGTCGAGCAGGCGGCGGAGGAGTCGCCCGCCGCTTCGGCCGCCGCGGCGCTCGGCACCATTACGGCCGATGCCGGGTCCGATACCCGGATCGATGACGTCGCCGTCGCGTATCGGACGGTGGCCGAACGGCGCGCGATCGTGTCCGGACTCTCGTCGGCGCAGTGGCGATCGTCGTCGCTCGTTTCCGCCAAGATGGCGTTGCTCGCGCTACTCGAGGACATGTCGGGACTCGATCATTACGGCACCGTGCTGGTGCTGGAGGTCGTGAATTATTGCACGTCCTTCCTCGTCGTCGGGCCGCAGCGCGACAAAATCCTCGCCTGCGACTCCTGGTCGTCCGGCGTCGTCGACGCCGACAGTGCGAGCCTCGCGATCGGTCGCATCTGGACGACCCTGGACGGGGTCGGGATGCTTCCGGATGCTGTAGTCCTATGCGGCTCGTCGGCAGGGGAGCCGGAGGTCGTGTCCGCACTGCAACTCGGGCTCGCCGCACCCGTCACCCGGGTTCCCGACTTCGACACCGCGGTGGCGCGCGGCGCCGCTCTGGTCGCCGCCGCCCCATTCCGGAACGTGCCGGTAGGAGCTCCATCCGGTCGGCGCACCGGACGAGTGGTCCTGGTCGGCGCGGCCGTCGCCGCCTTGCTCGGCGGGACCGGGATCGCGGTCGTGCAGCTGCGTGCGGACCGACCGGACAACGCCGAAATCCGCGAACCTGCGGAGAATCCGGTCCCCGCTCCGGCACCGGAAGCCCCGCCGGCCGCGCCGACCTCCGAAGCCGCCGTGCCGACACCGGTGGCCGAGCCGTCGGCTCCACCGGTCGACCCCACCGTGCCGCTTTCCGTGCGGCCGGTGTCGCCGACCCGGTCGGCTCCCACGCCGGAAGTCCGCACCGGCCCGGTTGCCCCCTCCGGGGTGCAACAACCGGCCGCACCGACGACCATCAGCCCGACCGAGACACCGGCGCCGGAGATTCCGGCGCCGACGACCACGGTCGGCCCGGCCGAGACACCCACGCCCGGGACTCCGCCCACGACCGCCGTCGGCCCGCCGAACGGGTGGCCTGCCGGTCCCTGGTGAATCTCGGCCTGCGCCAGCCGGTGGCGACCACGTGATCGTGCAGGCATGGTGGGGCGGCCAGCGCCGACCGGCTCATCGGCTTGCGGAACCCGCCGACCGGGACAGAAGGATTGCACACGGGTCGGCCGATGCGGCGCTCGCTGTACCGACATCGACGTCGTCAACAGCGCGCTCACGTGCTAATGCACCCAGAACAGCATTTTGGGATCACCATCTCGGTCAGGAACTGTTCCACCAGTGATCGCAGACAGCCGCTGCACACCGCGTCTCCGCCCGTGGTCGATAAGCTGGCCGAATGAGCACGCTTACGGCCGGATCGGTGGCGATTGCCGAGGACCTGGACACCGTGACCACGGTGGGCCACGAAGACGATCCAGCGGAGGCCGGACTCAGCCGCGGGGACCTCGAGACGCTGTGGGAGTCGATGCGGGCGTGGTACCGCGTAGGCACGAGCCCGGCCATCCAGGTGTGCCTGCGGCGGAACGGCAAGATCGCGCTGAACCGGACCATCGGGCACGGTTGGGGTAACGCACCGCACGATGGACCGGACGCGAAAAAAGTACTCGCGACACCGGACACACCGTTCTGTGGCTTCTCGACGGCGAAGGGCGTGTCCGGCGCACTGATGTTCATGCTCATCGAACAGGGCGCGTTCGGGCTGGAGGACCCGGTGTGCGACTACATCCCGGAATTCGCCGCGAACGGCAAGGCGGACATCACGATCGGCGACGTGCTCTCGCACTCCGCAGGGGTGCCCTTCGTCACGCCGCCGTACCGGGGTGTCGATCTGGTGCTCGACGAGGAGTTGGCTGTGCGCGGATTGGCCGATCTGGTCCCGAGCTGGAAGCCGGGCCGGTTCCGGGTCTACCACGCGCTGACCAGCGGTCTGATCATGCGTCTTCTGGTGCAACGGGCGACCGGAAAGCGCTTGCGGGAGCATCTGTCCGAACAGGTGCTCGAGCCCTTCGGGTTCCGGTGGACCACGTTCGGCGTGCCCCCCGAGGATCTCGACAAGGTCGTACCGAGCGTAAAGACCGGTCCCGCGCCGTCTCGGATGTCGACTTATCTGGCAAGCAAGGCGATCGGCGGACGGATGGACCGCGCATCCCGATCGGCCACCCAGGCGTTCCTGACCGCCGAACTGCCGTCGGGCAATTTGATCACCACCGCGTCCGAGCTGTCGCGCTTCTATGAAATCCTCACGCGCGGTGGACCGGACGGCCGCAGGATCATCCGGCCGGAGACGTTGCGCGAGGCAGTGCGGCCCGCCCGCTGGCTGCCAGGCGTGGCCGGACGGGTCAGTCGCGCGGGTTTCGAACTGGGCGGGCGGAGATCGAAGTTCGGCCGCGACACCGCGGCGCACTTCGGGCGCAGCGGACTGACCACCCAGTACGGCTGGGCCGACCCGGCACGCGGGCTGTCCGGTGCGATACTCACCAGCGGCAAGGCCACGACCGACACGAAGCGCCCGTGGCAGCTGGTCGCGCAGATCTCCGACACTGTGCCCGCCGAACGCCGGTGACCACCGCATGAGCGTGACCGCCCACGGACACCGTCGCGCGGACCTCATCAGGGCGTGTGGCCGATGAGGCGGCCGCGCGCCCTGGTGATGCGCGCCAGACGGCAGTCCAAGCACACCCCGATGGGCGATCACCACCAGCAGTGAGAAGACGTTAGCCGTCCGAAAAATCTAGTCTGTTAACTCTGCTGTTGCCGAACAGTGGTCTTGTGCTAGCACGAGCAGAACAGACTGATCCGTCGGATCTGCGGCGGTGAAAGCGTTGGTGTTTGATGAGGGTTGATCACGAAGTGCCGGCGAGTGGATACCGGCACGGAATTTTTCCAGATGAGCGTGGACGATTCGGAGTGTTCGGAGGCAGATTCGTCCCTGAAGGTCTGATGGCCGCACTGCTGGATCTCGAACAGGATTATCAACTCGCGCAGGCGGATCCGAACTTCGTGGCCGAGTACCGCGAGTTGCTGCGCGACCGGGTCGGACGGCCGACACTGTTGCATCAGGTGCGACGGTTCGCCGAGTTGCTGAGAGTGCCGGGGGTGCGCGTTTATCTGAAGCGTGAGGATATGACGCACACCGGCGCGCACAAGATCAACAATGCGCTCGGACAGGCGCTGCTGGCCAAACGGATAGGCAAGCGGCGGATCGTCGCCGAGACCGGCGCCGGGCAGCACGGCGTCGCGGTGGCTACGGTGTGCGCGATGCTCGGCCTGACCTGTGTGGTCTACATGGGGACCGACGACATGCGCCGTCAGGCGTCCAATGTCGTGCGCATGAACCTGCTCGGTGCCGAGGTGCGCCCGGTGGACAGCGGTTCCCGGCGGCTCAAGGACGCGATCAGCGAGTCGGTGCGTGACTGGGTGGCGAACCTGGACACGACCCACTACCTGTTCGGCACCGCGGCGGGGCCTGCGCCGTACCCGAGGATCGTGCGCGATTTCCAAACCGTGATAGGTGCCGAGACCCGTAATCAGATCGTCCGAGCCGAAGGCAGACTGCCCGACTACATCCTCGCCTGTGTGGGCGGCGGCAGCAACGCCATCGGGGTCTTCCATCCATTCGCGGGTGAGCCGGAGGTGCGATTGATCGGCGTCGAGGCGGCCGGACGAGGTGTCGAGACCGGCGATCACGCCGCGACCCTCTGCATGGGCAGCCCAGGTGAGATCGACGGCTCCTACAGCTATCTCCTGCAGGACGAGGACGGTCAGATCGCACGGACACACAGCATCGCGGCGGGGTTGGACTATCCGGGCGTGGGCCCCGAACTCAGTCATCTGAAGGACAGCGGCCGGGTGACCTACCGTGCGGCGACCGACGCCGTCGCGCTGCGCGGGATGCAGGCGCTCAGCCACACCGAAGGTATCCTCGCCGCCCTCGAATCCGCTCACGCCGTCGGACATCTGCTGGAGATGGGTGACCGCGGTGAGATTCCCGCTGACTCACTGATCGTGTTGTGCCTGTCCGGCCGCGGTGACAAGGATCTCGCCGTGGTGGCAGAGCGGCTCGGGGTGTCCTGACCGGGTTGACGAGTGGGGCTGCGCCCCATACATCACGCAGGCCCTCTGCGGCCTCGGGAACAGGACGCTATCGTCGATAGCGCCCCATGGCGCCGGGGGAGGGACCGCGCGCTGTACCTGCGCCGACGAGGATGAGCCCACTTGAAGTACGTGTCCCGCCTGATGCTGTTCTTGGCGATTCCCGCAGTGTTGTTCCTGCTTCCCTGGTGGACCCTGGTGGAAGCGCCAACCCAGGGAGCCGGCCCACCGTTCTGGATCGGTTCCGCGCTGTTCCTGCTCGGGTTCGCCTGCCTCCCCGCGTCGATGTTCCTCGGACACGGGCCCGCGCAGTCGGATGCCGCGTCCATCGTCGGTGACACGCTGCTCGGCGTGATGTGGGTCATGTTCACCTGGTCGGTGTTCGGGAACCTCGCGCGGATGGGGTTGGCCGTCGCGGGCGTCGACGATCCGGCCCGCTCCCGCGTCGTCGCGGTGGGCGTGCTCGCCGCCGCGACCATCCTGGTGGTGTGGGGAGTGGTCGAGGCGCGTCGCGTGCCCCGAGTGCGCACGGTCGATGTCGTCATCCCGGGGCTCGGGCCTGCCCTGGACGGCCTGCGCATGGTGGTTGTCACCGACACCCACTTCGCCGCACTCGACCGGTTGCGCTGGTCGGAACGTGTGGTCGAAGTCGTCAACGCGCAACGTCCCGATATCGCCTGCCACGCGGGTGATCTCGCGGATGGCTCGGTGGCGAAGCGGCACCCGCAGGTCGACCCGCTCGGCAAGGTCGAGGCAGAACTCGGCAGGTTCTACATCACCGGCAACCACGAGTATTTCGGTGACGCGCAGGGCTGGATCGACCACATGGCGTCCCTCGGCTGGCAGCCGCTGCACAACCAGCACGAGACGGTGCGCCGCGGCGACGACCAGTTGGTGATCGCGGGCATCGACGACCCCACCGGCGTCGGTCTGACCGGTCACGGCCCCGATCTGCCCGCCGCGCTCGCGGGGGCGGACCCGCACGCGCCGGTCGTCCTGCTTGCCCATCAACCCAAACAGATCACCGACACCGCCGCGGCGGGCATCGCGCTGCAGATCTCCGGCCATACCCACGGCGGCCAGATCTGGCCTTTCCACTATCTGGTTCGCCTCGACCAGCCCGTCGTCGCGGGCCTGAGCCGCCACGGCGAACGTACCCAGCTGTACACCAGCCGTGGTACCGGCTTCTGGGGACCGCAATTGCGTGTCTTCGCCCCGAGTGAAATCACCGTTCTGGTCCTGCGTTCGGAGTCGGCGAGCAGCTGAGGGTGCGGTCGGACACGTGTCAGCGGGTACCGCGGGTGCTGTCGATCGGTCCGGTGGCGTGGGCTGCGGATCTCGGCTCACTCGAGTTGTCGGGCCGCCATGCCTCGGTCATCCCGGGCACCCCGTCGTGGACGACGTAGCCGGCGCAGGGGCGGATGGGTGCGCCGGATGGCGAAACCGGGCCCGGCTCAGAGCAAACCGCTGCGGCGGGCGTTGTCCAGGGCGTCGATCCGCGAGTTCGACCCTAGTTTGGCGTAGATGCCGCGCAAGTGAGTCTTCACGGTATTGACCGAAACGCCGAGGTCGGCGGCGATCTGCTGGGCTGTGCGGCCGGACGGGAGCAGCTTGAGCACGGTCGTCTCGGTGTGTGTCAGTGCGGGGTAGGTCGGCCGACGCTGCGCCGCAGGATGACGCCGGACCAGGTCGGCGAATCGCTCGTCTCGGCCGAACCGGCCGACATAGCGGTCCAGCAGAGGGATGGCGGTCGGCACGTCGAGAAACGGTCGCACGAGCCGTTGTGGCGCGGCGACGCGCAACGCGTTGTCGAGCGCAGCGACGGCCTTCGACGGCGCGCCGGAGTCATGCTGAGCCGTGGCGTACAACAGCCAGCCGGCGATCTCGCTGACGGGATGTAGGGCCGCCGCGTCGTCGAGCAGAGGTTCGAGGAGGGCACAGGTAGCCTTGGGCCGGTTGGCGGCGTAGGTCAGGGCCGCGTCGGCCAGCCGGATATCGGGCAGGTCGCCGACGATGCCGCGAGAACGCTCGACCAACAGGTGTGCCGTTGCGGCCTCCTGCACGCGCAGCAGCGCCCACACCACCGGAGGAACCAGGCTGCCGGTCGCGTTCGGCAGCGTTTTCCTCTCCAACAGCAGCAGCAGGTTCCGTCGCAGTGCGTCGACCGCTGCGCCCTGATCGTCGGCCCGCTCGAGGGCGAGAAGGTGGCCGATGACATTGCCGTGCCACCCGGCGACGGGACTGCTCGACCCGTCGTGATCGACATGGACCGCGAGCGCGGCGGCCACCTGCGCCGGACCAGGCTCGTCGCCGTGCAGATAGGCGCCGTGGGCGGCGATGGTAGCGGCATGGACGGCATCGGTCGCTTCGAGTAGACCGTGCTCGGCGGCGATGGCCAGCGCTCGGGCGGCGCGGTCGCGCATCGCGCCGGCGTTGTCGACGGCGCTCGCCGCGAAAGCGAGCCGGGTGAGCGCAAGCAGCACCAGCCGGGGATGGCAGATGTTTTCGGCCAGCGCGAGACTCGACCGCAGCAGCTCCTCGCCGCGCGCGACGTCGCCGCAGGCGATCAGCGCGGTGGCGAGTTGGATCGAGGTGTATGCGTCGAACTCCGGTTCGCCGATCGGCGCGACGGTGTGCGGGAGTTCGCCGAGCACCGTGCCGCTGGTCACGGCGACGTCGACCGCCGCGGCGAGCGCGAGTGCGTCCACCCGGTCCGCGGACGCGAAGGACTTCTTGGTCGCCCGCCGCGCCGTTGCCGTGTCGAGACAGGGGATCGCCGCGGCGGTGTCGCCGCGGACCAGCGCGTCGACGACCCGCACCAGCCACAGGAAAGGATCGTCGAGCAGTGCGGGTGCCGCGTGGGCAAGTGTGTCGAACAGTAGGTCGCCCGCGCCGTCGAGGATCATCGTCAGCGCGCACGCGGACAAGAATTCACCCAGATGCTGTTGGTCGGGCCCGGCGAGTAGATGAGGGAGCGCGTCCCGCAGCAGGCCCGTCGACCGCAACCAGCGCGCCGACCGCACCTGCAGATCCGAGCGCAGTTCCGGCCCGAGCCGATCGGCCTGGGCGAGAAAATACGCCCGCAGCATCGGGTGATAGGTGAACCACACCGCGTTGCCGCGCACGACGGAGACGATCGGGAAACTGATCCGGTCGAGTTCGTAGAGGCAGTGCCCGGCGCCGCCGCCGACGAGCTCGTCGGCGAGCTTCTCGGTGAACGAGACCGGGACGCTGGTGTAGGTGAGGAACTGGCGCAGCGTGGGCGGGAGAGCGTCGACGAGTTCGCCGACCAGGAAGTCCGCGACCGCGTGCGGTGGGCGCGCGAGGACGGTCAGCGCGGCCGCGTGGTCTTCCGGGTATGCCGCAAGCTGGATCGCGGCGATACGCACCAACGCGGCCCAACCTTGGGTGAGGGCGACGAGCGTGTCGAGTTCCGCATCGGTGAGTTCGCAGCCGTGGTCGCCGCACAGCGCGCGGACCTGATCGGGTGTGAAGGCCAGTTCGCTCGCGCCCCAGCGGGTCAGCCGCGAGGGCAGCTCGAGGACATGCCAGCGGATCGGCGGAGCGAAACGGGCACATAGCACAGTCGTGAGGTCCGGCGGCGCGTGGCGCAGGAAGTATTCGAGTCCGGCGAGCGCAAGCGGGTCGCTGATCAGATGAGCGTCGTCGAGGACGAGCACCGCCGGCGAGGCCCGCGCGGTCAGGGCCGCGACCAGGTGGGCCGGATCCGCCGTGGCCGGACCGGGACCGTGTGGCGGTGCGGCGACGCGGAATCGCTTGCTCACAGCAATCCACAGCGCGGCCGGGTCGCTGAGGCGTTCGGTGATGGTCAGCCAAGCCACCTCGTGTTCGCACTCGGCGTGTGACGAACGCCGGGCGGCCCAATCTGTGAGAAGCACGGTTTTTCCGCTTCCCGCGGGTGCGCTGATGAGTAGCACACGACCATTGCCTGTGTGCGTGAGGGCGTCGATGTCGGCATAGATATCCGTCCGAGCAATCGGTGCGAACGGCAATGACGGGATCTCCGAGGCGATTTCGGCGCCAGCCGCGGATATGCTGCGTCGATCGGGGCCGTGCAGTGCCGTCACCGTGCCTCCCTCGGCCGTGTGCTGAAAGATCACTACTGCGCCTAGGTATCGCAATGTACCGCTGCAGATCAGGTCATTTGCGGTAGTTATCGAAATTTAACCCGACGTGGGTGAGGCCGGATCACCTATTTGCTGATCGGCGAGGCCTGCGGTGGCTCCCGTGTGGGACGTGCCGAGCGCGACGGCCCGGCCTCGGTCGCCACCGCAGCGCAGCCGAGGGCTTCGAGATGTCGGGTCGGTGCATGGTCGATCGGCCGGGATCGTGGAAGAGAAATTCTCGGTCGTGTCGGCTCGCCACCGGGTAGGCACGGGTCGGCAGTCCGTGCCGAGTCATCCCGAACGGGTGAAGTGCCCGACCTCGGGTGGAGGGAGATTCGAAAGACGTCCACTACTTCCCGAGAAGGGGGACCGATGACGCACATGACCGAACCGCGCCAACATCCCGTGCGCCAGGGTTTCGCGGCGGGCACGTCCATCGCTGCCGCGATTCTGTTGCTGACCGTCGGTGTCTTGTCGATCTTCGAGGGCATCTCCGCCGTCGCCGAGGACGCCTTGCTCGTCGTCGGGGCGGATTATGCCTACAGGTTGAACACCACCGGATGGGGCTGGATCCATATCGTGCTGGGCATCCTGCTCGTCATCGCCGCGTTGGGGTTGATGACCGGCGCCACCTGGGCACGGGTCGTGGCGATCTGCGTCGCGGCCTTGTCGATTCTCGGAAACTTCCTGTGGCTGCCGTACTACCCGGCCTGGTCGATCCTGGTGATCGCGTTGAACGTCGTGGTGATCTGGGCTATTGCCACATGGAAGCCGGAAGCGCTCTGAGTCGCTCGCCCGGCGTCCCCCTTCCTCCGGGAACGCGCGGCATACCCGTCGGTGGTCGCGGGCCTGCAGACGCCATTGCGGCGCGGAGAACTGTATTGACGCAACAGCGCCCGGAATTCCGTGCCGTCGGGCAGTGGTCGAGTGGGTTGGCGGGGCCGGCAAGGGATCTCGAGAGCATCGTCGACGACGAGCCGACCGTGCCGTCCACGGTCCACTTCTGGGTGCGTGCCGGCGAAAATCCTGCGCTGACCCTGGGGCGAGGTCCGCCATCGGATCTGAACCGCCGCTGGCCAAGTCGAGTTCGGCGGTCGAGCAGCCACGCGCTGAGCAAATCGATGATGTCCGGAACCCAGCCCAGCGGCGATCAGCACCGAATGTCTTGTGTCGCTTGCCGGAGTGCGCAGGCGAGATCGGGCGCGGAGGGCGGTCACCGCGGCCCGGTCGGCTCTCGGTGCGGGTGCATGGTAGTGCGGAGATACCGCGGCGTGGCGATGGGAAGGGGTTTCTACTGTGGGTAACCACACCAAGCAGTCCGCCGTAATGGTGGTCATGATGCCCACGGATATGGTGAGACCGGCCTCTGTGTTCGATGATTTCGCCGCTGTGGCAGGCACGGTGGTGTCGAAGGGCTTGTTCTTCGTGCTGGCCGTCGCGCTGGTGCTGACGGGTGCAATGAGTTCGGTGTTCGAGCGCGACGCCCAGAACTGGCCACGGCTGCTTACTACCGCGACGACGGTAGTCACGTTCGTGCTCGTCGCCCTGTTGCACAACGCGCACAGCCGCGCCACCTACGCGATGCAGGTCAGACTCAACGCGCTCGCGGACGCGCTCTCGGTCGTGAAGGGCGAGTCGGGCACCGATTCCGCACTGTGCTGCCGCGGCGAAGGGCGTTTCGTCGAGGACGGTCTGGCGCGCGACGACAGATCGGCGTGACCGTCCGTCCGGTGCGCGGGCCTTCTACTATCGCAGTAGGCCCAGTCGTGGTATCCACCCTTCCAGGTCGTATTACGAATCCGAAGGACGGTTATGCCCGCCAGCAAGCCCCCACTCTTGCTTCTCCACGGTGTCACCATGTCCGAGCGTGTGTGGGACGACGTCACACCACTGTTGACCGCACAGCACGAGGTGATCACTCCCACTGCTGTGGGGCACCGAGGTGGGGCCCCCGCGGTCCGGCGCCCGGCGCGCGTCGAGCACTTGGTCGATGGCATCGAGGAGCGTCTCGACGAGCTGAGGCTCGAACGCGTGCACATCGCGGGAAACTCGCTGGGCGGCTGGATGGCGATCGAACTGGCCCGTCGTGGCCGCGCCGAGACCGTTTGCGCGCTCTCTCCTGCAGGGTTCTGGAACGTGGGAAGCGTCGGTCAATCGTCGGCCACCCGTCGGATCGCCCGCGAGGCGACCACAGGGCGGTTACTACAATCCCTCGCGCCGTTGGCCCTGCGCAGTGCGACGGTCCGGCGAACCGCGTTGCGCAATATAGCCGTCCATGGTGACCGGATCCGCGCGGCGCAAGCCAGGACCATCCTGCGCGATCTCGTGAACTGCACCGTCACCGCCGATCTGCTGGCTACCGACGAACAAGTCGGCCGACTCGCACCGCTTCCGTGCCCGATCACCCTGGCCTGGTCGCAGCACGATCGGGTTCTGCCACCCGACACCCACGGAGCGATCGCCCGAGAACGGCTGCCAGAGGCAGATTTCCACATCCTGACCGGCGTCGGTCACGTTCCGATGATCGACGACCCCCAGTTGGTCGCCCGAATCATTCTCGCGACCACCCAGACCACCACGGCCGAGCCTCCTAGCGGGCCAGCTCTTTTCCGATGTCTGTAACAGTTCGCGGTCTGGTGGCGAGAAACAGCTATCCTTGAATGACAAGTCAGCGCAAGCTTCTGTGACGGACACGATCTCGACTGTTGTTGTGCTGGTTGACCAGCGAGACGACTATGACCCTATTCCGAATGCGCGCGGACGCGCGCGACCCCAAGCGCTATCTCTGGGTCCTGGGATTGATTGCTCCGGCGTGCGCCCTGCTTCCCTCGCAGGCGGTGGCGCGCACGGGGCTCGAAGTGTTCTGGTGGATCGGGCCGTTCATCGTACTGGTGCTGATCCCGATCCTGGACTGGGCGGTCGGGGAGGATGGCACCAATCCTCGCGATGAGGACTACGAGCTGTTGTCGAACGATCGCTACTACCGCTGGTGTACCTTCCTGTTCCTGCCGATGCAGTTCGTCGGTCTGCTTATCGCCGGATATCTGTGGGCCGGTAGCGAGCTGAGCCTGCTGGACAAGCTCGGATTGGCCGTGACCCTGGGTTTCGTGTCCGGTATCGGCATCAACGCCGCCCATGAACTGGGGCATCGGTCCGAACAGCTCGAACGGTGGCTGGCAAAGATCGCGCTGGCGCAATCCGGGTACGGGCATTTTTTCGTCGAACACAACCGGGGTCATCACGTGCGAGTCGCCACACCCGAAGATCCGGCCAGTGCCCGGTTCGGCGAGTCGCTGTGGGCGTTCCTGCCGCGCAGCATGGTCGGTGGCTTTCGCTCGGCGGTGGCCTTGGAACGTGAGCGACTTGCTCGACAAGGGAAACCGTGGTTCAGCAGCGCAAATCACATTTTGCATGCGTGGGCGATGAGCGCGGTGCTGTTCGGCACCCTCATCCTGGTCTTCGGAGTCGGCATTGTCCCGTTTCTGGCGATCCAGGCACTGATCGGTGCTGGGTTGCTGGAGACGGTGAACTACGTCGAGCATTACGGGCTGCTGCGCCCGCGCCGCCCCGATGGTCGCTATGTACGGTGCTCGCCACGGGACAGCTGGAACAGTGACCGCCTGATCACGAATCTCTTTCTGTTCCACCTGCAGCGCCACAGTGACCATCACGCCAACCCTGGTCGCCGCTACCAAACCCTGCGCAGCTCTCAGCAGGCGCCGCAACTTCCGGCCGGCTACGCCACCATGGTCGTACTCGCCGCCGTGCCTCCGCTGTGGCGCGCGGTCATGGACCACCGCGTGTTGGCCCACTATGGCGGGGACATCACACTGGTCAACGCCAAACGGCGGACACGACGTCACCGCGTCACCGTGGGGTCCGCCGGGGTAACCGCCACCTGGCGCCGACGCCCGGACCGGACAGGTGCCGGCAGTGCCGGGTAATGACGACCGGCGGCCCGAGAACGAGTGTGGCGACGGCTTGCCGGAATCGAGGTAGGCGTAGAAAGCGGAGCCCGAGGATGCATTCGGCTGGGCCTCGCGAAACCGCCGTACAGCGGGGGTGAGACACCGTTTGTGCGATCGAACCCCGGGGTCGACCGGGGGACTCAGAGTATGCCGCGGTGCGAGAAGGACCCCGGCGTTCAGGGCGGCGCAACAGATCTGTTATCTACTGGATACGATTGTTTTTTCGACTGTACGCGCTCGGTAACCGTGAAGGGATTATCTCTATGGCACGCAAGGTCGTCGTGACACTGGTCGATGACTACGACGGCAAGTCTCAGGCCGAGGAAACGGTGTCATTCGCCGTGGATGGCGCGGCCTACGAGATGGACTTGTCGGGGGACAACGCCGGGCAGTTGCGCGTGTTCTTCGAACAGTGGATTCCGTACGCCCGCAAAGTCGGTCGCACACGTCGGGGCCGGGGCGGTGGTGCCTTGCGGTCGGCGACCGATCGGGAGCAGGCCACGGTCATCCGGGAGTGGGCGCGCAAGAACGGCATGGATGTGTCGGCCCGCGGGCGGATCTCGGCCGACGTCGTCGAGGCGTACAAGAAGGTCAACGGGTAGCGGCGCCGGAAGCCGGAGTGCCGAAGCGATTCGCACTCCGGCGGGCTGGGCAGCCTTGCGGTGCCGGTTCGGCGGCTATGACACCGTCGCGCGGTGGGAAGTACCTCGCAGGTGGTCGGCTGCCGCCCGGTCACAACCCGCCGAGCGGGAATATTCGCCTACCGCGATAACGTCGGCGGACCGGGGTATGCGACCACCATGACGGTCACGATGGAATCCCAGTCACGCAATCTGCCGCAACCGCGGGGGGAGCTGTCGGACGCGGTGCTGGACGTGTTGCGTGGGGCGCCGGGCAGTTCCATGCCCAGGTTGGGGCCGGTGGACCCGTACGGCGAGGATCTACACCTGGCTTTGCACACCTGCTACGAGCTGCACTACCACGGCTTCGCGCCCGTGGATTCGGGGTGGGAATGGGACCCGGGTCTGCTGGCGCTGCGCGCCTCGATGGAACACGAGTTCTTGTGTGCTCTGCGCGGCGACGTGCCCGGCGGGACGGATCTCGATGGTGAGCTCGATCGGCTGCTGTTCACGCCCGCGGAGCCCACCGGCCCCAGCCGGTTTCTCCGCGCTGAGGGCGAATGGTGGCACCTGCGCGAGTACTTCGTGCACCGGTCGATCTTTCACCACAAAGAGGCGGACCCCTACGTGTGGGTGATTCCGCGGCTGCGCGGTCAGGCCAAGGCTTCCCTGGTCGCGGTCGAATTCGACGAGTTCGGGGCTGGACGAGGCGAACGCGTGCACGCACAGCTGTACGCCGATCTGATGGCGGGGGCCGATCTGAACGACGAGTATCTGCATTACCTGGACGTGGTGCCCGCGCCGATGCTCGCAGTGGTGAACATGATGTCGCTGTTCGGCCTGCACCGGTCGCTTCGCGGTGCGCTGGTGGGTCACTTCGCGACTGTCGAGATCACCTCGCCGCCGGCTGCCCAGCGGCTGGTCGACACCTTGGAACGCCTCGACGCCGACCCGGCCTGCGTGCTGTTCTACCGGGAGCACGTCGAGGCCGACGCCGTGCACGAGCAGGTGATGCGCAACGACGTGATCGGTACGCTGATCGCGCGGGAACCCGAGCTGACGGAGTCGATGGTGTTCGGTATCCAGGTGACGAACCTTCTCGAGGATCGCTTCGCCGACCACGTCCTCGGCTGTTGGCGCGCGGGACGCAGCTCGTTGCGCGATGGCGATTAACCCAATCGATCCCGGCTACCCCGCCTCTGTGATATTGATCAGGACCCCAGGGGTCTACCGGCCGCAACTGGATACCTGGTTGCTCGCGCGTGCCCTGTCCGAAGCGGGCATTCCGCGCGGCGGGCACGCCTTGGATTTGTGCGCGGGCACCGGGGCACTGGCCGTCAGCGCCGCGCGGACCGGCGCGGCGACGGTGACCGCGGTAGACGTCTCCCGTTCCGCAGCGGTGTCCGCGTGGTTGAACTGCCGGCTGCGCGGGATCGAAGTGGAGGTTCTTCGCGGTGACTTCGCCGCCCAACTCGGTCGGCGCAGCTTCGATCTCGTGCTGGCCAACCCTCCCTATGTCCCGACCCCTGAGGGCGCTCCCGTGCGCGGTGTAGCGCGCGCCTGGAACGCTGGTGCGCGAGGTCGAACTGCCCTCGACCGGCTGTGCGCGATGATGCCCTCGCTCCTGAAACCGCGCGGAGTAGCGTTGATCGTGCATTCGGCGTTGTCGGACCCGGATTCGACCATGTCCCAGTTACGGAACAAGGGATTGAAAGCTGCGGTCGTCGCGCGGGCAACCGTGCCGTTCGGTCCTGTGCTGCGCAGGCGGGCGGACTGGCTGAAGGCGACGGGACTGATCGAGCCCGGCCAGGAACAGGAAGATCTGGTGGTGATCCGTGCTGATCGAATCCGACAATGAACGGCGGCGGGTCACCTTCACGGCCGACGGTCCCGCCTTGATCGAGGGGCCGGTCGACTTGGTGACCGCGGACGGCACGAAGATCCGCTGCGACCGGTTCCTGGTCGCTATTTGCCTGTGCCGACGATCGAAGAACTATCCACTGTGCGATACCAGCCACCGCAAGCATCGCCGCACCCCACAGTGACCGACGCCCAGGAGCTCAGCGGTGGTCCGTCCCTAGCGCCTCGGCGGTGACAAGCAGCCGTTCGGTGGCGCATTCGATCGTCTGCTCCAGGACCTGTTCGGGATCGCCGTCGTACTGGCGATGCCACGCCCGCACGCCGGTGTCGGTGGCCACCGCGAACCAGACCGAGCCTGCCGGTTCGCCGTCCTGCGCGTCCGGCCCGCCGACACCTGTCACCGCCACCGCTACGACCGAGTCCAGCAACGGCCGAACACTTTCGGCCATCGCTTCGGCCGCGGTCCGCGACACCACGGGAACATCGGGAACCCCGAGAACCTTTCGCTTGACCTCCGAGCTGTAGGCCACGACACCGCCCCGGAACCAGCGTGCGGATTCCGGCGCGGCCCCCAGCGTGGCGGCGAGCCGACCTGCGGTCAGCGATTCCGCGACCGCGACCGTGATCCCGGTCCGCCGCGCCAGTTCGGCGAGTTCGAGTGCGTACTTGTCGGCGGATCGCTGAGACATTCGGATCAGGTGCCGGCCACGACACGAATCGTGCGCAGTCGCGAGTCGGCGGCGTCGGGCAGGTTCATGCCTGCGTCCAAACCGGTGCGCAGGTAGTCGACGACGGCCGCGTCAAGCACCTCGCCCGGGACGACCACGGGGATGCCCGGGGGATACGGCGTGAGCTGCTCGGCGGCGATCCGGCCTGCGGCTTCCTCGGCAGGCACCGCTTCGACCGGCCCGAAGAACGCGTCGCGGGGCAGCATCGCGGTCTCCAATTCCAGGTCGGAGGGCGAGGGCAGCGCGACACGCGGCGGCGCGGGATCGTGCAGTTGTCCGCGCCAGGCCTCGATCGCGTCGATCAGGGTGTCGATGGTGCTTTTGTCGTCGGCTATGGACAGCGTGGCGAGCAACCGGCGGTGATCGGTGAGGCCCACGTCGATACGGCGATGCTCACGCAGCCAGTCTGCTGCCTGGTAGCCGCTGGCCCCAGTGCCGGACACATCCATCAGCACCTGCATGTGGTCGAGATCATGGGATGCTTCGGCGCCGAGCAGCTCCTTCTCGAGTACCGCGATGCCGGGAATCTCGGCCAAGCGCCGCCTGGCCTCGTCGGCGACGCGCAACGCCGACCCGAGCAGCTCGTGCCCGTGCTCGACCATCTGCCTGCGCCAGCCGTCCAGCGCCGCATAGACCAGCACGTTCGGGCTGGTCGTCATCAGCAGGTCGGCGCATTCGCTGAGCCTGGTCGGATCGACCAGGTCGCCTTGGAGATGAAAGACCGAGCCCTGTTCGAAGCCCGAGCCCATCTTGTGCACGCTGACCACACAGACATCGGCGCCCGCGTCCATAGCCCAGGTCGGCAGGTCCTCGTGAAACGGCAGATGAGCCCCCCAGGCTTCGTCGACTATCAGCGGTTTGCCGCGTTCGTGGCAGACCTCGGCGATACCGGCGATATCCGCGCAGGTGCCGTACGGACTCGGGCTCACGATCAACGCGCCTGCCGCGTCCGGATGCTGCTCCCATGACCGGCGCACCTGTTGTGGGGAGGGCGGATGCGAGAAATGGCGGGCGGCATCCCATCTCGGCGTGATCCAGCGCGGCAGCACTCCCGAGAAGATCAGCCCTGCCACGATCGACTTGTGGCTGTCGCGCGCGACGAGCAGGCCGCCGTCCTGTCCACCCGCGACCGCCATCATGGCTGCCTTGACCGACAGCGAACTGCCGCACGTCGAGAAGAAGGCGGTTTCGGCGCGCACCGCGTCGGCCATGAGGGCTTCGGCCCGGGCGAGGTACCCGCCCCGCGACAGGCGGTCGTCCAGGCCTGCCGTGAGCACAACATCGGACGCGAACGCGTCACGCCCGATCACGTCGAGAACGCGCTCGTCGGTACCTCGTCCTTGCCGGTGCCCTGGCGGTGTGAACCCGTACCTGCCGAGGCGGTGATAGTCGGCCAGCGCTTCCAGTAGCGGAGCTTTTGTGTGATCCACGACGACTGCCTACCCAGAATCGGCGGCCGCACACTCCTGCTCCTCGGCCACGAGTTGCGGCCTCACGACAGTCACCGGATACGCGCTTGCCGGTGACCAGATCTTTCCGTAGGCCTTACGACAAACCCGATTCGGTCGTTTCGAGCGCGGGTGCCCGGGTAGGGCGGGAACGTACTCAATCCCTCGACCGAGGAGCACACGCATGAAGGCTGTGACATGGCAGGGACGACGCAAGGTCGCCGTGGAGTCGGTGCCGGATCCCCGGATCGAGGAGCCGACCGACGCGATCATCGAGGTCACTTCCTCCGGGATCTGCGGATCGGATCTACACCTGTACGAAATACTCGGGGCGTACATGAGCAGTGGCGACGTGCTAGGTCACGAGCCGATGGGCTACGTGGTCGAGACCGGTTCTGCCGTCACCCGGCTGGAGCGCGGCGACCGGGTGGTGGTGCCGTTCCAGATCAGCTGCGGTGACTGCTTCATGTGCCGCACCGGTCTGCCGACCCAGTGCGAGACCACGCAGGTACGTGAATACGGAAGCGGTGCAGCGCTTTTCGGGTATTCCAAGCTCTACGGGCATGTGCCGGGCGGACAGGCCGAATACTTGCGGGTACCCCATGCCGATGCCACACACATCAAGGTTCCCCAGGGGCCCGACGATGCACGGTTCCTCTACCTGTCCGATGTGTTGCCGACGGCGTGGCAGGCGGTGGAATACGCTTCGGTGCCCCCCGGCGGTTCGGTGACGGTCCTCGGTCTCGGCCCGATCGGGGATATGGCCTGCCGCATTGCCGCGCATCGGGGATTTCGCGTGATCGGCGTCGATCGGGTGCCGGAGCGGCTCGCGCGGGTCGCAGACCGCGGCATCGAGGTGATCGACTTCAGCGCAGTCGATCAGCCGCTCGGCGACATCATCCGGGAATGGACCGACGGTCGCGGTACCGACGCGGTGATCGATGCGGTCGGCATGGAGGCTCACGGGTCGCCGATAGCATCGATCGCGCAGCGGTCGGCCGCCTTCCTGCCGGATCCGGTGGCACAGAAGGTCATGGACACCGCGGGGATCGACCGTCTTGCGGCGTTGAACTCCGCGATCGACATCGTTCGTCGCGGCGGCACGATCTCGGTGGTCGGCGTCTACGGCGGGATGGCCGACCCGATCCCGATGCGGGTGTTGTTCGACAAGCAGATTCAACTGCGGATGGGCCAGGCGAATGTCAAACGGTGGGTCGACGACATCCTGCCGTTGCTCGAGGACGGCGATCCGCTCGGTGTGGAAACATTTGCTACCCATCGCCTTCCGCTGTCCGCGGCGCCGGAAGCCTACGCAAACTTCCAGCACAAGTCGGATGGGGCCGTGAAGATCGTACTCGAACCGAGTGCGTGACGCTGATCCGAGGTCTCGCGCCTGAAAACCGACCTCGAATCGGGTTCTTTGCCGTTTCTTTCGACGGCTGTTTGTGGAATGCGCCCCGGGGTAGCTGCCAACTATGAGATTTTCACTGGGCGAAGTGGTCTCGACCTGGTGGGTGGAGGAACCGACAGCCACGGCGACCGGCGTGGCGCGGATGGGCGCGCTGCTGGGCCTCGCGCTGGCCGCCAAGGCCGCACAAGCACCGCTGTACGCCGTCGGAGCCGGGGCGCGGGCGGGCGCATCACTGTTGGACCTGGGGCGCGTCGATCTGCGGGATGAGGTCACGGCGCTGGTCGATCCGCATACGCGCCGCTCCCAGCGCCGGGTGGAAATGCACGAAGATCGTGCGACGGTGGAGGTGCGCGGGCTGGACTCGGGAAAGAGCCGGGTCGTCGCGCGGGCGCTGAAGAAGCAGTTGAGTCGGCGCGGGGCAGTGCGCTGGTGGCGGGTGAACGCGGTGACCGGCCGCGTGGTCGCCGCGCTCGCGCACGGCGCAGCGGACTTGCCCGACCTCTTGGCGGCCATCGAGTCGGTCGAGGCCGACGCCGCGGTCGAGGACCTGGACTGGAGCCGTGCCGCCGAACACCCCGCCGATCGAGAACCCTTGCTGGTGGCCGGGATCCAGATCGCGGGCGATGTATGCGCGATCGGTCTGTGCGCCGCGGGAGCGCTGCTGCCGCTGCACGGCCCGGCAAGGGCGTTGCGCGCGGCGGCCGCGTTCACCGATACCCAGCCGCGTGTGCGTGGTCTGCTGGAGGAACGGCTCGGCCGTTCACGGACCGATCTGGTGCTCAGCACGGCCAACGCTGTCGGCAACGCTCTCGGCAACAGCGCCGCCGGGGGGACGGCCAACCTGATGGTCGACACCGTGCAGCGAAGCTTGATGCTGGCCGAGGCGTTGGCCAGGTACGTGCAATGGCGGAGCTGGGAGGCCGACATGGGCAGCCGCCCTGCGGAGGTGTCCGAGCCATTGCTCGCGCACTCCCGCGTTGTCGAGATGCCCCAGGGGCCGGTCGAACGAGTCGCGGACGAGGCGGCCGCGGGCTCGCTGGTCGGCGCTGTGACCACCGTGCTCGGCGGACGAGGCCTCGCCGACGCGGCGGACGCGCTGGAATTGGGTGCGCCGAAGGCGGCGCGGGCGAGCCGGGAGGCCTACAGTGCCGCGGTGTCGGTCCAGTTGGCTCGGGCAGGCGTGCTCACGCTGCACCCGGTGATCTGGCGGCGACTGGATCGACTGTCGGCGCTGGTCGTCGATGGGGAGTCGCTGCTCACCTCGCGCCCGGTCGTGCTCGACGCCGAATCGACCGACGAGGAGTGGTCGGTCGCCGACGTCTGGAGTGCCGGCCAGTGCCTGCTGCAGATGCCGACCGACGAGAGCACCGGCGGTGACCCGAAGCCGTCGTCAGCCGACACTGCCGATCGCCGATCCTCGCGCGGCGGCCGCACGCTGCGGCTGGTGCAGGCCGGTACCGGAAACCCCGACCGAGGGGGGACCGTGCGCCCCGTGTGGCGGGACCTGCGCGCGAACGACAGACCGGTCGGGCGGGTCATGATCGGACGCGAACTCGATCGGCGAGCGCACGCGGTACTCGGCGAAGCGCGCGGTGCAGGCCTGCGCGTGATCCTGGTCGCGAGTGCGGACGCCGCCGAGTTGCGTTCGGAGTCGGACGAATTCGTCGCCCCTGGTCGCTCACTGACCAAGCGGGTGCACGACTTGCAGCGCGACGGTCATGTGGTCGCCGTACTGAGTCCCTGTGCGCACAAGGCACTGGCGTCGGCCGATGTGGCGATCGGGCTCGCGCAACGGGAAAACGGAGCGCCGCAGGTGCCCTGGTCCGCCGACGCGGTCTGCCGTGACCTGAGCCAGGTGCATCGAGTCCTGGCCAGCATCATTCCGGCCCGGCAGGTGAGCGAGCGCGGCCGCTCGCTGGCCCTGTCGGCGGCCGCTCTCGGCGGTCTGCTGCTGGCCGTCGCGCCGTCGCGCCGCGGCCGGACCTCCCCCGTGACCGCCGCGCACTACACCGGCCTGCTGACCGGCGCCTACAGCGGATGGCGCGCAGCGCGCGGCGGCCGGCAACCCATGCTCGCGCCGCTGCTGCCCTGGCACGCGCTCGAACCCCATGAGGTGCTGAGCCGGTTGCCCGAACCCAGCCCGCCGGGCGACCGCGCCGAGCCCGCACGATCGGCCCGTGTTCCGGCGCTCACCGTGTTGACCTCCGCGGCGTCGTTTCTCGGTCATCTGCGCCGCGAACTGGCCGATCCGCTCACCCCGATCCTCGGGGTCGGTGCGGTCGCCACCGCGATCCTCGGCGCGCCGTCGGACGCGGTGCTGCTCTCGTCGGTGCTCGCGGTGAACGCCGTGGTCTCCGCTCGCCAGCGCCAGCGTGCGGAGGGCGCGCTGCACCGGCTGTTCGAGGGAGAACAACTCACCGGTCGCCTGATCGATCGCGCCGCGACGCACGAGGACGAGCCGCACGAACGCGTCGTGCCCGCGAGCCTGCTCACCATCGGGGACGTGCTGGTGGTGCGAGCAGGGGATGTGGTCCCTGCCGATGCGCGTCTGCTCCGCGCGGACGACTTGGAGATGGACGAATCCGGCCTGACCGGTGAATCGGTGACCGTCGAGAAGCAGGTCGCCGCCACGCCCGGCGCGGTCCTGGGTGAACGCGCCTGCATGGTCTTCGAAGGCAGCACCGTGGTCAACGGCACTGGCTGCGCGGTCGTCGTGGCCGTCGGCGCCGATACCCAGGCAGGGCGTGCCACGGCGGGCGCCATTCCACCCGAAAAGGGCGGTGTGCAAGCGCAATTGCGGCAACTGACCGACCGTGCGCTGCCGATGACGTTGACCGGCGGCAGCATCGTCACCGCGTTGGGAGTGCTTCGGGGCAGGGTGCTGCGGACCGCGATCGCCGATGGGGTAGCGGTCGCGGTCGCGGCGGTGCCCGAGGGTTTGCCACTGGTGGCCACGGTGGCTCAGCTCGCGGCCGCGCGCCGACTCTCCCGGCACGGCGTGCTGGTCCGCGCAAGCCGGACCGTCGAGGCGCTGGGCCGAGTCGACACCCTGTGCTTCGACAAGACCGGCACGCTCACCGAAGGAAGGCTGCGTCTGACCACGGTCGCGGACCTGGAGGGGCAGTGGTCCCCGAACGCCGACACCGACGACGCTCGCCGACTGCTGCGCGCGGCGGCCCGTGCCTGTCCCGATCCCGCCGAAGGCCCGGTCGTGCACGCCACCGACCGTGCGGTGCTGGACGCCGCCGCCGACGTCCTCGACGACGACGCCCGCCGCTGGGATCCGATCGAGGAGATCCCCTTCGAGTCCAACCGCGGGTACGCCGCCGTCCTCGGCCACACCTCTCGTAAGCTGCGGCTGATCGTGAAGGGCGCGCCCGAGGTGGTCCTGCGGCGCTGCACCCGGGTGCGGCTGCCCGGCACGGACAGCGCACCACTCGATGACCGGACACGCGATCGCGCCGAGCAGGCGGTCCGTGATCTCGCCGAGCAGGGTTTGCGCGTGCTGGTGGTGGCGCATCGCGACCTGCGCAGCGAACCCGATGACGTGGAGAGGATGGTCGGCGACCTCACACTGCTCGGCTTCCTCGGACTTGCCGATACGCCGCGCCCGCAGACCCTTCCCCTCGTCGCCGCCTTGCAGCACAACGACATCAGCGTCCGCATGATCACCGGCGACCACCCGGTGACAGCCGCGGCGGTCGCCAGGCAACTCGGCATCGCGGCGCGCGAAGTGATCACCGGCGCCGATCTGGATGGTCTGGACGACACCGCACAGGCCGAGCTGATCGAACGCGGCACTGTCTTCGCCAGGGTCGGTCCCGAGCAGAAGGTGCGCATCGTTGCGGCGCTTCGACGCGCGGGCCACGTAGTCGGCATGACCGGCGACGGCAGCAACGACGCCGCCGCGATCCGCACCGCCGATGTCGGAATCGGTGTCGCCGCCCAGGGTTCGGCCGCCGCACGCAATGCTGCCGACTTGGTGCTCACCCGCCCCGACCCGCTGGCCCTGTTGCATGCGCTGCTGGAGGGCCGGGGAATGTGGCAACGGGTCACCGACGCCGTCGGCGTTCTGGTCGGCGGCAACGCGGGCGAAGTAGCGTTCACGCTGTACGGCACCGCCCTCAGCGGACAGGCACCGCTGCGAACCCGCCAATTCCTGCTGGTGAACATGCTGACCGATATGTTCCCCGCCCTTGCCCTTGCGCTGTCTCGCGACCGGGACGCGGTCGTTTCGGGTGACACGGACGATCCTCCGGCACGGGCGCAGCGGCTGGCCGAACAGCTCGCCGAGATCCCGCCGGCGCACTTGGGCGCTGACCTGGTGCGCGGGCTTGCCGTGCGCGGGATCGCGACGACCGTCGGCGCTTCGGTCGCCTGGACCATCGGCCACTACACCGGCACCCAGCGCCGGGCCGCCACCATCGGCCTGGTCGCCCTCATCGGCACGCAGCTCGGACAGACATTGCTTTCCGGATACCGCAGCCCGCTGGTGTGGATCACGACCGCGGCCAGCGGAGCGGTGCTCGCCGCCGTGGTGATGACACCGGGGCTGTGTAGATACTTCGGATGTAGGCCTCTGGGTCCGGCGGGGTGGACAACCGCGATGACCTCCGCGGCGGCGGCCACCGCCGGTGCGGCGTTCCTGCCTCGGCTCCTGCCTACACCGGTCGCGGACTAGGCCCGATCGTGGATCGGCGTGCTGGTTGCCGGGTGTTCGGTTGTCGGTAGTCCCGCGCCGGAGTTCGCCGCAGGGCGCTGGTGTGGTCCGTGGTCGGGGACCTACCTGGTATCCGGAGCGCCAATCGACCGGAAGACCCTGGTTTCCCCACCGCCGGTGCGGCGTACTTTCCTGCGGGCGACGAGTTCGATGGTGACCGCGACGGCGCAGGATTGTGCCAAGAGCAGTCCGATCAGCACGAGGATCTGGACCGCCGCGGCCTGGGCGGGCGAGCCGCTGGCGAGCAGGACACCGACGAACGCACCGGGCAGGGTGACCAGGCCGACGGTGCGGGTCTGGTCCACGCCGGGCAGCAGGGCATCGCCGGCGGTGGGCCGAATGATTTCCAGGCGGGCCTCGCGGTCGGTGAATCCGAGGCCGAGGGCGGCTTCGACTTCACCCCGGCGCTGTTCGATCGCGTCCAGGGCGCGTCGCGCGGCGAGTGATGTCGCGGTCATGGTGCCGCCGAGGATGATTCCGCCGATCGGCACCAGGGCCACACCAGTGAGCGGGACGACGCCGCTGAGCAGCAGCGCCGGGAGCACCGCGCCCAGACCGGCGCCGAGTGCGAGAGCCAACCAGGTCGCCGACCGGCCTGCGCGGGCGCGCCGCGCCGCCGTCGCGACGGCCGCGGCGAACATGACCGCCAGCATGAGGATCGATGACCACAGCTGTGCCAGGGCCGCGGCGAGGACCAACGCGACCGCGGCGAGCTGGGCGGCGCCGCGTGTGGCCGCGCCCGGCGCCACCGACCCCGGGCCGAGTCCGGCGATCCAATATACCCCCGCCGCCGCGACCATCATGACCGTGCACAGCATCGCCAACCCGATTCCGGGCGTCACGGCGGCATTCACCTGCGCACTCCTCTCATGATGTGGCCGGGGTCCCGTGAAGTACGGATGGCCGCTTGTGACTGCCCACGCTATCCGCAGTCACGGGCGGCGCCTGCACTGGAGTTTCGCTCGGCCGCTTCGCGGAGAGCCGGACCTGCGATGTTTGCCGGTTGCCCGTATGAACGCGGATCCGGGTCCGTCTCCTCCGGGGTTTACCGTCGGTTGCAGAGCAGTGCCGGACCGCGATTCGGCACTCCGCCGTGAGATTTGCAGGTCAGCGGGCGGCTGTCGGTACTCACCGCAGCTATGCGATTCAGCCGCGCCTTCCACCGAAGACCATTTTCGGGCTTTTCCCGTCACTGCGGGGCTTGCCCAGGGGTGTTTACTGAGAGGAACGGCCGAGTTCGCCGATGGCCGTTCGAGGTATGTATGCCGGTGTGGCGACTACGCGAGTTCCGTGACGATGATTTGGATCAGGCGATCCAGATCTGGGAGCAGAGCCGTGTGCCGACCGCGGACGAGCCGGTCTTCGCGCTGGCGGAGGTGATGGCGGCCGCGCGAGCGAGACAGTCCGCGGTGGTGGCCGAGGTCGGTGGCGAGATGGTCGGGCTGGCGGTCGCCCAATTCCAGGGCGAGCGGGCCTGGGTCCTGCTGGTGGCGCTGGCGGCGCGGTGGCGGCACCGCGGCATCGGCAGCGCACTGCTCGCCGAACTGGAGCGGCGGCTGCGGTCCAACGGCGTGCGGCGGATCTGCACCCTCCTGCCCGAGGGCGCCCCCGGATCCGCGGCATTCGAGAATTCCGGGTACCTGCGCCGGGCCGGCCTCGTCTACTACGAGCTGCTCGAGCCGTTGGCGCCCGCGAAGTCCACCCTGCTGACCGAACTGGGCGGGCGGCTGCTCCCACCGGGACTGTGGCAGTCGATGGCAGGGATGGATCGTGAGAAGGAGGTCATCGAACGCCGGATCGTGCTGCCGTTGGCGAACCCCGATGTGGCCGAGCGTTATCGGGTTTTGCCGCCCAAGAGCGTCATCCTGTTCGGGCCACCGGGGACTGGTAAGACCAGCTTCGCGAAGCCGGTCGCGTCGCGACTCGGCTGGCCGTTCGTCGAGTTGTTCCCGTCCCGGTTGGCTGCCGCGGCGACGGGAGGGCTTGCGGCTTCGCTACGCGAGGTATTCGCCGACCTGGCCGAACTCGACGAGCTGCTGTTGTTCATCGACGAGGTCGAGGAGATCGCGGTCGCGCGTTCGGGTCCGGCGACGAGCGCCGCGCACGGCGTCACCAACGAGCTGCTCAAGCTGATACCGGCGTTCCGGGAGAACTACAGCCGCCTGCTGATCTGCGCGACGAACTCGGTCCGCTCGTTGGACTCGGCATTCCTGCGGCCCGGTCGATTCGACTACGTGATTCCGGTCGGCTCGCCGGACGCACCCGCACGGAACGCGATCTGGCGACGGTATCTGGGCCCCGTCGCCGAAACCATCGACCTCGACCGTTTGGTCGACGCCACGGCGCAATTCACTCCCGCCGACATCGAGTACGCGGCCCGCGCCGGCGCACAGTCCGCGTTCGAACGCGCAATGCGCGACGACACCGGCGAACCCGCGAGCACCGAGGACTATTTGACCGCCGTCGCCCACACCCGACCGACCCTGACAGCCGAGATCCTGACGGCGTTCGAGCAGGACCAGAAGGACTACACCCAACTGTGAGAGCGCAGCTCGATTACCCGAGAGGTAATGGTCGAGGCCGCTCGTCGTTCGTAGGATCGGCGGAGTGAGTACCTCAACGGTCGGTGACCTACTGCGACATTGGCGCCTGGAACGCAGGCTGAGCCAGCTGGAATTGGCCGGGCGCTCCGACACCTCGGCACGGCATTTGAGTTTCATCGAGACCGGACGCGCCACGCCGAGCCGAACCATGATCGTGCACCTGTCCGAGCACCTGGAGATCCCGTTGCGTGAACGCAACCGCGTGCTGCTCGCCGCGGGCTACGCCCCCGTCTACGCGGAACCCGCTCTGGACACGGTCGCCATGGACGCGGTCCGCGGCGCAATGCGCCAGATCCTGGCCGGGCACGAGCCCTACCCAGCGCTGGCCATCGATCAGAACTGGACGATGATCGACGCGAACGGCGGCGTGGGACTGCTGCTCACGGGCATCGACCCGGCGCTGGCGACCCCGCCGGTGAACGCCCTGCGCCTGAGCCTGCATCCCGACGGGATGGCCGGCCGCATCGCCAACCTCGCCGAATGGCGCGGCCACATTTTCGCCCGTCTGGGGCGGCAGGCCGAGGTCACCGGTTCCCCGGAGCTGGCCGATCTCCTCGACGAGCTGCGCTCCTATCCCGGTGGCGAGGTCGAGCTGACCCTCCCCGAACCCGATCAGGCGGTCGTCCCGCTGCGGATCGAGCACGAGGGGGCGGAGCTGTCGTTTCTCAGTGTCACGACGGTGTTCGGAACTCCGATGAACATCACGGTCGCCGAACTGGCCATCGAGTCGTTCTTCCCCGCCGACGAGGACACCATGAAGCGCCTCGCCGCGACCGCCCGATGAAGCTCTCCGAGCGTCTCGCCGCCCGTCTCGGCCCGGTTCGCGGCGTCACCGACCTCGGCTCGCGCCACGCGTGGACGCTGTACCGCGCCGAATTGATGGACGGCCGAACTGTTTTCGTCAAAGCCGCGGCAGCGCCGACGCCGGTTTTCGCAGCGGAGGCGGCGGGCCTGGCCTGGCTGGCCGCTGCCGATCGGGAAGCCGAACGTCGGTCTGGCCCGGACGAATCGGTGCTTGGTTCGACGTGGAACCACGACGGCGATTCGAGCGCTGCCGAGTCCGGTACTGCTCGTCCTAACGCGACCGCGGGGCGCGGGACGATGCCCCTGCCGCAGGTGCTTGCCGCCGACGATCGGATGCTGGTGCTGCCCTGGCTGGCCGAAGCCGGGCCGACACCCGCGGCCGCCGAGCGATTCGGGCGCGAACTCGCCGCACTGCACGCAAAGACACCCGGACGGTTCGGTGCGCCGTGGCCGGGCTGGATCGCAACGCTGCCACTGTCCAACACTCCGACGGCCGGACCATGGTCGCAGTGGTACGCCGAGCATCGCCTCGCACCGTACCTGCCGCGCGCGGCCGCGCACCTGGGCGAGGACGGAGTCCGCCTGCTGGAGCGCGTCATCGACCGCATCGATGCTTTGGCCGGTCCTGCGGAGCCCGCGGCCCGCATCCACGGTGACCTGTGGTCGGGCAACCTGCTGTGGACCGTCGAGCGCGTGCTGCTCGTCGACCCCGCGGCGCACGGTGGCCACCGGGAGACCGACCTCGCGATGCTCGCGCTCTTCGGCGCCCCGCACCTGGATCGCATCCGCGCCGCCTACCACGAGACGTATCCGCTCGCCGAGGGGTGGCGAGCACGCATTCCGCTGCACCAGTTGCATCCGCTGTTGGTGCACGTCGTGCTGTTCGGTGCGGGCTACCGCGCCCAGACTCTCGCGGCGGTCACGGCCGCCCTCGCCGAATAGCGCCGAGACGACCGGATGCGCCAGGTGTTCGGGCATCCACGTGCGCGGGGATGGTCGGCCATCCGCGTTGCCGTGCGTGTCCTGCCGAGACGGACAGTTCGAGGCGGCCGATCCGGCGTTGCCGACGCCGAGCGCACAGCGACGCCGTCCCAGTGTTCAGCCGTCGACCCGCGCGATGACCTTCTCCGCGAATCGGGACAGGTTGGCGAGCTTCGTGTCCAGCGGCTCGGTGTCCTGCTCGGTGGTGTAGGGCAGTCGGAACCCGACGATCACGTCGGTGACGCCCTTGTCCTCCAATCGTTTGATCCCGTCGACGGTGAATCCGTCCAGCGAGATGACGTGCACCTCGAAGTCCTTGCGCGTTCCGTACTCGGCCCGCATGGCGTCGAGTTCGGCCAGCAGCCGGTCGAGTTCGGCGCCGTCGCCGCCCGCGTGCATCCACCCGTCGCCACGCTGCGCGGCGCGCCGCAGCGCGGCCTTGCTGTGCCCGCCGATCAGGATCGGCATCGGTTCGGTGGGTACCGGGCTGATCTTGATCGGCGGAATGTCGTAGAACGCGCCGTGGAATTCGAAGTAGCCGCCCGCCGACAGCCCGCACGATGTCGATGCACTCGTCCATGCGTGCGCCGCGCTTCTCGAACGGCACCCCCATGATCTCGAAATCGTCCGGCCAGGGGCTGATTCCGACGCCGAGCCCGAACCGGTTGCCGCTGAGCGCGGCGACCGAGGCGGCCTGTTTGGCCACCAGCACCGGAGGTCGGATCGGCAATTTCACCACGAACGGCGTGAAGCGCAACGTGGTCGTCACCGCCGCCATCGCCGCACTCAGGACGAACGCCTCGATGAACGGCTTGTCCTCCAGGAACTCCCGGCTCCCGTCGGGGGTGTAGGGGTATTGCGCGTCCGAGTCCTTCGGATACGCCACGCTGTCCGCCACCGACATCGAGGTGTATCCCGCCTCCTCGGCGGCCTTGGCCAGCGGCAGGTAGTACGACGGGTCGATCATCGTCTCGGCGTAGGTGAAACGCATGTCAATCGCCTTCCTGGCGCGTCGAGCGCGCCGTATGGCCGCGGCACGGTGCCCGCGGAACGAGGCCTCGCCGAGGCGCCTACTGCCATGGATTGGTGAAACCTTCCGGGATCAGGTGGTCGAACATCGCCTTCATCTCGTCGGATAGCCGCATCAGTTCGACGTGCGAGCCGATCGGGCCGCCGTCGAGGTACGCGAATTCCATGCCGATGCCGTCGAACCTGCCGTGTGCCACGATCTCGGCGCCCGCGGCGCGAGCGTGCGCGAGTGCGGTGTCGTAGTTGTCGGGCACCCAGGCGACGTGGTGCAGACCGGGTCCGACGCGATCGAGATGCTCGGCGTACAGGCTCACCCCGCCGCGCGGCTCGATCAGCTCCAGCTGCTGGCCGCCCGCATAGCCGAGCGCGACACTGATCGTGTAATCGGCTGGTGCGCCGCGTAATTCACACTCCTCGGGACCGAAGTGCACATCTGGAACGGTAAACCAGCTCGAGACCCCGTACCGCTCGGTGAACGCACGCTGAGCTGCGGTGATGTCCCGAACCACCCAGCACAGCTGGAAGATCGGGCCGTTGGCGATCATCGGCATGCTCCGGTTCGGCTCGTCAGGTTCGGGAACCAGCGATAGGCGGCGTCGAGGGACACAGCACTGGTGACGACCGCCACATTATCCACGCCGTCGTACTCGTCTGCCACTGGTCCGGCCAGGCCGGGCAGCTATGTCCGTTGTCGTCCGGTGTAATGCTGACTCGAGCGCGCCACGGCCGGGTGGGCGTGCGGCGTGGAGCGTGGCGATACGCGAGGAACGCGCTACGTCCTCGCTGGATCCAGCTGCGAATCGCCGGGCAACGAGCCCGGGCTCAGATGCGCCATGACAGTGTGCATTTCACGTTCGATGACCGAGGCGACATGATGCAGACCAGCGAGGCGAAGCTCGGCGATTCGCTCACGTATCGCGTCGATACCGAATTCGACTGCTACATCCTCGAGTCCGAGGCGGTGACTGCGCCTTTCAGTACTTCCGTCAGCTGCCTGCCGTCTATTCGGGGGCGACAACAGCATCCCGCTTGCCTCCTCGGACTTTCCGCAATTTCTCTACTGGACCCGCTCCAGTCTAGGGCTGATGTTCATGCATCTGCAAGAACATCCGGGACGAAAGCCCTGACGGGGCGCCTTTCCGGCTCAGTGAGATGAATTGCTCGTCAACCTCTGTCAGCCGGGTGTCACTCATTCCGGCTTCGGTGACCACGGGATGCGCGCTCGCGTGCCGACTGCCGCGAGGCCCGACGGGGCGATGACGATAAGACGTCGGTCGAGCGGCGCCTCAGTCGCAGACGGTGAGCCGGTCCAGCAGCTGTTCCACGTTGGCGTGGAGATCTGCTGCGGCGTCGGGGTTTCCGCCGAGTTTACGGAGCAGCGCTTGCTGGAACATGCCGTCGAAGACGGCGTAGGCGGTGCCCGGGGATACCGCGGGAGTCGCGTCGGCGAGTTCGGTGTAGCGGCTGACGACGCGCCAGATCATGTCTTCACGACGCTGGTCGATCTCGAGCACGTCGTCGCGGAAGGACTCCTCGAACAGACTCTGGTTGCGCAGGTCGTACCAGAGTCGGTGGAGGTGGGCGTCGGTATGGAGGGTGGCGGCCATGGCGGCGGCGAAGCCATTGCGCAGTTCTTCGGAAGTCTGTGCGTCGGCGACGACTTCGTCGTAACGAGTCACGCAGATGACCTCGTATTGGCGGACCGCATGGGTGATGAGGTCGTTCTTGTCGCTGAAGTAGTAGTGCAGCACGCCGTGGGAGAACTCGGAGTTCTGTGCGATCTCCCGCAGGCTGGTGCGGGCATAGCCGAGTTCGGCGAGGGTGTGCAGTGCCGTAGCGGCCAGCTGGGCCCGGCGCTCACCGAACTTGTCGACCCGGCGGCGTGATATCCGCTCCCGGCTCGTCTCGACGATCTCGGTCACCGTGGACTTCTTCCCGTCTTCTCGCCCGCTGTCTGCGGGCACACCTGCAGTTTATCGCGAGGTCGGCGCGGTCGCCCCGCAAGCTTTGGACAGTCGTCAAGAAAAATCTTGACGACTGTCAAAATTTCTATAGGCTGTGATCCACGTCGCACTCTCCGGCTCGGTCCCAGAGCGGAATCCGGTGATGGTGGCGGCCGAAATGAGCGTTCATCTCGAGGAGGAGATGTCGGATGAGTAGGTATGACCTGGTCGGACGCAAGGCGTTGGTTACCGGTGGGGCGCGCGGGCTCGGGGCCGGGATGGCCGAGGCGCTGGCGCGCGCCGGTGCGGCCGTTGCTATCGGTGATGTCCGAGAAGACCTCGGGAAGGACACCGTCGAGTCGCTCCGCAGTTCCGGCGCCACCGCCGAGTTCGTTCCGCTGGACGTGACCGACGATTCCGCATGGGAGCAGGCCACGGCCGACGTCGTCGATGCGCTCGGCGGGCTGGATATCGTGGTCAACAACGCGGGGATCGAGATCACCCGTTTGATCGTCGATCTCGATCCCGACGAGATTCGCCGCATGCTCGAGGTGAACGTGCTCGGCACCGCACTGGGCATCAAACATGCCTTCCGTGCGATGCGGTCCGGCGGTCCGGCGGGTCAGGGTGGGGCGATCGTCAATATCGCATCGGTCGCCGCGACCATCGCGTTCCCAGGCATTGCCGTGTATTCGGCGACGAAGTCCGGTGTCGATCGGCTCACGAGGGTCGCGGCCATGGAATCGGGCAAGCTGGGCTACGGCGTCCGCGTCAATTGTGTTTATCCCGGGCTCGTTCCTACCGCGATGGGCAGTCAGCTTGCCCAGGACGTGGCGGACATCGGGCTGTTCGGCAGTCCAGAGGAGGCGGTCGGCGCGGTGGTGGGGCTGACTCCCCAGGGGCGGCTGGGCGAGGTCTCCGACATGGCCGATGCCGTGGTGTTCCTGGCTTCGGACGCGGCCCGCTTCATCACCGGGGTCGGCCTGCCGGTCGATGGCGGCATGGGCATGTGACCGCAGTCAGGCACACCGGCTATCACGAAAGGTTCGATTTCCATGAGCACTGACAAGCCCGTCATCGTCTACGGCGCCTCCGGCTACACCGGCCGGTTGGTGTGTGAATACCTGCGCGAGTTCAATGTTCCCTTCGTCGCGGCTGGACGCGACAAGGTGCGCATCCAGCAGGCAATAGACCAGATCCCCGGTATCGAGACCGCCGACTACGAGGTGGTCGAGGTCGCACATGAGGTCGCCTCGCTGACCGAGCTGTTCCGCGGGGCCCGCGTCGTCTGCAACACGGTGGGGCCGTTCTCGCAGTATGGCCGGGAGGTCGTCGAGGCGTGCCTCGACGCAGGGTGTCATTACCTGGACACCACCGGCGAACAGGACTGGCTGATCGACTGCGACGAGAACTACGGCCAGCGGATGGCAGACCGGGAACTGTTACTGTCGCCGGGTCTCGCACATATGTATACGACGGGTGAGATCGCCGCCAATATCTGCTTGGAGACCCCCGGCCTGGATACGCTCGATATCCAGGTGTTCTGGAAGGGATTCCCGACGATCGCGTCGACGCGGACCATCCTGGTCAACGCGGCGCTGTCGAAGGCCTATTACCTGGAGCAGAACCAGTACGTGGAATGGCCCGCCGATGCCGGACTGTACGACGTGGTGGTACCGGGGCAGCATCAGACCGAGCTTGCGCTGCCGTGGGGCGGCACGTCGCATCCGGTGTGGTTCAAACGCGACCCGCGGGTGGCCAACGTCAAGGTGCTGGGCGGGGTTTTCAACCGGGCGCTGATGCAGGGTGTGCCACAGATCGTGGCGGGCGTCGTCGAACAGGTGAAGGATCTTTCGCAGGAACAGAAGTACAAGGTGCTCGCCGAGCAGGCGGCGGGCGTGATGAACGAGATGCCGCCGCGAGAGAATCCGCGGATCAACACCTCCCTGGACTCGGTGTACGCGTCGGGCCCCCTGGGGCGCGCACACTGCGTCATCTACGGCAATTGCAACTACAAGCAAACCGGCCTGTTGCAGGTGTACGCGGCGTACACGCTGCTGCAGACCTCGCCGAAGCGTGCCGGTTTCGCTTCCGGCTGCCAGGCGTTCGGCCATCGTGAGCTGCTGGGTGTACTGCGCGGTTTCGGGCTCGTCATGCAGCCGGTCCTGACCGTGCACAGCTGACCGGGCCCCGGCTGTCGGCGCACCTCCGAAGCAGTGGGTCGCGCCGGCCGCCGGGTTCGCGAATTACGCTTTCCGACTTGTGTTTTCGACGATAGAGGATCATCCGTGCGTTTGACCGACTACCTCGACAAGGGTGCCACGCTCGGCGCGGCCGCACCCTGCCTGACCATGAACGGCCAGACGCTGACCTACGGCGCGGTCCAGCGGCTTTCCTGGCAGGTCGCTCGCGCGCTGGACCGGTCCGGGGTGCGTCCTGGCGAGAAAGTAGCGATACTGTCGGCCAACAACGCGGTCGCGTTCGGTTGCGTTTTCGGTATTGCGCGGGCGGCCGCGGTGTGGTGCCCGATCAATCCCCGCAATGAGGCCCACGAAAACCGGGACCTGCTGGACCTCTTCGACTGCACGTGCCTGATCTTCCAGGATTCGTTCGCGCCGCTGGTCGCCACGATCGTCGGGGATCTGCCGAAACTGGCCACACTGATCAGTCTGGACGGCAGTGCGGTTCCCGATGCCGTCCCGTTCGACGAATGGATCCGCGGAGTTGGGGAAGAGCCGTGGCAGGCCGAGCCGATCGATGACATCGCTCTGCTGGTCGGTACCGGGGGAACAACCGGGCGTTCCAAAGGGGTGGTGCTGACCGGGCACAATATCGAGACGATGTCGGCGCTGACGCTGATGAGCTACCCCCTCGAGGGCCGCCCGCGCTACCTCGCGCTGGCGCCGCTGACCCACGCGGCCGGGGTACTGTGCTTCCCTGTTCTGGCGCTGGGTGGCGAGATCGTCGTCATGCCCGCGCCGGACCTGGGGGAGTTCCTGTCGCTGGTGCCGCGGCACCGGATAACGCACACCTTCCTGCCCCCGACCCTGATATACCTGCTGCTGGATCATCCTGCCCTCGCCACCACCGATCTGAGCTCCTTGCAATGCCTGTGGTACGGCGCGGCACCCATGTCGGTGGCTCGTCTCGAAGAAGCCCTCGGACGGATCGGACCGGTGATGGCGCAACTGTTCGGGCAGTCCGAAGCGCCGATGATGATCTCGACTCTGGCGCCACGGCAACACTTCCGCGCCGACGGGTCCCTCGCCCGCGAACGCCTGTCCTCGGTCGGACGGCCTACGCCACTGACCCAAGTCGCGATCATGCACGACGACGGCACCCTGCTGCCCGCCGGGCAGCGCGGCGAGATAGTCGTCCGGGGTCCGCTGGTCATGGCCGGGTACTACAAGAACCCCGAAGCCACCGCCGACGCGGGCAGATTCGGATGGCACCACACCGGCGACATCGGCTACCTCGACGAGGACAACTACCTCTATATCGTCGACCGGGCGAAGGACATGATCATCACCGGCGGATTCAACGTCTACTCCGCCGAGGTCGAGCAGACGCTGCTGGCCCACCCGGCGGTCCAGGATTGCGCCGTGATCGGACTCCCCGACCCGAAATGGGGCGAACGGGTGACCGCAGTCATCCAGACCCGCGCCGGTCACACTGCCACCTCCGACGATCTCCGGGCTTTCGTCAAAGACCGCCTCGGCAGCGTGAAAACTCCCAAGCAGGTCGAGATCTGGCCCGACCTACCCCGCTCGAAGATCGGCAAAGTCCTCAAGACTGATATCAAGGCTCGGCTCGGCTGACCGGGAACTTGGGCGCCGGGTCGGAATCGAGGCGACTCACCGATCGTGACGTGGTCTTCTCCAGGTCCCGCTGGCGCTGTTGCCGTTCGAGTAGCCACTGGTCGGGCCGCTGACTTGGACGTCGTCGCTCGGTCCGGTTCGCGGTCCACGCGGAAGTGCCGAATTGCGCGTCAGGCATGACGAATTCGAGAAATCTATCCACGAGCGATCGTGTTCGGACTTGTTCCGACAAGTTTCGATGATGCCGCAATGCCGACGCGGCATGGGCGCAACGACCCGGGGGTGCCGCACTGCCCACTCGATAGCGATGTCGTTGGCGCGACAGCCAGCTTACTGCCGAAGCTCTCGGGGGCTTTTCGCTGTTCCGGTCGAGTCGGTGGCGCGGAGCCAGTCCCCGAGCACGTCGGCGGTGCGGGCGGGTTGGTCTTCGGTGGTGTAGGTGTGGCTATCGGCGATGGTCATCAATGGCGCACCGAGTCGGGCGGCGAACCGCCGCGCGTGGTCGAGCGGGAAGACAGGGTCCTCGGACGCCCACGCCAGCAGCACCGGTTTGTCGAAGCGTGTGGTGAGTTCCTCGGCTGCGGCCCGACTGAATCGCGCCGACACACTGCCGATGGCCTTACGGCCGTCCACCCGGATGGCTGGATCGTTCAGCACCGGGCGGATGTAACTGTTCATCACGCGCGCGTCGATCGGATATTTGGCCAGCCAGCCGTACGTGTTTCGCCATCGCCAGGTTCGGCGCACCCGCAACACCTGATACAGCGCCCGGTAACTGACTGGATGCACCGCGGTGGCTTTGAGCAGCCCGAATCCGCCGGGCGTCGGCGGCCACGTGCAGTCGGGTGTCTCGCAGTCGGTGAGCACCAGCCGGGCCAACCGATCGGGGTGTCGGGCGGCAGCGATCTGACTGTACGCACCGCCGGAGTCGTTGCCGACCAGGGTGACCGCACGCAAGTCGAGCGCCTCGAGGAATTCCGCGATCATCCGGGCAATGCCGATCGGTGTCAGATCCGCCTCGCGGTGCACCGGAATCAGGTGTGATCCCAGCGGCCAATCCGGTGTGAGGCAGCGGAATTCGTTGGTGAGCAACGGCACGAGCTTGCGCCAGATGTTCGCGTTGACCAGGTATCCGTGCACGAACACCAGCACCGGCCCGGACCCGGCATCGTGGTACACGATCGTGCCCGAGGACAAGTCGACTGCGCGGCGGTCGCCGAGGGACGGGTCGCGCCAGGTGGTGTCATTCATCGGCGCCTCCGCTGTATACGGCGGCGCACCGCCAGCGGCGCGATTCCGGACCGCCACCATGCCGCCCAAGCGCGTGGCCGCAGCGCGACGGTGCGCGCGAGCGGGGCCGAATCGAAGAACGACTCTCGCCGCCGCAGCCGTCCGTCGCTGTCCACCCGCAGCACGTCCACGGCCTGCCAGGTGAATGGCTCACCGCCCAGAGTGGCGCGAAAGCGGACATGAATGAAGATTGTCTCGTCGCGGCCCGCCCACTCCAGCACGTCCCCGCGCAAGTCCGGCAGCAGCGCCAACAGTCGTTCGGCCTCGCCCCACCAGGATGCGGGGCCTCGGCCGTCGCGCAACATCGGTTGCACCAGTTCGACATCCGGGTCGAGTAGGTCGTCCCATGCGTGCGGCCCCGGTTTGTCCCATCCGGCGGCAAACAGTTTCAGCACCTGTTCGTGCACCACTGGCCAGTCTGTCACCGGCTTCTCCTTCGCAATGACAACGAACCCGGATTCTTGCAATCATTACAATAAGTGTCCGACTACGCTAACAGTCCGATCGACTTCTTGCAATGACTACAAGACTGGAGCTTCGGTGGATCCACGAAAGCAGCGCACCATCGACGCGCTGATGCACGCTGCCCAGGAAATCTTCAGCGAACAATCCGTGGATGCCGTAACCGTGGAGGAGATCGCCGAACGCGCCGACGTGGCCGTCGGCTCGATCTACAACCACTTCGGATCGAAGGCAGGCCTGCATGCGGCCGTCATCCGACGTGCACTCGACGTCGACCGGCGCCACATGGACAACGCCTACACCGCGGACCGCGGACCGATCGAACAGCTCTACGCCGCGGCGGAGGAATACCTGCAGTTCTATCTGAGCAACCCGGAATACTTCCGGATGCTCGCCTTCCCCAACGCCCCCGGCCAATACGCCGCAGGTAGAGATCTCTCCGACCGACTCGCCCGATCGGTCGACGAGCAGAACAACCGCATGGTTCAAGCCCTGAACCGCGGTATCGACGAGGGGCATCTGCGCCCCATCGACCCGGTCGAGGTGGCCACCATCCTCTGGTCGGCCTGGAACGGTATCATCAGCCTCGCTTGGCGGCCGGACCGTCTGCACCGCAATGAAACCGAACTGCGCCAATTGCTGAAAACCGCAACCGAGATCATCGCCAACGGCCTCCTCTTCACGGACGCGTAGCTGAATGACGCTGGTCAACGGAGGGTGTTCACCGTTGAGAGCGCGGTGGCGATGGGATGATTCGCGCTATCCGTCCACGTCGCGAACCCGATCACCCGTCTCGGCTGATTCCGTACCCTCGTCATTCACCATGACCTGAGTAATCCCGGTCATGCCGATGCGGCGGCGATGTCCGACATATGCGGGCCGGCATCCGTGACGAACTGAAGGAGGCCGTGTTCGGTGGCCAGCGAGAGTGCAGGAGCCAGCAGGGTTTTCGCGTCGTCGATTCGACGTGCCTCCCACAGGCAGCAAGCATACAGCAATTGTGCTTGTACCAGGGCTCGTGGGCGGGGCTGGGTTTCGATCTCCCGCACCATGCGATCGGCCCGGGCGCACGCCTCTTCGATGCCGGTGGGGGAGTGTTCGGCCAGCAGCAGCCGGATCGCGGAGTCCTGCTCGAGTTCTGCGATTCCGGCTCGGATCCGGTTGTCCTGCTTGCGATACAGCGGTAAATGTGTGAGGCGGGTACGAACATCGTCCGGGATCGGCAGACCGATCCGGATATGTTCATCGACGATTCGTGCGGCCAGGCGGGGCAGTGCTGCATCCTCGGCGATCCTCGCGCCCTGGGCGAGGAGCTTCTGAGCGAGGGCGAGATCACCGCGGAGCGCCGCGAGCCGTGCCCCGGTGCCGTAGGTGGCCGACAGGAAATCCACCGGTCCGCCCTGCCGACCAAGTCTGGCACTGGTGTTCAACAGTTGTTCGGCTTCGACGAGGCGTCCCTGTTCGTATCGCAGCGCCCCCAGCAGTGCGCCCGCCAAGATCGAGGAGTGGGTTGTCGCGCCTGAGCGCCGGCCCATCGCGACGGCATCCTCGAAATATTCCTCGGCCCTGCTGATATCGAGTTGTTCGTAGGCGGCCAGACCTGCGATGCAGTAACAGTGCGTCATGACGAACGCGCGGTCGCGATGATAGGCAGCCGCACGCTTGTGCCATTGACGGGCCCCGGCGAAATCGAATCGGTTCAACGCATCGTTGGCGGCCAGCGTGGCGGCGTTGTTGGCGATGAACGGTATGGCCGCATCGTCGAGATGCTCGGCCACCAGCTTCGGCAGGCCCTCGAAGCGGTCGGTCACGTACTCCTCGACACTGGTCACCATGGCCGCCTCCACGCGCAGCGCGGTAGCATCCTCGGCCGGTACCGCACCGGACTCCAGTGTCGCGAGCGCGTTCTTCAGCGCGGTCCGAGTCGACTGCCTGCGCCGCAGGCCGATACTCGCCCATGCGACGCACAGCTGCAGTCGTGGCCGTGATTCGGTGAGGCTGCCAGGCAGTTTCGCCATCATCCCGAGGAAAGTGGCCATGCGGGAACGCTCGACGAGATCGAGGGCGCGGGCTTCGACCAGATCCACCGCACGCTGCGGATCACCGGCGGCCATGGCGTGATCGACTGCATCGGTGAGCATCTCGTGTTCGGCGAACCAGGTCGATGCTCGCTGATGCAGTTGTGCGAGCCGGTCCGGGTCGGAGCGGACGAGCCTGCGCTGCAGGTACTCGGCGAAGAGGTGGTGGTAGCGGAACCATTCGGCAACCTCGTCCAGGCGGTACAGGAACAGGTTGCGGTCGGCGACCTGTTCGAGCAGTTCCTGGCTGTCAGACCGGCCGGAGAGGAGAGTGGCGAGGTCGGCGCGCACCCTGCCGGTGATCGAGGTCGACAGCAGGAAGTCGAGCAGCCGCGGCTCGAGTGCGTCGAGGACGTTCTCGGCGAGGTACTCACCGATGACGTGGTGGCGGCCGGTGAGGCGATCGATGAACGCGGACGGATCGTTGCGACCGCGCAGCGACAGGGATGCCAATTGGAGCGCGGCAGGCCATCCTTCGGTCGACTCCTGCAATCGGGTTACATCCGCGGCGCTCAGTAGCAGCCCGTTGTCGATAAGGAAGGCAGTCGTTTCAGCAGGATCGAAACGTAGTGCGGCGACGTCGATCTCGATGAGCTCGTCGCGCACCAGCATCCGGGTGAGCGGCAGCCCGGCCCGGGTACGGCTGGCGACGACGACCCACAGGTGGTGGCAGCCATGCTCTAGCAGAAACGCCAAAGCGGCGCGGGTGGCGTCGCTGGTCACTCGATGCCAGTCGTCGATCACCAGCACCATTGCCTGGCCACTGTCGTGGATCTCGTCGATCAGCGCGCAGAGCACATATCGCGTGGTGTCCGACGATCGCTCCTCGAGTAGTGCACCCAGTTCGCGGGCCAGTTCCGGCCGCACGCGCCGGATCGCCTCCACCAGGTGGGCGAGGAACCAGGCGGCGTTGTCGTCGTCGGAGTCGGCGGTCAGCCAAGCCATCGGCGCGCCGTCGGATTCCAGGCGGTGCCCCCATTGGAGGGCCAGGGTGGTCTTGCCGAAACCCGCCGGGCCGTGGATCACCGTCAGTCGCCGTTGCTCGCCGTAGCGAAGCATGTCCAGGATGCGGGTGCGCTCGATCAGTGTCCGGGGTGGGCTCGGCGGCCGGAACTTCGTCGCGGCGATCGGCGGCACCGGCGGCGTCACCGAGCCGGGGGAGTGGGCAGGCAATGCCGATAGTGCCGCTCTCCGCTCCCTCTGGGCGACGGGTACGTCCGGCGGCACGGCCATGGTGTCGACGGCCTGCCCACAGTGGCGTTGCACCTCTCGCAGCTGGTCGCCGAACTCGACCGCGGTGGCGGGCCGATCCGCGAACTTGGCCGCCATTGCGGCCTCGACGGCCTCGCACACCGCATGCGGGATGCCGTATTCGTGGAGGTCCGGGACCGATCCCCGGGCGATGCGGGCGAGCTGGACTTCCAACTGTTCGCCGGTCCGCCGGGCGAACGCGGCACGTCCGGTGAGCAGACTGAACAATGTCGCGCCGAGGCCGTAGATGTCCGAGGCGGCGGTGGGCGCCCCGCCACCGAGGACCTCGGGTGCCGTGAAGGCGGGTGTGCCCTGGATGATCTGTAGGGACGAGGTCGTCGCCTCGCCGAATTGGGCGATACCGAAGTCCGCCAGTTGGGGTTCGCCATAATCGGTGAGCAGGATGTTGCCCGGCTTCAGGTCACGGTGCACGATTCCGATCGCATGGGCGGCAGCAAGGGCCCCAGCCATCTTGACGCCCACCGAAAGCACCTCGGGCCAGCGCAGCGGGCCGGTCTTGTGGAGCACCTGTTCCAGCGAGCCGCGGGCGTGGTAGGGCATCACAATGTAAGGGCGGCCGGTGGGGGTGATGTCGGCCTCCAGGACCTGCAGGATGTGCGGGTGGCCGGACAAGCGGCCGAGTGCGCGTTGTTCGCGCACGAATTGCTCACGCTCGTCGCCGCGGACCTCCGACGTCATGACCTTGACGGCGACGTGGCGTTCCAGGGCGTACTGACAACAGCAGTAGACCACGCCGAATCCGCCGCGGCCGATCTCCTCGGCATCGCCGAGGCCGGCCGCCGCTAGTTCCGCTGCGATACCGATGGGCAGATCCCGTTGGGTCGCCTCGTCGCATTCCGTCATCGCGCGCCCGTAGACATTGTCAGGTGGCCGGGATCGGCGCAAGCCGGAGTCGGCAGTTCGGTACTGCAGGTTCGTCGAGCTGTCGAACCATGCGATCACCTCCGCAGCAGGATGAGCATCCCGACCCGTTGACCCAACGATAACCCTGGTATGGCCGCAGGGTAACCGCGGATCGCCCGGAGACCCGATGTGCAGTTGACAATTGTGCTGGTATGTGCAGAGATGACCGGCCGATGTGGCAAATCGGGCGGGCATGGCCCGGTCAGCGACCGGTCGTGACCGGGCTCGAACGCCTCGATGATGCTCACCACCTGGACAGCACCGATTGCCCGCTGGTCGATCTGGTCATGGCAGCAGTTATCGCATGGAATGGTAGTGCTCGGACGGGTCGCATTGCCGCTGCTTGTCCTACTACTCGGTCGTGTGCGAGAGGGAGTCGATGATGGCTGCCACATCGTCGGTACTGGCCAGGGCGCTGGTGGTGCTGGAAGCATTCGACAGCTCGCATCTGGTGCTCAAGTTGTCCGAACTGGCCGAGCGCACCGGGCTTCCGCAAACCACGGTCTACCGGCACGTGGTCGATCTCGTGCGCTGGGGCGCGCTCGATCGGGCACCGGGCGGCGGATACCAGATCGGCCTGCGGATGGTGGCGATCGCATCCTATTGCCCGCGGAGCCGTCCGCTGCGCGACGTAGCGCTGCCATTCATGGAAGACCTCTACGAGGCGACCCACCAGAATGTGCAGTTGGCGGTCCCGGACGGCACCGACGTGGTGTACGTCGAGTTCCTCGCGGCGCGCGAGGCGGTGTTCGTACGCACTGAGGTGGGGGCGCGATGGCCGATGCACGCGACCGGCGTGGGACTTGCCATCCTCGCATACTCGCCCGCTCAGGTCGTAGCCGAAATCCTCGCCCGGCCGTTTGCGGAATTCACCCCGAGGACGATCAGTACGCCGGATCAATTGCGTCGGGCGCTGGCCGAAGTGCGCCGGACCGGAGTCGCGATCAGCGAGGGCCAAGTCACGCTGGAGGGCTACTCGGTCGCCGCGCCCATCTTCAGCGCAGGCGGCGAGGTCGTCGCGGCCGTCTCGATCGTCGTGCCGGTGAGCGATTCCCGCCGTGCCGCTTGGGCGCCTGCGGTACGTACCGCGGCCAACGGGATCAGCAGGCAGCTGGGTGGACGGTGAAGGGCTTCCGTCCGGCGGAAGTGTGTCTTGGTTCACGCATCGGGACGCCACACGATGTGGATCACAACGCATCATTCGGGTGCCGAGCTCAGGAGTTTCCCCGATGAGTCCCTCGTCCCAGATTATCCGTAACCAGTGGTATGTGGCCGCGTACGGTCATGAGGTGGGCCGCGAACTGCTTGCCAGAACAATATGCAACGAGCCGCTGGTGTTGTATCGCGCGGAGGACGGCAGTGCGGTCGCGCTGGCCGACCGCTGCGTCCACCGACGTTACCCGTTGTCGAAGTCGCAGCTGGTCGACGGTGACCGGATCGTCTGCGGCTACCACGGTTTCACCTACGACCGCACCGGAACCTGCGTCGCGGTGCCCGCGCAGCAGCGCATCCCCCGCAGCGCCCGGGTGGCCTCCTACCCTGTGGTGGAGCAGGATTCGTTCATCTGGGTATGGATCGGCGACCGCGAGTACGCCGACTCGGCGATGATTCCGCGCGCACCCTGGTTGACCAGGGACGGATGGACCACGATCCGCGGCCTCGAGACCATCCAGGGCCGACATGCCCTGCTGATGGACAACCTGATGGACCTATCGCACGAAACCTATCTGCACGGAGGCTACATCGGCACGCCTGAAGTGGCCGACACGCCGATCGCCACTGAGGTCGACGAGACAGCCGGGGTGGTGCGGGTGAGCAGGCATATCGATGACGCCGAAAGCCCACCGTTCTACGCCAGTTCGACCGGCGTACACGGCAGAATCACGCGCTGGCAGGACATCGAGTTCTCCCCGCCATGCCTTTACCGGCTGCACAGCCGAGTCGCGCGGCAGGGCCACTACCCGCCGGATGGCTATACCCCCGGCTACGATGCCGCAGCTGATCCAGGCGCGTTCCATGTCGAGATCGTCTACGCGCTGACCCCCGAGACAGCGCACTCGGTGCACGACTTCTGGGCCGTGGCACGCGACTTCGCGATAGACGACCAGTGGGTCACCGATTACCTCTACGCCAACAATCACATTGTGGTGATGCAGGACGTCGTCGCGCTGAACCTCGTGGAGGAGGTCATCGCCGAAGAGGAAAGGAATGGCGGCGTCCACCAGGAATTGTCGATCAACATCGACACCGGCGCTCTGGCGGCGCGGCGGCTCATCGCACAACTCGCCCGAGCCGAAGCAAGCCGGACGTGAATGTCCGCTACCGGGTGGAGTGGCACCCGGGAATTGACCAGCTACTGGGCATATGTCATTGCGGTGCAACGCATGTCGCCGACACCCCGATCGAGGTCTGGCAATGGTTGCTCGCCCACCCCACCGGCCACACCAGCCACCTTTCTGATCCGCAGCCCGTCACCCTGATCGGAGTCCGAGCGTGAACACTGAACCGACGTGGTCGGTCACTGTCGCCGACCTCCGCGACATAGCCGACGACGTTGTCGAACTCACCCTGGAGGGGGCCGACGGCCAGATCCCGAAATGGGAATCGGGCGCACACATCGACCTGGTCCTCGGCCCGGACATGGTCCGCCAGTATTCACTCTGCGGCGATCCCGACGACCGCAACACCCTGACCATCGCCGTCCTGCGCGAGCACGTGAGTCGAGGCGGCTCGGCATATGTGCACGAACGCCTTTCGGCAGGCGACGCACTGCGGATCCGCGGACTTCGCAACAACTTTCCGCTGCACGACGCAGAGCGCTACCGATTTATCGCGGGCGGTATCGGCATCACGCCGCTGCTGCCTATGATCCGCACGGTCGCCCGCCGGGGGGCCGCCTGGACTCTGCATTACGGCGGTCGAACCCGCAGCAGCATGGCCTACCTGCCCGAACTGTCGGCGCTCGGCGATCTTCGCATACACGCCAAGGATGAGACCGGCCGGATGAACCTCGACAAGGTATTGGCTCCCGATCCCGACACCCTCGTGTATTGCTGCGGTCCCGAATCGCTACTCAGCACCGTAGAAGAACGGTGCGCCACCACGTGGCCGGCGGGCGCACTGCACATCGAGCGATTCGCACCGAAGCCCATCGCCCATGCCACGGCCGACGGCGAGTTCGAGGTCGAATGCGCGCAATCCGGTGTGACCCTCCTGGTTCCGGCGGGCCTCTCGATCCTCGAAGCGGTCGAGCAGGCAGGTATATCCGCGCTCTCCTCCTGTCGGGAGGGCACCTGCGGAACCTGCGAAACCGTCGTGCTCGACGGCCTCCCCGACCATCGCGACAGTCTCCTGGACGCGAAGGACACCGATCTGATGATGATCTGCCGGTCCCGTGCCAGGACACCCAGGCTCGTCCTAGACCTGTAGATCCGACCACCAGGACGGCTCGACCACGTCCTCCTCGCGAAAGGTTTCACGATCATGCCCATTGTCCACGTCTCCGGAACCGATGTGCACTACTCGCGCTCAGGCTCCGGTCCCGGGTTGGTCCTCGTCCACGGCAGCAGTATGAGCGCGGAGTCGAACTTCGGTCATCTCCTGGCCGCGTTCACCGACCGCTACACCGTCCTGACGCCCGACTACGCCGGCAGCGGCAAGACCACCGAACCCGACGGCGGACCCACGCTGGAACTGCTGGTCGACCAGATCGTCGCGGTCATCGAGCACGCGGACACCGGCCCGGCCGACCTCTTGGGCTTCTCCCTGGGTGCTGTCGTCGCGGCGGCGCTCGCCGCACGTCGTCCCGATCTCGTGCGAAAACTGGTGTTGGTGGCGGGCTGGTCGACCAGCGATGACCCCCGAATGCAACTGGTTCTGCGGACGTGGGCTGCCTCGCTGACCGCTGAAGCCGATCTTGCCTCGGGTGTCGGTCCACTCTTGGCGTTCAGCCCGGAGTTTCTGAGCCAGCTCGGTGCGGAGGGACTGGCTGCGCTGCGCTCGGTGCGACCGGAACCGGGCACGCTGGGCCAGATCGCGATCAACCGCAATGTCGACATTCGCGACGAATTACGCCGCATCACGGCTGCGACCCTGGTGGTCGGCTGCACCCAAGACCAGTTGGTTCCCGTTCGACACGTTCGCGACCTGCACGCCGCGATCGAGGACAGTCGATACGCCGAAATAGACAGCGGCCATGTGGTGTTCTTCGAGAAGCCGACCGAGCTGACCTCGCTGGTGCGGGCATTCCTCGATGCCGATCAGGCGGCCGACTAGGACGGTAACGGCGTCCCTGCCTCGAGCCTCGATGAGAAACCGCTCTCACCCGTCTTGGTGCGCGAAATTCGTGGGGGGTGTGGGTATCGTCCACGTCCACATGGTTTCGCCGGCGCCCGGAGTCGTGATGGCCAGGGCCGCGGCGTGGTCGGCGAGTTGTTCGGAAAGCAGTCCGGGGTCGCCACGGTCTGCCGCCGAGTATTCTGCGGCATCCGATTTTTCCTTTACCGTCACGACAAGGTCGGTCGCGAGCGTGACCTGCAACGCGATTTCCGTGGCCGTCGCGCGGCGGACGATCACGGTCATCAAGTGGCGTACAGCGTCGTAGACAGCAGCGGTGAGGGTTTCGTCGATCGTGTCGAGTGGTCCGGTGAAGGAAACCTCGGAGTGCGCTGTCAGCGTCTCGGCGGTCTCGCTGATCAGTTCGAGCAGCTGCGTCCGAAATCTGCTGTCCTCGGATTGCGGGTCGAGTTCGTTGATGGTGTATCGGATCTGATTGATCACCGTGTCGAGTTCGGCGACCGCATCGTCGAGGCGGTGGGTAATGGCCGGTCGCCGGGCCAGCGACCGTATCCCGCTCAGCTGCAGGCTGACCGAGAAAAGCCGGTGAATCACGGTGCGATGCAATTCGATTGCGATGCGTTCACGTTCGCCGGCGATCCGCACAGTCCGCAGGCGGGCTTCGGCAAGGCGGAGATTCACCAGGTTGTCCACCCGTGCGTGAAGTTCGGTGAGCGAGAACGGTTTCGGCAGGTAGTCGTTGGCGCCGGCCCGCAACAGCGCAAGCCGCGACTGGTCGTCGGCGCGAGCGCTGAGTATCAGCACCGGCGTGTTCGCCAGCAGCGGGTCGGCCCGCACTTCGGCGAGCAACTGATCTCCGCTCAACCGCGGCATCATGATGTCGGAGATGATCACGTCCGGTCGGCACGACCGCGCCAGCTCCAGCCCGGACCGGCCATCGAAGGCCGCTAGCACGCGGTAAGGTCCCGACAATGCCTGCCGGATCACAGCGTTGAGGTCCGCGTTGTCTTCGACAACCACGACCACCGGCCTGGACGGTGGAGCGACCGGGGAGCGCCCCGGCACCGAGTCCGCCATGGAAGTCAGTTCCGCAATCGATTCGACCGGGTCGCGGAGCTCTCGCTCCAGCTCGGTGTCCGAGGCAACCGCGCGGACCGGAGTGCCTGCCGGCGCGGTCCGAGGCAGATCCACGATCACCATCGCCCCACCCTCCGGCGCAGTGGTGATAGTGACTTCACCTCGGTGCAGCCGGACGAGATCGCGGACAATGCTCAAGCCCAGACCGGTGCCGCCGACCGTGCGGGTGGGCCCGCCGTCGATTTGCCGGAACCGGTCGAATACCACCGACCGCTTCTCCACCGGTATACCGGGACCACTGTCGGCGACCTCGATGATCAGTCGATCATCTCGACCCGCGCACACAGAACAGCGCACCGTGCCGCCCGACTCGGTGAATTTGAACGCGTTGGACAGCAGGTTCAACAGTATCCGCTGCAGGTGCTCGGGATCGAGGGTGGCAGTGATCGGCTGCCGGGCATCAACGGTGAATTCGACGCCGCGATCGACAGCCAGCGATTCGAAGTAGGCCGCGCTGAGCCGAGCCAGCTCGGCAACGTCGACGCGAGCGTAATCGGGCTGGAGTGCGCCCGCCTCGAGCTTGGACGCGTCGAGCAGATTGTTGACTTGCCCGACGAGCATCCGCGCATTGCGGATGATCAGCTCGAGGTCTGCGCGGTTCGAGCTGTCGTCGGTAGTCGCGTCCAACTGTTTCTGAGCGGGTGCAAGGATCAACATCAACGGAGTACGCAGTTCATGGCTGACGTTGGCGAAGAACTGGCTTTTGAGTTCGTCGAGCTCCTTGGTGCGCGCATACAGATCGGCCAGTTCGGCGTTGGCCTCCTTGAGCTGGCGGTTGGCCTCGGCCACCTCGTGCGCGCGGGCGAAGACCTCCTGTTCCATCCGCTGTGTCGTGGCACGCAGTGCGGCGGCCTCCCGCTGCTGAGCCACGCCGGAGGCCTGCAGTCGCATGAACTCCGTGACGTCCTCGACACGATTGATGATGTAGCGCAGCTCGCCGGACGAGTCGATGACCGGGGAGTTGGACACGCTCCAGAACCTCTCCTCGAACGTGCTGTCCGGACGGCGGATGTCGTAGCGCAGCACCGGCATCGCATCGGTGACCCGATCGCGCAGCACCCGCTCCAGCGACACCCGCAGATTCCGCACTCCCTTGGCATCCGCGTACTCGGGGTTGTCGGGAAAGATCTCGAAGACGCCACGCCCGAGAATCCGCGCGCGTTCGGTCATAGTCGCCCGCGCATACGCGTCGGTCACCGCCACGATGCGCAGACTGGGATCGAGAACCAGAATCAGCCCCGGCGCCGATTCGAACAACCGACGGAAGTCGATGACGTCGCTCATTGGGGGCCACCATCCCTTCTGCAACTCGAACGGATAGCGTTATTGTCTCTCGTTCCGGTGGGGGCATGGCCTCGATCGCGTGCCACGGGGTGGCCATCGTGAGTATGCCGAGGCCGCAGACCGGCATCAGGGACAATCCCCCGCAGACGCGGAGGGACGATCGATGATCTTCCGGCGACGGCCCTCGCAGAGCGGGTTACACCGAAGACTGGACAGACCCGCCGGTCCGCTCCCTTGCATTCGGAACGACGGTGCATGCGAGAGGTTGCTCCGGCGAGCCGGGATGGAGTTATCGGGCGGGTGCTTCGAGTTCCCCGGCAGAGGGTGCGAGTTGCTCCAGATATCGCGCGACCGTTTCGAGTTCGGCGAGGGTGAACTGCGCACTGTGCGTGTCGAGGTTGTGGTTGATGGTGGTGTACTGCCCTCGCAGGTCCCGCATTTTGGCGGGGTCCGCTTCCAGGGTCACTTTGCGCCGATCGTGTGGGGAGGCCACGCGTCGCAGATAGCCCGCCTGCTCGAGGCGATCCACGACTCGGGTGGTCGTGCTCGGCGGCAAGCCGGTGGCGGCACTGACATCGCCGGGTGACATCGGCTCTTCGGACAGGCTGATGACATTCAACGCCTGCAGGTCCTGGGCGTGCAGGCCGACTTGCTTGGCGATGCGCTCATTGGTCAGCACCGAGTTCGCCACCAACCGGCGCAGCCCTACCTGGATCCGCGTCTCCACTTCGGCGCGTCTGGACATCGCTCGCACCCCTCGCTATTCTTTCCGTTATGGAATCATTCCAAATCGGTACATTACCGAATCGGCAGCATCACCGATGGTACTCGACCTCGGCCACGCCGAAAGCCCGCCACCTCGCGATGTTCGTGCTGATCTTCGCCCAGTTCATGAACCTGCTGGACGTGACCATCGTCAACGTCGCACTGCCTCGATCCGGCAGGATCTGCACGCCACTGCCGCCGAACTGGAGTGGGTTGGTGGTTACGCAATGGTGTTCGCCGCCCTGATGGTGCCGCAGGTGCTGGCCAGTGCCCAGTCGCTGTATCCGCCAGAGAAGCAGGCGGCGGTCTTCGGTGTGATCGGGGCCGTGGTGGGGATGGCCGCGGTCGCCGGCCCGCTCCTGGGCGGGTTGCTGGTCAGCTCCCACGCGTTGGGCGCGGCTGGCGCGCCGTCTTCACCATCAACACACCCTTATAAATAAGGAACGACCATGAACGAACTCGGACTGCCCCGCTGGCTCAAACCGATGAACAAAGTGGTATTGATCCTCATCAGGCTCGGCGTCCCACTGGGCACTATGCGAGGACTCTCGGTACCCGGCCGCAAGACCGGTCAACTGCGGACCACACCGGTCTCACCGCTGACCGTTGACGGCCACCGCTATATCGTCGGTCACGAAAGCACGCAGTGGACTCGCAACGCGCGCGCCGCCGGCTGGGCCATCCTCACCGAACGTGGTCGGCGCAACCGCATCGCTCTCATCGAAGTCCCGCCCGACCAACGCGCTGCCGTCCTCCGCCGGTTCCCCGCCGAAGTGCCCGGCGGCGTCCCCTTCTTCATCAAAATCGGCCTCGTCACCTCCGCTGACCCCAACCAATTCGCCGCCGCCGCACCACATTGCGCCGTATTCCGGATAGAACTACCACAAGCTTGAAACACCCACTTGGGAGACCACCGTTCAGCCACCTGAGCACGGTCCCGACTCGTGCGGCACCTGCCACACGAGTCGCGGTTGCGCGGCATGCAGGCTTGGGAAAGGAATGTCCACACTGTTTACCGCGCTCTCCGGCAGGGCCATTCCAATCCAAGTGCTGGCCACAGCCGCAATGCGCTTACGCTGCTGACCACGCGTCGACCTGCGGCGGGTCAGAAACGAACGTTATCTAGAGCCTTCAGTCCCGCCCACTCCACGGTCACTTTTCGGCGAAGTAGCGGTGCACCATTTGGGCGATGCAAACGGGTTTATCGGAGCTCTCGTGTTCCATCGTGGCGTCGACGGTGACTTGGACGGCGCCGTCGCCGAGGTCTGTCACGTCGGCGAGGGTGGCGCTGAGCCGGACTTTGGATCCGGCGGGGACGGGTGCGGGGAAGCGGACCTTGTTGAGGCCGTAGTTGATCGCCATGCCGCGGTGTTCGATCACGAGGATCTCCGACCACAGCGGGATGAGCAGTGACAGCGTCAGGTAGCCGTGGGCGATGGTGCCTTTGAAGGGGCCGGTCTTCGCGCGCTCGACGTCGGTGTGGATCCACTGTTCGTCATGGGTGGCTTTGGCGAACATGTCGATGTCGCTTTGCGGGATTTCGATCCAGTCGCTGCTGCCGAGGCTGGCGCCGACAAGGTCGAGCAGGTCGGTGGGCTGGCTGACGGTAGTGGTCATGACGGTCACTTTCTTTGCCGGTCAGGGCGCGGGTTGCAGATTTTGTCGGGCATCTTCGCGGAGCTCGAGCCGCTGAATCTTGCCGCTTGCGTTGCGTGGCAGGCCTTTCCGGTAGATGAAATACCTAGGAATCTTGTATCGGGCGAGGTTTGCCTCGAGGTGCGCACGGATCGCATGTTCGTCAGCGGCGTGGCCGGGAAGTGCCACGATGAACGCCAATCCGACTTCGCCCCATTGCTCGTCAGGAACGGCTACGACGGCGCATTCGGTGACGCTGTCGAGTTGGGTGATGGCGGCTTCGACTTCAGCCGGGTAGATGTTCTCGCCGCCGGAAATGATGATGTCCTTGACGCGGTCGACGATGTAAGCCCAACCGTCGTCGTCGATGCGTACGATGTCGCCGGTGCGAAACCACCCGTCTATGAATGCCTCTCGGGTGGCATCAGGGCGTTGCCAGTACCCGGCGAATACATTGGGGCCCCTGACGAGGAGTTCGCCTCGACCGGGACCGTCGATGATTTCGCCGTCGTCGGTGAGCAAGGCGACGTCGGTGAAGAAGTGGGGGACCCCGACCGAGAGGGGATGCGCGGTTGCCCCGTGTCTCAGGGCCATGAACACGCCGGGGGCCGCCTCGGTCATGCCGTAGCCCTGCAGCACCTGGATTCCCCGCGCGAGCCACGCCGTGGCGACGCGTTCCACGACCGGGGAGCCGCCGAACGCGACCACCCGAATGCTGGACAGATCGGCATCGTCCCATTCGGGAAGTTCGCACAGCATCTGCAGCATGGTGGGCGCGAGTGGGAATGCCGTGGCCTTCTCCCGTGCGATAGTGGCGAGAAACTCGCTCGGCTCGAACTTGGGAATGACGACTACGGTTCCGCCGGCATACAAGGTGGGCAGCGTGATCTGGCCCAAACCGAGGACGTGGAACAGGGGAGCCGAGCACAGGCTGACGTCTTCGCGGCTGAGGCTGAAGTGCGCGAACTGGGCCAGCGTGTTCCAGGTGATGTTGCCGTGGGTGAGCACGGCGCCTTTGGGTCGGCCGGTGGTGCCCGACGTGTAGAGGATCAGCGCGGGCTCGTCGAGCCCGACTGGCGCAAGAGACGGTGTGCTTCCGATGTGCTCGCTGATCGCGTGCTCGTACCTGCTGCTGCCGCCGTTCTCCTGGAGTCGCAGCAGGTGCGGTGGCACGGCCATGTGCGCAATCGCGTCGGCCCCGATCCCTTCGCAGGCTGGGGCGACGACCAACACGATGGGGGCGCTGTCGTCGAGCATGTAGGCGATCTCGGGTGTGGCGAGACGCGTGTTCAAGGCGACGAATATCGCACCGAGTTGCGTAGTGGCGAAAAGAGTTTCGAAGGTTGCGATGTCGTTGGGTCCGAGGTAGGCGACGCGGTCGCCTCTGCCGACCCCGAGATCGGCAAGAGCGCACGCGAGTGCGTCGGTGCGCTCGGCCAGACCCGCGTAGTCGAGGTGGCGTTCGCCCTGGACGAGGGCGAGCGCGTGCGGTTCCATGCGGGCGCGGCGGCGTGGCCAGGAGCCGAGTCCTTGATCGATCATGGCACTGTCAACCCCAATGCGGTGATGGCGTTTTCACGCAGGATCAGTGGTCGGATCTCGTCCTTGATGTCGAGCTGGTCGAAATCCTCCATCCAGCGGTCCGGCGAGATCAGCGGAAAGTCGGAGCCGAACAACACCTTCCGCCTGAGAAGGCTGTTTGCGTACTTGATCAGTTGCGGCGGAAAGTATTTCGGTGACCAACCGGACAGGTCGATGTAAACCTTCGGTTTGTGCGTCGCCACGGCCAACGCCTCGTCCTGCCACGGAAACGACGGGTGAGCGATGATGATGGTGAGGTCCGGAAAGTCGACCGCCACGTCATCCAGCAGCATCGGGTTGGAGTACTTGAGCCTGATGCCGCCGCCGCCGGGAAGACCGGATCCGATACCTGTCTGTCCAGAGTGGAAAAGCGCAGGAACACCGAGTTCGCTGATGGTTTCGTACAGCGGGTACACGGCACGGTCGTTGGGCCAGAACGCTTGCAGACTCGGGTGGAACTTGAAGCCCCGTACGCCGTGCTCGGTGACCAATCGTCGCGCTTCCCGGACCGCGACTTTGCCTTTGGCTGGATCGATGCTCCCGAACGGGATGAGAACATCGTCGTGCTCGGCGGCGGCCGCGGCGATGTCGTCGTTGCTGAGCCGGCGGTGGCCGAGCGCGGATTCGGCGTCCACGGTGAACACGACCGCGGCCATACGGCGCTGCCGGTAGTAGTCGGCCATGTCGGCGAGGTTCGGCGGTCCCGACGCGGCGCCGAAGTACTTGTCGGCTCCTGCGCGCAGGTCGTCGGGAAGCGAGTAGTGACCGCAACCGTCGGTTTCCGCGTGGGTGTGCACGTCTATCGCGACGAGATTGTCCAGGTCGAGGCTCATACTGTGCCCTCCTCGGCCTTCGCGGGCCCGCTCTGGTTACGCAAGCTGCCGTCTCCGTGCCTGGCGATCATGCTGTGTCCTTTGCGGCATGAGCGGGGGCCCTGCCCGGTTACGCAAACTGCCGCCCCCGGGCCCGCACAGCTCATGCCGGCTTCTTCTGGGTCGTCGGAATCTTCGGCAGCGGGATTCCGTAGGTCTCGAGTTGTTCGCCGATGGAGGAGTCGAACGCCTCGGCGATCGCCTCGGCGGTCCAACCGCCATCGAGGAATGCGCTGCGGATCTCGCTCGGATGCGACCAGAGTGAGAGGCGGTCGCCACCGATGCCGATGCACTGGCCGGTGACGTCGGCGGATTCGTCGGACGTGAGGAACACGATCAAACCGGCAACGTCTTCGGGGCCGCCGAACGAAGCCGCCCGGCGAACGACGGACGGGATTGGTTCGCCCCGTTTCATACCTTCCACGTAAGGGGCGAGAAACGGGATGGTCTCGGTCATCGCGGTAGCGGCGTTGGGTATGACGGCGTTGACGGTGACCCCGGCTTTCGCGCATTCCATGGCCCAGGTGCGTGCCATCGCGGCGATGCCCGCTTTGGCGGCGGCGTAGTTGGTTTGACCGAAGTTGCCGCGCTGGCCGGCAGGCGAGCCGGCCAGCACGACGCGACCACCGTGTCCGGCCACACGGAAATGTTTGACGGCTTCCCGCACGCAGGTGAACGTGCCACGAAGGTGCACGTGGAGGACGGCGTCGAAGTCGTCGTCGGACATGTTCCACAGCACCTTGTCCCGCAGGATGCCGGCGTTGGTGACGATCGCATCGAGTCGTCCGAACGTGTCGACGGCGTGACCGACGAGCAGCTGTGCGGCTTCGGTGGTGCCCACGGCGATCGGAACAGCGCGGGCGCGACCACCGGCTTCGACGATCTCCGCGGCGGCCTTCTCGGCCCGATCCTCGGCGACGTCGTTGACCACGACGGACGCGCCGGCGGCGGCCAACGCCCTGGCGTAGGCCAGGCCGAGGCCTTGACCGCTGCCGGTGACGATCGCGACTTTGCCGGTGAGATCCATGGGGAGGTTCCTTCCTGACGGGTTTGACGAGGAGATCAGAAGGTGAGGACGGGTTTGATCGTCTTACCGGACGTCATGTCCTGCGCTGCTTGTCCGATGTCCTCGAAGGGATAGCGGGTGATGAGTCTGTCGACCGGCAGCCTGCCGCTACGGACGAGCGCGACGAGCGCGGGTATCACGGTCTGGGTTTCGCCGTCGCCGAGGGTGAGGCCGATCACTTTTCGGCCGGGGAGCATGGCGTTCACGTCGAGGGCGACTTCGGATCCGAACGGTGGCGCGCCGACGATGACGAGGGTGCCGCGCGGGGCGAGGGCGTCGGCGCCCGTGCGCAGCACGCCGAGACTGCCGGTGGTTTCCACGACCCCGTCCGCGCCGGCCGCACCGGTGATTTCCCCGACCGCGCTCGCAACGTCTATGTCGTTGGCATCGATGACATGGGTGGCGCCCAGCTCACGGGCGAGCTCGAGGCGTTCGGCGACCTTGTCGACGGCGACAATCGTGGTTGCCGGCGACAACGCGGCTGCCATCACCGCGGACAGCCCGACCGCGCCCGCGCCGAGGACCACGATGTTTGCGCCGGGCCGTGGCTGGAGCACGTTCCAGACGGCACCGACTCCCGTCTGGATGCCGCACCCCAGTGGGGCAACCGACTCCAGCGGCACGTCGGGGGCGACCTTGACCATGCTGCGTTCGTCAACCAGGGCGTACCTGCTGAACGAGGACTGGCCGAAGAAATGCGCGCCAACGGGTCTGCCGCCGCGGGTGACGGTGTGGCTGCCGTCGGTGCGGGCTCCGCCGATCAGGTTGAGCGGCAGCCAGGATGCACAGTAAGCGGGATGTCCATCCCGGCAGTTTCCGCACCGCCCGCACGAGGTGAAAGACAAGATTACGTGGTCGCCGGGGGCCACGGAAGTGATTGAGGACCCCACGCGTTCGACGATTCCGGCACCTTCGTGGCCGAGTACGCCGGGCAGTGGGAAGGGCAACCCGCCGCTCGCGACGCCGAGGTCGGTGTGGCACAGTCCGGCCGCGACTATCCGCACGATCGCTTCATTGGGTCGTGGTTCGTCGAGCTCGACATCGACGAGGGTGAAGGGCGCTCCGCCGCTCGCTACGACGGCAGCCGTGGTGGTGGTCATGATGGGATTCCTTTGCGGCCGGGCCGGCTCAGTCGAGCGAGACGACGACGGATTTGACCTTGGTGTAGGAGGCGAGCGCTTCCGGTCCGTATTCGCGGCCGAATCCGGAGTCTTTGACACCGCCGAACGGGATCGCGGGATCGAGCATGGCCCAGTCGTTGATCCAGACGATCCCGGCCTGCAGCTTGTCGGCGACGCGATGCGCTCGGGCCAGGTTGGTGGTCTGCAGGCCGGATGCGAGGCCATAGGGTGTGCGGTTGGCCATGTCGATCGCTTCGTCTTCGGTATCGAACGGCTGCACGGTGAGGACCGGGCCGAAGATCTCTTCTTGCACGACACGGGAGTCGTCGGCGAGGTCGGCGATGACGGTGGGCTTGTAGTAGTAGCCACCGTTCAGATCTATTCGCTCGCCACCGCATACGATGCGGCCGCCTTCCTGGCGTGCGAGCTCGACGTACTCTTCGACCTTTTTCACATGCCGGTCGGCGGCCATCGGGCCGACCGCTGTTTGCAGATCTCTCGGATCGCCGACCGGCACCCTGGGGACGGCGTCGGCGAGGATCCCGACGATCGTGTCGTAGAGCGGTCGCGCGACCAGCAGGCGTGGCCCGCCCATGCAGAACTGGCCGGTGTTGAACACGAAGCCCTTGATGATCGCGCCGATCGCTTTCTCGACGTCGGCGTCTTCGAAGACAATGTGCGCGGCGTTGCCGCCGAGCTCCATTGTGACCGGCTTCAGCGCCTCTCCGGCGACGCTGGCGGCGTGCCGACCGATGGAGGTCGAGCCGGTGAAGGCGATCTTGTCCACCCCAGGGTGTTTCAGGAGAGCCTCTCCGATCACCGACCCGGAGCCGGTCACGACGTTGACAACTCCCGCAGGTACACCGGCCTGCGCGAACAGGCTCGCCATGAACAACGCGCTGAGCGGGGTGTCTTCCGCCGGCTTGTGCACCACGACATTTCCGGCCGCCAGGGCCGGAGCGATCTTGGAGGTGGACAGGATCAGCGGGAAGTTGAACGGGGTGATCGCCGCGACCACGCCCAATGGCTCCCGGCGGGTATAGGCGAACGCGTTGAGCGGGACCTTGCGGGTGGCGCCGTCGAGGGTCTGTGCCAGCGCCGCGCAGTACTCGTACTGTTCGGCGGTCGTCGCCACGTCGACCGGACGGCACAGCGCGACCGGCTTGCCGACGTCGAGGCTCTCCAGTCGCACGATCTCGTCGGCGTTCTCGCGCACCAGGTCGGCGACGCGCTGTAAAGTTCGGGCGCGTTCACGCCCACTCAGCCCGGCCCACTCGTCGCTCACGAACGCGTCCCTGGCGGCGGCGACCGCTGCGGCGGCGTCGGCGAGATCGGCGTCGGCGACGGTGCCGATCACGCGCCCGGTAGAAGGATCGATGACGTCGGTCCGGCCACCCGAGGCCGAGTCGCGCCATTGCCCGCCGATGAATAGCTGACCGTGAATATCGTTGTCGAACATGGTCTTTCGATCCCGTTTCTACAAGTTCCGACCGCGGTAGCGGCTGAGCCGGACCTCGGGCTTGCCGGGCGTGCGGATGCCGTTGGGGTCTTTGTGAGGTCCGATCGCCAGCGAAGGCTATATTGACAGGAAACCTGATGGTTTATGTGATAGAAGCCACTATGCACTATCAACAGGATTCCTGTCAATCACCTGTTGTCGCCTTGTCGGAAGATTCCGTGACGCGCCCGGATGGTTCTCGTCATCGACAGGATTCCTGTTAATGTTCTATTCTCGACTCGTCGAACGTTCCGGTTCGATGCCCGCGACGGTGTGGGGTGGACCCGAGGGGTGTTCATGGCGATGTCGGCTACGGACCTGTCGGCCGGCCAATACGGCTTCGGTCGTACTTCTCTGCTGTACGCGGTGAAACGGGTCGAACTCGCGGTGCGGGCGCATCTCGATGATCTGCTGCGCCCGTTCGGGATCACCGCACTGCAGTACACCGCCTTGACCGTGCTCGAACGGCACGAAGGGCTGCCCGCAGCGCAGCTGGCGCGGGATTCGTTCGTCACCGCGCAATCGATGGCGGACATGGTGCGCACGCTGGAAAAGGGCGGCCTCATTCGGCGAGAACGAAACTCGCACAATCGGCGTGAGCTGCTGATCCACCTGACCGATGCCGGACGGCAACTACTCGCCGCTGTCGCAGACCAGGTGGCCGAGCTCGAAGAGCGAATGGTCAGCAGCCTCACGCCCGAGGAGGCCGACGATTTCCGTCTGGCTCTGACCCGTGCGTGGCACGCATTGTCCTGACCGCCACATCGGGGCGCGATGTCACACTCGGGGGCGGCTCGGTGCCAGGCTGCGTGAAATGCCTTGTGCGGCGACTTGAAGCGCGGCGGTAAAGCGTGGTCGGTCGCGCTCGAGGCTCGGTACGACGATGCCGAGTGCGGCGACGACCTCGGGATCTCCCGAGCTTTCGCCGCGAGTGATCGGCACGGCGACCGAACAGGCACCCAGGGTCATCTCTTCGACTGCCGTCGCATACCCGTCACGTCGGATCCGCGCGAGTTGCTCGTTCAAGCGTGCCGGCTGGGTGATCGTGAACGGCGTGATCCGCGTCAGCGATGCGAGGACACGCGCCTGAACGTCGGCCGGGGCATACGCGAGCAGCACTTTGCCGACGCCGGTCGAGTGCATCGGAAGTGTGGATCCGACGGTGCTGACCACCGGCACAGAGGCGTGACCGGACAACCGGTCGAGGTAGAGCGCACGGTCGCCATCACGTTCGGCGAGATGGACCGTTGCGAGAGTTGCCGCGTAAATGTCGTGCAGGAACGGCGAGGCGATCTGGCCCAGCTCGGTCTGTACCGGGGCGAGCAGGCCGAGATTCCAGATCTTTCGGCCGATCACATACTCGCCGTTACTGTTTCGCGTGAGCGCTCCGCCGTCGACCAGTTCCTTCACTTGCCGATACGCAGTTGCCGTCGGAAGGCCGGCGCGATCGGCTAGTTCGGTCAGGGTGAGGCTGCGATGGCGGTCGTCGAACGCGGACAGCAGTGCGAGCGCGCGGGAGATCACACTCGCACCCGGCTGCCCGGTATTCCCGGCCATCGTTCCCTCCATGGATTTCGCTGAGTGAAATCCTACGCTGGACCCGACCGCAACATCATCAATACGGTCCACCACATGAGTGTCCGCCGGCCAGCTGTATCCCGTCCACGTCGGCACCACGGGACATCTCCGCCGCGGCCGCCTTGCGCAACGGCCGCACGCATCTACCGCGGCGTCCCGGCCGCAAATCACGGTTTCGCGCTGGCGCACCGATTCTGGCAACCGACAACCAGATCTGATCATCGACCGAAGGAACCCTCGCCATGGCTCAGCCCAGTGTCGTCCGGACCGCCGTCGGCATCGTCGGGGCCGGTCCAGCCGGACTGATGCTGTCGCACCTGCTCGCCCTGTCCGGCATCGACTCGATCGCGGTCGACACCCGCGCTCGTTCCGAGATCGAACACACACATCGCGCCGGCATCCTCGAATGGGACAGCGTCCGAATGCTGGTGGACAGCGGCGTCTCCGACCGTGTTCTCACCGAGGGGCACGAACACAGAGGAATCGACCTGCGCTTCGGTGGAACCAGTTACCGCATCGACTTCCAATCCCTCGTTGGCGCATCGACGTGGCTCTACCCCCAAACGGACGTCTTCATCGATCTGGCCAACGCGCGACACCGCGACGAAGGCGACATTCGGTTCGGCGTGACTGATACCCAAGTCATCGACATCACGAGCTCCATGCCGGGTATCCGGTTCACCGACGAAGACGGCGGCAGGCGAGAGATTCGTTGCGATTATCTCGTGGGCGCGGACGGCTCCCGCGGAATCTGTCGCCATGAAGTACCGGAAGTCCAACGGCGGCAATACTTTCGGGAATACCCATTCGCGTGGTTCGGAATACTCGCCCAAGCGCCGCACAGCGCGGATGAACTCATCTACGCACGTTCTGACCGCGGATTCGCCCTGATCAGTCAACGCACTGACACGGTGCAGCGGATGTATTTCCAGTGCGACGCAACCGAAGACATCGAGCGATGGTCGGACGACCGAATTTGGAACGAACTGCAGCACAGGCTCGCCGGTGAAGACGGGCTCTGCTTGGCCGAAGGCCCGATCATCGAGAAGACGGTGCTGCCCTTCCGCAGCTTCGTTCAGGAACCGATGAGGCACGGACGCATGCTGCTCGCCGGCGACGCCGCTCACACCGTCCCGCCGACCGGCGCCAAAGGCCTGAACCTTGCCCTCGCCGACGTACGCGTGCTCGCCGAGACGCTGGAGTGCGCGATCTCGAAGAACGATGTCGACGCCCTGGATCAGTACACCGCGCGCGCACTCGAACGAGTCTGGAAGGCGCAGCACTTCTCGTACTGGATGACCACCATGTTGCACCGGCTCGACAACGCCGACGACTTCGACACCCGGCGTCAACTGGGCGAACTACGCTCCGTGGTCGGATCGGAAGCAGGCTCGCGCTACCTCGCCGAGGCTTACACCGGATGGCCGGCTCGATGACGCGCTCGATTGTCGATGCGAGCCCGGTCGCCGTGAATGTCGTCGTCGGCGGGCCGCATGAGGGGCCGCCCATCGTCTCGAGCGGTTCACTGGGCAGCGATCTGCGGATATGGGAGCCGCAGCCGGCCGCCGGCTATCGCGTGATGCGCTACGACCACCGCGTTCCCCGCGGCTCGCTGGTGCCGCCGGGGCCCGATTCACCGAGTCGGCCAATAGGGGACAGAGCCTGGTTCGGGCGCGGGGGCGGCGGGCCGATCCTCGACGTCGGTGATGCCGATGTGCAGGAGCAGCAGCATGGTGACCATGCTGACGCCGACCATGAGCGGGGTAAGCAACTGTGCCGCGCCTGCTCCCACGGGCGAGTGTGCGTGCCCAGGCATCTGCGCGTGCATCGCGAACATACCTGTGTAGTGCATCCCGCACACGGCAATACCCATCACCAATGCCGCGCAGATGGTGACGAAGACGCCCCGAACATGCAGAGCGAACCACAGTGCGGCCGTCGCCGCGACCACTGCGATCACCAATGACAGCGCCACCACTCGACCGTCGTAGTCGATGATCGCGTCCGACTTCATCGCGTACATGCCCGCATAGTGCATGGCAGCCACCCCGAGTCCGGTGATCGCGCCACCGGCGGGTAGGGCGAGTGGGCGCCACGTCGTATTGTTCGCGACGAACAGGCCCAACCAGACCACCGCCATCGCGAGAACCGCGCTCATCAGGGTGATCGGAACGTTGTAGCGAATTGATGCGCCGTGGATGGAGAACCCGAGCATCGCGATGAAATGCATGACCCAGATGCCGGTACCACCGATGGCGACCGCCGCGGCGAGGAGCCATCCGCGGCTCCCTGCTTCCGCCCGGGCGGCACAGCGAAGCCCGAGCAGCGAACCGGTGACGGACATGATGTAGGCGATGGCAGGTGTTAGCCAGCCATAGCTGAAGTGGTCGACTTCTAGCATGCGAACTCCACGATCGAGGGTCTTCAGCGAGCGTTGAGCACGGAGGCTACAGAGATACCAGCAGGTAGGCAATTAAGAGCACAGTTATCCGAGAAATTCGCAGGACGCACCGGATCTCGATCGCTCGATGCGTCGGCCGCTGCTGGCGAGTAGCGGCGGACGGATCGCACGACTCGATCGATCTGGAGGGTGGGAAACCGTCAGTACTGCCAGAAGACCCTCGGCTCACATGCCGAACCGGCCAACGCGCGCTTCGTCGTTACCTGGGCCGACTGCATTGCCCCCGCGGACGTGGTCCGCTCGGGCCGACTGGCACGAAAGGCGGGCCCGAAGCCGTCGATCAAGTCGCGGAAGTCCAGCATGCGCAGAGCCGGACGTGCCCGCCGAACTCCCGCAACCGGGAAGTGAGCGCAGGCAAAGGCGAAACATCTCCGCGCGATCCAGTCGTCCACAGGAGTACGCGCATCGAAACTTCTCCTGGCTACCAAAACTTCAGACGCGGCCGGGCTGAAAACTGTACCGCGCGGGACCGTCTCGCCTCGGGTCACGGCTCAGGCCTGCGATTATCGACACCGTTGGAGGCTTGTCGCAAGTGCGCCCCGGCCAACTTCGCCCAAGTGGGAATGTAATTGGCCGGCATCATTCGACCCGCTCCCGCCTGTCTGGATTGATCGCCTGCCGTGTCACGCATCCATGGGGGTCTGTTTCGTGATCTCGAACGCCTTTGTTCGTAAGTCTCTGTAGGTGGTCCCGGTGGCGGTGTGACACCGCCGGGGCCTTCGGCCGAACCATTCGATCGGTCCAAAAGTGTCGTAGAAACACTGTCCCCCAACGTGGTTGGGCAATGCGCGGCTGATCTACGCGGCGCGTGACGTCCGGTTGTCGCCTGGATCGCACGGGGGGCACCGCCGGTGGTAAATCGCACGACTGTCCCGTTGAAAATGAAACCTCGAACGCATCCGGCCCGAAATTGCCCACTCCATCGTTCCGTCGAATCGGGCCAGTCCCGATCACGTCGCAAGGGATGGTCGGATATCTGGAGAAGATATCCGATGAATTATTGTCGACTAAGCATGGCACACGTCGGTTTCGACGACGGGCATGGCGGTGTCGAATTCACTTCGCGCCCTTGTAGGAATGGGTAACAATTCCTGATTCAGATGACGTAGTTTGCAATTGCCATGCCATTGCCATGCTTCTCTATAGGAACACCTGGGAGGTGGCGCGGCGTGCCTGCGGCCGCCGAAACGTCTGGCGTCGACGGGTGAGCCTGCAGCCGTCTGTAGCCGGATCAGCACCGTAGCCGAGGATGTCCTGCGCATCATCGATGTGTCCAGTTCGGGCAGTTTGCACCGAATCCCTTCGATGGCAGGAACTTTTGCGGAGTTCTCGGCATCCGTGTGACAGGATCGAGCGCGGTCCACGCGGCCGCTTCCTGCGAACCAAAGATCGAAACGCCCGCCTTCCGCAGAGGTTTGAGGGTTTGGTGTGTCTAGACTGAGCGCGAATGCTGTTAGATAGCTGATCGTACGTGGACCTGGACGCTCATCCGCAGTCCAAAAGTCCTGCTTTTCGGATTTGAGATGTTGGAAAACATCGGTAAATGAGAGGTGGGTGGTCGCCGTACAAGGCCGGTCGGCGCTCGGTTCGGCTTCCGGGGCGCGGACGGAGTGGGTTACACGCGGTACATGATCGGCGCGTTCGGGAGCAGGGGTTCGCGCCGCTTCGACGTAGACGAAGTGCATATAACGGCAAATGTCGGACACGGGCAGGGTGGCGTTGTACCGCCGTGCCTCCGTGCCTCCGAGTCTGAATGAGGGGTCATAGGATGAATCTGCAGTCAGCCGGAACCGGCGACCACGATCTGGGTCTGATTCCGCTCTCGAGGGCGCAGTACGGCATGTGGTTCGCGGACAACATGCCCGGCGGACCGGCTGTCAACATCGCGCAGTACGTCGAGATCGAAGGCCCGGTAGACCTCGATGCATTCAGCCGGGCGGTGAACAAGGCCGGGCATGAGACCGAATCCCTGGTGGTACGGGTAGTCGAGTCCGACGGTCGCCCATACCAATTCGTCGACCGCAGCATCGTCTACGACGAGTCTGTGCTGGATGTCAGTGGTGCGGACGATCCGTTCGCGGCGGCGATGGATTGGATGCGCCACGACTACAACACCAAGGCTGTCGACCTCAGCCGTGACCGCCTCACCGCGATGCGGCTCATCCGGCTCGCCGAAAACCGGTACCTCTGGTACGGGCGTGCCCATCACCTCGTGATCGACGGTTACGGCGCGTTCAATGTCGTGAGCCGGATGGCCGAGCACTACAACGCTATCGTCGAGAACAGGCCCCCTGCCCGGTTGGTGGCGGCCGGCTTACGCGACGTCATCGAAGCGGAGCGCGCATATCGCGCCAGCTCCCGGTTCGAAAACGACAAGGCGTACTGGCTCGACAAGGTTGCCGACCTTCCTACGCCGGTGAGTCTGTCCGGCCGCACCGCGCGCGCGAGCAAAGTCGACCGCGTAGCCGGCAATCAGCTTCCGTCGCGGTTGTCCGAACTGCTCGATCGCTTCGCTGACGACCTGGGAGCATCGCCGGCGCAGGTCGTGGTCGCCGCGTTCGGGGCGTTCCTCGCCCGGATGACACGTACCGACGATGTGGTGCTGTCGATGCCGGTGAGCGGGCGAGTAACGAAGCGCCTGCGCAATGCCGCCGCGATGTTGGCGAATATGGTGCCGATTCGATTCACCATCGATGCGACCACGACCGTCGAGGAGTTGGTTCGCGCTTCGGTGTCCGAACTCGTCTCGGCGATGCGGCACCAGCTCTACCGGTTCGAGGATCTGCGCCGCGACTCGAACGCGCTGGACGCGGCAGCGAACTCATTCGGTCCGATCGTCAATATCCTGTTCTTCGACTCGGAGATTCGCCTCGGGTCGGCCGTCGGCCGATACCGGGCACTGACTTCGGGGGCGCTCGACGACCTGCAGCTGAACTTGTACCGCTCCGGTGCCGATGCGCCGCTGCTGATCGAACTGCACGGCAACTCGAATCTGTACGGCCAGGAAGAACTCGAATCGCACGCAGACCGGTTCATCGAGTTCCTGCAGCGGATGATGGTCTCGCCCAGAGAAACCCCTATCGTCGACATCCAGCTCCTCGACCCCGTCGAGCAGCTGCGAATCGTCGAGGAACTCGCAGGCCACGACGGCGAATCGCCCTCCGAGACACTGGTGGATCTGCTCACGCGACAGGCTGCGGCTACACCGTCCGCGGTAGCCGTCACATCGGGCGCGACTGCCCTCACCTACCGTCAGCTGGACGAGCGGTCCAACCGGTTCGCACGCAGGCTCATCGCCCTCGGCGCGGGGCCGGATTCACTGGTAGCCATCGCGATGCCACGGGATGCCGATCTGATCGTCGTCGTGCTGGCCGTGCTGAAGGCGGGCGCAGGGTATCTGCCGTTGGACGCGGCTCATCCGGCCGATCGGCTCGAATACGTCCTGAACGATGCCGATCCGGTCGTTGTCGTGACGAACCGGAGCATGCGCGAGCACGTGCCGGGCGATCGCCGCCGCGTGGTGCTGTTCGACGATGTTATCGCTGACGACCGCGAGGATGCCTCGGGTCCGATCACTGATGCCGATCGGACCGCCTCGCTGGGTTCCGACAACCTCGCCTACGTCATCTACACGTCGGGATCGACCGGTCGACCGAAGGGGGTGTCGATACCCCATCGCGCTGTCGCCAGCTACTTGGTGAACGCGTGTGCCGAGATCGGAGTCCGATCCGACGACGTCTGGACGTTCTTCCATTCGATCGCGTTCGACTATTCGGTGTGGGAAATATTCGGCGCGTTGGTCACTGGTGGCCGTGTCGTCGTCGTGGACAGCCTCACCACGCGTTCACCCGACGACCTCGTGCGCCTCGTGGCCCGCGAGAAGGTGACCCACTTCAACCAGACGCCCTCGGCATTCAATCAATTCGCCTCCGCACAGCAGCGGTACGTGCAGGCAGGCGAGCCCGATGGCGAACTCGTCCTTCGCCTGGTCTACCTCTCGGGCGAAGCTCTCAACCCGGCGGCATTGGCGGACTGGTATGAACACAACCCGAACCTGCCCATGCTGGCCAACAGCTACGGGATCACCGAAACCACGGTCATCCTCACCTATCTCGGCCTGACACCGGACATCGCCGTGCCGGGTGCGCCGAGCACGATCGGCCCGCCATTGCCGGGTGTGCGGATATATGTCCTCGATGAGCAGTTGCGCCCGGCTCCGCTGGGAGCCTGGGGCGAGATCTATGTCGCGGGAGGCCAACTCGCCCGCGGCTATCTCAACCGACCTTCGTTGACCGCGGGACGCTTCGTCGCCGACCCGTTCGGCAAGCCGGGCGAGCGCCTCTATCGCAGCGGCGATGTCGCACGATGGAATCACCGCGGCGAGCTGGAATACCGCGGCCGCGCCGACCAGCAGGTGCAGCTGCGCGGGTTCCGCATCGAGTTGGACGAGATCCGCAACGCGCTGTTGACGCACAGCGCTGTCTCGGCGGCGGTCGTTGTCGTGCATCTCCCTGGCACGGAGGCGGCACGGCTCGTCGGATACGTCGTGCCCGCCGGCGACATGGACTGTGCTGCCGACTCCCTTCGCGCCCACGTCGGAACACTGCTGCCGGAATACATGGTGCCGGCGAGCATTGTCGTGTTGTCGGCGTTGCCGCTGACAGTCAACGGCAAATTGGACCTGCGTGCGCTGCCGGAACCGGTGTTCGATTCGGCCGCGGCGTATGTGGCTCCGCGTACGGTGGTCGAGGAGTCGATCGCCGACGTCTTCGCCGAGGTTCTGGGTACGGAGCGGGTAGGCGTGCTGGACAGTTTCTTCGAACTGGGCGGTAATTCGCTGACCGCGACCAGTGCCGCCGTGCGCATCGCCGAGGTGACCCGATGCGACGTGTCGGTCCGCGATCTGTTCGGTAGACCGACTGTCGCCGAACTCGCCGCGCATATCGAGGATGGGCACCGCCCCAACCGGCCCGCGCTCAGGGCGGCCCAGCGGGTCGAGCCGCTGCTACTGTCGCCCGCGCAGAACAGGATGTGGTTGGTCAATCAGGCCGACCCGGCGTCCGCGGCGTACAACATTCCGCTGGTGGTGCAGTTGACCGGACGCCTCAACGCCGCGGCGTTGCGTGCGTCCCTGACGGACGTGATCGATCGGCACGAGTCGCTGCGCACGTTCTATCCTGCCGTGGACGGGGAAGGGACACAGGTCATTCTGTCGGCCGAGCAGGTTGTCGCCGAACTCGATCTGACCCCGAAGCCGACCGACAGCGACGATATCGTGAACCGGATTCGCGAGCTGGCGTCGATCGGGACCGACGTGCGCGAGCGTCCGCCGATCCGGGTCGCGCTGCTGGCGACAGCCGACCGTCTGCGTCATGTTTTGGTCGTCGTCCTGCACCATATCTGCTGCGACGGATCATCCCTCCGACCACTCGCGGCCGATGTCGCGACCGCCTACGGGGCGAGGTCAGAAGGAAAAACGCTGGACTGGCAGCCATTGACGGTGCAATACGCCGACTACAGCATCTGGCATCGCAGCCTGCTCGGCGACGAGAACGATCCGGACTCGCTCGCGTCACGTCAGTTGCGTTACTGGGCAGAGCAGCTGGCGGGAATGCCGCCGGTGCTGGAACTTCCGGCCGACCGTCCGCGTCCAGCCCGCCAGTCCATGCGCGGCGACGTCGCGGACACCGTGATCCCGGCCGACACCTTCGCGGGGATCGAGCGATTGGCTCGCACGACGCATGTCACGACCTTCATGGTCGTCCATGCCGCGCTGGCTGTTCTGCTTTCTCGCCTGTCGGGCTCATCGGACATCACCATCGGCACGCCGGTCGCGGGGCGGGGCGAACGCGCGCTCGAACCGCTTATCGGTATGTTCGTCAACACTGTGCCACTGCGCACCGAGGTCCGTGTCGACGAATCGTTCACCGCGTTCCTGGCTCGGGTCAAAGAGATCGATGCCGATGCCTTCGCCTGCAGCGACCTGCCGTACGAACGCGTCGTGGAGGAACTCGATCCGAAACGGTCCATGGCGTACGCACCGCTGTGCCAGGTGTATCTCGCTTTCGAGAACATGGACCGCGCGAGCTTGGAGCTGCCTGAACTCACGGTCGAGATTCTGGATCCAGGGCCAGAGCCGGCGAAGGTGGACATCATCGTCACTGTCGCCGAAAACGCCGCCGCCGGTGGCGATGTCGCACTGCGGATCAACTATGCGACGGATCTGTTCGACCGGGGGACGGTCGTGGAGCTTGCCGCCCGATTGAATCGGATCCTCGAGGCGTTCGTGGCAAACCCGCAGGCACCGGTGGGTGGTGCGGACTTGTTGTCGGTGGGTGAGCTGCTGGCGTTGGTGCCTGCGTCAGGTGGTGCGGCGGAGAGCCCGCGGGTGTTGGCGGAGTTGTTGTCGGTGGGGGATCCAGGGGCGACGGCCGTGGTGTCGGGTGAGCACGTGGTGTCGTACGGGGAGTTGGATGCCTGGTCGAATCGTGTGGCGCGGGTCTTGATCGAGAGGGGCGTGGGCCCCGGTGATCAGGTCGCGCTGGCTATGGCGCGGTCGGTGGAGTTCGTGGTCGGATTGTGGGCGGTAACCAAGGCGGGCGCCGCATTCGTGCCGGTCGATCCTCGGAATCCGACCGAGCGGGTCGCGCATATGATCGCGGACGCCGATGTGCGGTTCGCGATCACGGTCGAAGCATCGCGGAACCTGCTTCCTGACCAGGTCCAACAGTTGGTTCTCGATGACCTGGACACCGAGGGCTTTATCGCGGCGCGCTCCTCGGCGGTGGTGACGGATGCGGACCGGGTGCGGGCATGCTATGTCTCGGACACTGCGTATGTGGTGTACACGTCCGGGTCTACAGGCACCCCCAAGGGTGTTGCGGTCACGCACGAGGGGCTGGCGAACTTCGCGGCTGAGCAGCGCGAACGCTACCGGGTCGTGAGTTCCTCGCGGGTGTTGCAGTTGGCGGCCCCGGGCTTCGACGCGGTGGTACTGGAGTTGCTGCTGTCCCATGCGAACGGTGCCGCGTTGGTCGTGTCGCCGCCGGAGGTCTTCGCCGGCGCGAAGTTGGCGGAGTTGATTCGCACACAGCGGGTGTCGCATGCATTCGTGACACCGAGTGTGTTGGCGACGATGTCGCCTGCCGGATTGGCTTCGTTGCAGGTGCTGGTAGCCGGTGGGGAGGCGGTATCGCCGGAGACCGTCGCGGTGTGGGCGCCGGAACGTCGGTTGTTCAATGGATACGGACCGACCGAAACCACGATCATGGTCGCGATCAGTGACCCGCTGCGAGTCGGCGACCCGGTCACGATCGGTGGTCCGATCCGCGGTGTCGAGGCTGTCGTGTTGGATGCTCGGCTGCGGCCGGTCCCGGTCGGGGTGACGGGGGAGCTTTGCTTCTCGGGTACGCAACTGGCCCGTGGATACCTCAACCAACCCGCCGCCACAGCCGCCACGTTCGTCGCCAATCCTTACGGTCCTGCCGGTACTCGCATGTACCGCACCGGTGACCTGGCACGCTGGACACCCGATCACACCCTGGAATACCTCGGGCGCACCGACTTCCAAGTGAAAATCCGCGGTCAACGTATCGAGCTCGGCGAAATCGAAGCCGTCCTCGCCGGTCACCCCGATGTGTCGGCAGCGGTGGCAGTGGGCGTGGCGACGGACGGCGGATCGAGACTGGCCGCGTACGTGGTGCCCGCGAACGGCGCCATCGACAACGGGGAGCTGTTGAACTACGCCGCGCAACGCTTGCCGTCGCACATGGTCCCGGACGCGGTCATGGTGCTCGATACGCTGCCGCTGTCATCGGTGGGCAAGGTCGACCGTGCGGCGTTGCCGGAACCGGTGTTCGCCACCACCACCACAGAGTTCGTCGCGCCGCGTGACGCGGCCGAGCAGGTCGTCGCGGATATCTACGCGGGAGTTCTGGGAATCGAACGAGTCGGCGTGCTCGACAGCTTCTTCGATCTCGGCGGCAACTCGCTATCTGCTACCCGGGCCGCAGCGCGACTGAGCGCCGCCTTCGGCGTCGATGTTCCATTGCGCGCGGTATTCGAGGCGCCGACCATCGCGGCGTTGGCGGAGAATCTTCGGACCGCCAACGCGGTCGAGCGGGAACCTCTTGTGCCGCAGGAGCGCCCGGACCGGATTCCGCTGTCGCCCGCTCAGGCGCGCATGTGGTTCCTCAACCAGTTCGACACCAGCTCGCCGGTGTACAACGTTCCGCTGGTCGTACGCATGTCGGGAAATCTCGAGGTGGCTGCCATGCACGCGGCAATCGCCGATGTGCTCGACCGACATGAATCACTCCGGACCATCTACCCGGACAGCGACACCGGACCGCACCAAATGATCGTCCCGGTGGAAGCGGCCTTGCCCCGGTTGGCCCCGGTCGTGGTCGCGGAGAGCAACGTCGAGGCGTGCATCGCCGCCGAAGTGGCGGTCGGATTCGACGTCACATCCGAGGTTCCGTGTCGGATCACATTGCTGAGCAGCGCACCGGGTGACCACATCCTGATTCTCGTCGTTCATCACATCAGCATCGACGGGTCGTCGCTCGCACCGCTCGCCGCAGACCTGATGACCGCGTACCAGGCCCGCGCTCGGCAGCGGGCGCCGCAGTGGGCGCCGTTGCCGGTGCAATACGCGGATTACGCATTGTGGCAACGAAAGTTGCTGGGCACCGAGGACGACCCGCATAGCCCGACCGTCGCCCAGACCGGGTATTGGCGGGCGGCTCTCGCCGACCTGCCCGAAGTGCTCGACCTGCCCACGGACCGTCCACGGCCGGTGAAGCAGTCGTTCCGCGGCGCGACAGTGTCGGCGGCACTGCCTGCCGATCTCCACCGTGACGTGGTCGCGCTGGCCCGGCGCCACGACGCGACAGTCTTCATGGTGACGCACGCGGCGTTCGCGATCTTGCTCGCGCGGCTGTCGGGGACCGGTGACATCGCGGTCGGCACGCCGATCGCGGGTCGCGGTGAGCCCGGGCTCGACGGCCTGATCGGAATGTTCGTCAACACGCTGGTCCTGAGGTCGCAGATCGAGCCGGGCGCCTCGTTCCTCCACGTTCTGGATCAAGTCCGGGCTGCCGATCTGGCCGCGTTCGAGAACGCCGACATTCCGTTCGAGCGCCTCGTCGAGGTGCTGAATCCGCCGCGCACGACTGCACACGCACCGTTGACGCAGGTGGGATTCTCGTTCCAGAACATCGAGATCCCCACCGTCGAGTTCGATGGCCTGACGGTTTCGGCCCACATGGCCGACCCGAGCGTGGCCAAATACGACCTGCATTTGAATCTCGTCGATGCCACCGAGCCGGGCGGTGAACCCGGCGACATGGCAGTCGAATTCAGTTACGCGACAGACCTGTTCGATGAGGCCACGATCATCTCGATGTTCGACCGCTACCTGCTGCTGTTGCGCGCGGCCGTCACCGATCCCGCGCGCGCCATCGGTGATATGGACCTGCTGACCGCACACGAGGCGCGTGAGCTCACCGCGCGATCGACAGGTGTGACGACCCGAGCGTCGGCCTCGACGATCGCGGACTTGTTCGCCGCGCAGGCAGCGGCGACGCCCGAGAGCACGGCCGTGCTCGACGAGGAGAACGGCGCCCGGCACAGTTACCGTGAGTTTGCGGCGCGGGTGAATTCGCTGGCCAGAGTGTTGATCGGACGCGGGGTAGGCCCGGAAACCGTTGTGGCCGTGGCGATGCGGCGCTCTGTCGACCTGCTGACGACGCTGTACGCGATCCATGCCGCAGGTGCGGCCTATCTGCCCCTGGATCCGGACCACCCGGTCGATCGAGTGCGTGCCGTCCTCGCTGCCGCGCAGCCGACCGCGGTCCTCACTCGCCTGGTCGACATGGCAAATCTGCCCGACAACGTGCCGGTGTGGGTGCTCGAGGAGCTCGACGCCGGGCACGCGGATGCGTCGATGGTGACGGATGCCGATCGGACTCGGCCGCTGCATGCGGATGACCTGGCCTACGTCATCTATACCTCCGGCTCGACAGGTGTGCCGAAGGGCGTGGCGATGCCGCACGCCGCCGTGGTGAATCAACTCCGGTGGATGCGCGATCACTACCGGCTCGCCGACGACGACGTCATGATGCTGCGAACGCCGGTCACCTTCGACCTTTCGGTCTGGGAACTGTTCTCCGCGTTGACATGTGGTGCATCGTTGGTTGTCGCGGGTCCCGACGCGCACAGCGATCCGAGCGCTGTCGCCCGGCTGATGGCCGAGTATCGGGTGACCACAGCGGATTTCGTGCCGTCATTGCTCTCGGCATTTCTCGAGGTGGCCGCCTCTCGCGAGTTCCCGAACCTTCGGCGTGTGATGTGCATCGGCGAGGCGCTTCCCGCCGACACTGTCCGCCGGTTCCGGGACCTCAGCGATGCGCGCATCGACAACCTCTATGGGCCGACCGAGGCCGCGGTCAGCGTGACCGCACACCGAATCGACGCGCTCGACGGCATCGCGGTGCCGATCGGCGTCCCTGAGACGAACGTGGTCGTCCATGTGTTGGATTCGCGGCTGCATCCCGTGCCTATCGGAGTCACTGGTGAGTTGTATCTGGGGGGAGTCCAGCTCGCCCGCGGATACCACGAACATCCCGGTCTGACGGCGGCGGCGTTCGTCGCCGACCCCTTCGGTGGTGCGGCCGGTTCTCGCCTGTATCGCACCGGCGACCTGGTTCGCTGGGACGAGGACGGAAGCCTGCGATATGTCAGCCGCGCCGACTCGCAGGTGAAGGTTCGCGGCCTGCGGATCGAACTCGGCGACATCGAAGCCGCGCTGCTCGCACACGAGCAGGTGAGTGCGGCCGTCGCGCAGGTGCGCACCGATCGCGGCGAGCAGCGCCTGATCGCCTACGTGGTGGCCGAAGAGGCACTCGATGCCAAGCAGGTTCGGGGCTTTCTGCTGGAACGACTGCCTGCCTATATGGTGCCGTCACCGGTGGTCCGGGTCGACTCGATCCCACTCACGGCCAACGGCAAGGTCGACTACAGAGCGTTGCCCGTGCCGGATCCGAGCACCCAGGAGTCGGAGTATCGAGCGCCGCGGGGGCTCGTCGAGCAGACCATCGCCGGGGTTTTCGGCGAGCTGTTCGGTCTGCCCGAGATCGGCGCGGACGACAACTTCTTCGACCTGGGCGGAAATTCGCTCATCGCGACTCGCGCTCTGAGCCGCGTCGGCGACGTCCTCGACGTGTCCATACCGGTGCGAGTGATATTCGAGGCCCCCACCGTCGCCGAGCTGGCCGAGCGTATCTCGCAGTTGCGAGCGGTGCCGAGTCTTCCCGCGCCGACCCGGAATCCGCGGCCCGATCGCCTTCCGCTGTCGCAGGCACAGACCCGGATGTGGTTCCTCAACCAGTTCGATCCCGACTCGGCCGGATACGTTGTGCCGCTCGCGATTCGGCTCGACGGTGTCCTCGAAATCGATGTACTGGCAGCGGCGGTCGGTGATGTCATCGAGCGGCACGAGAGCTTGCGCACCGTCTATCCGGCAGTCGACGGCACGCCCACGCAGGTCGTGCTGGACGCGGCCGACGTCGTCGCGACGTGCGATCTCACGCCGCAGCCGATCGGTGAGCGCGAGCTGACCCGCCGGTTGGCCGAGTTCACGAGCCTCGGATTCGATGTGTCGAAGGGCGTGCCACTGCGCACAGCGCTGTATCAGCTGTCCGACACGACGTGGACAGTGGCGTTGGCCGTGCATCACATCAGTTGCGATGGCTATTCGGTGGCGCCGCTGGCCGCCGATATCGTGACCGCTTATCGGGCGCGGTCCAGCGGGAACCCCCCGGACTGGGCGCCGCTGCCGGTGCAATTCGCCGATTACGCTCTCTGGCAGCGCGAGGTGCTCGGCTCGGCGGACGACCCGGATTCGCACGTGGCCCGCGACATCGCCTACTGGCGAACCCAACTCGCGGGCATACCCGATCTGCTCGAGCTGCCGACCGATCGGCCGCGGCCGATCGAGCAGACCCAACACGGCGCAGTGTTGCACGTCACAATCCCAGGTGAGCTGCAGGGACGGGTGGAGTCGCTGGCGCGTCGAGCCGGCTCCACGACGTTCATGGTGGTGCACACGGCTCTGGCCGTGTTGCTGTCGAGGCTGTCGGGCAGCGACGACATCGCCATCGGTGTGCCCCATGCGGGACGCGGCGACAGATCGCTCGACAACCTCGTCGGAATGTTCGTCAACACCTTGGTGATGCGCACCCGGATCACGCCCGAGCAGACATTCATGAGCTTGCTGAATGAGGTGCGGCGCACCGACATCGAGGCATTCGACCATGCCACCGTTCCGTTCGAGCAGTTGGTGGATGCGCTGAATCCCGCGCGGTCGACAGCGCACACGCCGTTGTTCCAGGTACTGCTCGCCTACCAGAACATGGCGCAGGCTCGCGTCGAACTTCCGAATCTCACCGTGGAGAACGTGGACCCGGGTGACAGCGCCGCGATCTACGACCTGATGCTCATGATGACGGAGGGACACGGCACACACAACGAGCCGACCGGCATGACGCTGCGCCTGACATATGCCACGGACCTGTTCGACGAGGACTCCGTACGGCGCTTCGCCGATCAATTCGTCCGCGTTCTGCATGCCGCCGTGGCCGATGCCGATTCGGCCGTCGGTGAGCTCGAGCTGCTCGATGCCGCAGAGCGGCATCAGGTGCTCGAGCGATGGAACGACACCGCAGGCCCCGCGGTGCAAGGTCGCACCCTTGTCGACGCCTTCGACGAACAGGTCGCACGCACCCCGGACGGTGCAGCGATCCGCTTTCCGGACGGCAGCACGTTGACCTACCAGGATTTCGACACCCGCGTCAATCGTGTGGCCCGGTGGCTCATCGCGCGCGGTGCGGGACCGGACACCGTTGTGGCGGTGGCGATCCGCCGATCGGCCGAGCTCATCACGACGCTCTACGCGGTAGTGAAGGCAGGCGCCGCGTTCCTTCCGATCGACCCGGATCATCCGAGCGTGCGGATCGCCCGCGTGCTGCGCGCGGCGCGGCCGCTGATGGTACTCACGACATCCGCGGACGGCGAGGAACTGCCAGGTGGATTCGAGTCCGCTCGGATCGATCAACTGGACGTGACGGGTCTGTCCGGTGCCCCGATTGCGGATGCGGAACGCCGGACACCGCTTCGGTCCGACAACCTCGCCTACGTCCTGTTCACCTCCGGCTCCACCGGCGTCCCCAAGGGGGTCGCCCTGACCCATTCCGCGACCGTGAGTCAGTTGGCGTGGGCGCAGCAGCAATGGCCGCACGGCGCGTCCGACGCGGTGCTGTACAAGACTCCGATCACGTTCGACATCGCCGTGTGGGAGTTGTTCTGGCCACTGCAGACCGGTGCGCACATCGTCGTCGCCGAACCCGACGGACACCGCGACCCGGTGTACATGGCAGGCGTTATCGCAAGTCATGAGGTCACCACGGTGCACTTCGTCCCGTCGATGCTCGATGTTCTCCTCGAATCCACCGGTGGTGCACAGCTGCCGTCGATCCGGCGGGTATTCGTCGCGGGTGAGGCGCTCGCGCAGCGCACTGTCGATGCTGCGGCGCGCGTGTTCGGGAATGCGGATCTGGTGAACTGGTACGGCCCTGCGGAGGCGGAGGTCGTGACAGCTCAGCGATGCCTGACGGGTGTGACGACCCCCGCGACCGTCCCGATCGGTGCACCGGTGTCCGGCATGAAGGTCTACGTGCTGGACCCGCGGCTGCGACCGGCGCCGGTCGGTGTCGTCGGCGAACTGTACGTGTCGGGTGTCCAGCTGGCGCGCGGTTATCAGGCGCGTGCCGACCTCACCTCTGGTGCCTTTGTCGCGCACCCGTTCGGTGCGCCGGGCGAACGCCTGTATCGCACCGGTGACCTGGTCCGGTGGACGAAAACCGGGGAGCTGGAGTTCGTGGGCCGCAGTGACTTCCAGGTCAAGGTGCGCGGTCAGCGAGTGGAACCGGGTGACGTCGAAGCGGCGCTGTACGCGGTTGCGCACGTCGCGCGTGCTGTGGCTGTCGTGTCGGCGGAACGAATCGTCGGATATGTGACGCTTGTGCCGGGCGCGGTGACCGATGGCCGCGCGATTCGCGACCAGCTCACTCGCTCGCTGCCGTCGTACCTGGTTCCGGCCGGTGTGCAGGTGCTCGATTCGATGCCGCTCACCGCGAACGGCAAGCTCGATCGGGCCGCGTTGCCGCAGCCGGTGTTCGATGACGGCAAGGAATTCGTGTCGCCTCGCACCGATCGCGAAGTGGCACTTGCGAATGTGGTTGCCGAGATCACGGGCGCCGATCGGGTGAGCGTGACGGCGAACGTTTTCGAGATCGGTGTGAACTCGCTTTCCGCCGCGCAGATCGCGGCGCGGGCCGAGGCAGCTCTCGGTGTCGAGGTCGGCATCCGTGACATCTTCGACGAGCCGACAATTGCCGGATTGGCCGAACGGATCGCGATGCGAACCCGTTCTACGGTGAATTCGCTGGCACCGCGTCCACGCCCCGCAGCTGTCCCATTGGCGGCGGCTCAACGCCGGATGTGGTTCCTCAACCAATTCGACACCGCATCGGCGGCATACAACATTTGTTTCGCGGCCCGGTTGACCGGCTCGCTGGACGTCGATGCGTTGCGCGCGGCGTTCCTCGACGTGGTGAACCGGCACGAACCATTGCGGACGGTATATCCCGCTGTCGACGGGGAACCGTGTCAGGTAGTCCAGGATGGCGCGGCGATAGCGGCTGACCTGGTGTTGGATCCAGAGCCGGTCGTCGACGAGACGGAGCTGGCCGACCGGATCCGGAATGCCGTCGGGGCAGGTTTCGATATCGCCGAATCGGCGCCTGTGCGGGCGCGGCTGTATCAGACCGGCGCCCACGATCATGTGCTGGTGCTCGTGGTCCACCACATCGCGGCGGACGGCTCGTCGATGGCGCCGCTCGCCCGCGATGTATTCGCCGCGTACCGGGCTCGTGCGAATGGTCTTGCACCGCAGTGGGAACCGTTGGAAGTCCAGTATGCGGACTACGCGATGTGGCAGCAGGAGATGCTCGGTTCCGAAGACGATCCGACGTCAGTGACCGCGCGGCAGATCGCGTACTGGACCGAGGTGCTCGGCGATGCCCCGGAACTGCTCGGCCTGCCGACCGATCGGCCCCGGCCCGCCACGATGTCGATGGCCGGTGGCAACGTTCGCTTCGGCATGCCGGCGCGGCTGCACGACGACATCGTGCGGCTGGCCCACCGTTCGGGCGTCACTGTGTTCGTCGTGCTGCATGCGGCGTTGGCGATCCTGTTGGCTCGCACCGCGCACAGCGAGGATGTCTCGGTCGGAACCCCCGTCGCCGGTCGTGGCAGGCGGGAGTTGGACGATCTGGTCGGCATGTTCGTCAACACCGTGGTGTTGCGTACGCAGGTCCGCGACGACCGGTCGTTCGCGGAACTTTTGGCGGAGGTGCGCGGCGTCGACCTGGAGGCGCTCGCACACGCGGATGTGCCCTATGAACGGCTGGTCGACGTCCTCGGTCGTCCACGATCGACCGCGTATTCGCCGCTGTTTCAGGTGATGTTCGGCTTGCAGAACACGCGCGCCGCACGGTTCGAGCTGCCCGGTGTCGGTGTCGAAATCCTCGACCCCGGCATTGCGCAAGCCAAGACCGACCTCACCGTGTTGGTGAGCGAACGCATGGACGGCGATCGGCCCGCCGGAATCGACGGCGAGATCATCTACGCCACAGATCTGTTCGTCGAATCGACCGCCGAATCGCTCGCCGAGCGGTTTATCCGCGTCCTCGAAGCGGTCACCTCCGATCCGACCCGGCCGGTAGGGGACATCGGGCTGCTCAGCGCCGAGGAGGCCGAACGCCTGCTTCCGGCACGCGGCGGCGACACCATGCGTCCGTGTCTGCTTCCCGATCTGCTGGCGTCGACCGTGGCAGCAGACCCCTCCGCGATCGCCCTGATCGGGGACACCGAGACCATCACGTACGGGGAGCTCGACCGTCGAGCCAACCAGCTGGCCCGTCACCTGCTCGCCGGGGAGGTCGGACCGGGAGCGTTTGTTGCGCTGGCCGTGCCGCGGTCGGTCGACTATCACGTCGCCATGTGGGCGATAGCGAAGACCGGCGCCACGTTCGTCCCGGTGGATCTGCGGTATCCCGCGGAGCGGATCGCGCACATGGTGAACGATTCCGGTGTCGAAGTCGGGATTACGCTCGCGGCTGCCCGCACATCGCTGCCGGGCGGTGTCCGATGGCTTGTGCTCGACGACCCGCGTTCGGCCGCCGGGACCGCAGCCCATCCCGGCGGCACGGTCACGGATGCGGATCGCCCACGCGCACTGCAGATACAGGATGCGGCGTATGTGGTGTACACGTCCGGATCGACCGGAACCCCGAAGGGTGTCGTGGTCACGCACGAGGGGCTGGCGAACTTCGCGGCCGAGCAGCGTGATCATTATCGGGTGGACCGCACATCGCGTGTGCTGCAAGTAGCGGCGCCCGCCTTCGATGCGGTCCTGCTCGAGGCGTTGATGGCGCATGCGGCCTGCGCGTCGTTGGTGGTGTCGCCACCGGACGTGTTCGGCGGCCAGGAGCTGGCCGAGTTGATTCGGACGCATCAGGTGTCGCATGCGTTCCTGACACCGAGTGTGTTGGCGACGATGTCGCCGGCCGACCTCGAGTCGGTGCGGATGCTCGCCGTCGGCGGCGAAATGGTGGCTCCGGATCTCGTCGCCGCCTGGGCACCGGGCCGGCGGTTGCACAATATCTACGGCCCGACGGAGACGACGATCGTGATCACGATGAGTGATCCGGTCGAGGCCACCGACGTGATCACGATCGGCGGTCCGATCCGCGGTGCGGAGGCTATGGTCCTGGACGGCCGGTTGCGGCCGGTCCCGGTCGGAACAGCGGGCGAACTGTACCTGTCGGGTGCCCAGTTGGCGCGCGGGTACCTGAATCGGCCTGCGACGACCGCAGGTGCGTTCGTGGCGAATCCATACGGTGGTCCGGGTTCCCGGATGTACCGTACCGGCGACATCGTCCGCTGGACCGCAGAGCGCACGCTCGAATACATCGGTCGTATCGATTTCCAGGTCAAGATTCGTGGCCAGCGGATCGAACTCGGCGAGATCGACGCCGCGCTGCTCGCGCATCCGAGGGTGGCCTCCGCTGTGACGGTGAGTCGCAGCGGACCGGGCGGGCAACCTGTGCTCGCCGCGTACATCGTGCCGGAACTCGGAACGGTCGTCGAACCGAGCACCGTACTCGATCATGTGGCTGCCGTGTTGCCCACGCACATGGTGCCCTCCACAATCACGGTGCTCGACCGCATGCCGCTCTCCTCGACCGGCAAGGTGGATCGAAAAGCGCTGCCGGAACCCGTCTTCGAGATCGCCGGAGATGATGCCGTCGCGCCGTCGACCGACCTGGAACGCACTATCGCCACCGTCTTCGCGGACGTACTCGGAATTACGTCGGTCGGCGCGACAACCTCGTTCTTCGCCCTCGGCGGTGATTCCATCATGTCGATCCAGTTGGCGTCCCGACTGAAGTCCGCAGGTGTCATCGTCACTGCTCGGGACATCTTCGAGCGCAAGACCGTTCGCGGGCTGGCGCGAGTGGCCGAAGCCGCTGAACGGGTGTCGCTCGAGGAGTTGCCCGGGGGTGGTGTCGGCGAAATCCCGTTGACGCCGATCGTGTCCTTCTTCACCGATCGACTCGGGGCCGCCGATCGGTTCGCCCAGTCGATGCTGGTGCGCTTGCCGCGGGCCGCGCGAGTCGAGGACGTGACCGCGACTGTGCAGGCGATCCTCGAACGGCACGGCATGCTGCGCTCGAGGCTGCGTGAACGACGGCTGGACGTGCTGCCCGAAAGCGCCGCCGATGCCGCGGGTTCGGTGTCGAGCCGCACATTCCGTGCGGACCAGGTTCCAGGCAGCGACGGTTTCACCGCCGTGGTGGAAGCGGCATTGGCCGAGGCATCCGACCGTCTCGATCCAGCCGAGGGCCGAATGCTGCAGGTCGTGTGTCTGCTTCCCGGATCGGGCGTCGATGCCGATGCCCGTGCCCTCATCGTGATTCATCACCTGGCTGTCGACGGTGTGTCATGGCGAATCCTGATCCCCGACTTCGTGGCCGCCTGGCAGCAGATCACGCAGGGGCGACCGGTGGAGTTGCCCGCGGAGGGCACATCCATGCGCCGGTGGGCGCACGCGTTGGCGACTGCCGCTGCGGGTCGCGTGGACGAGTTCGAGCTGTGGCATCGGATGAGCGCGGGGGCCGATCCACTGCTCGGCCGTGCGGTGTTGGATCCCGCCGTCGACACCCAGTCGACTGTGCGGCATCTGGCGGTGTCCATCCCGCCGGAGGTGACCTCGGCGTTGCTCGTCGCGCTGCCCGACGCTGTTCGCGGCAGCGTCGACGATGCGCTACTGGCCGGTCTCGCCGTGGCGGTGACACGCTGGCGCAGGCGGCGCGGTGTCGCACATGCGGGCGTGAAAGTCATGCTCGAGGGCCATGGCCGTGAGGAGCAGATTGCCGCGGGAGCAGACGTCTCACGCACCGTGGGTTGGTTCACCAACGCGTATCCGGTTGCGCTCGACCTGAGCGGAATCGAGGACGCTGACCTGTGCGCGGCGGTGAAGTCTGTGAAAGACCAGTTGCGCGACATCCCCGACAAGGGGATTGGTTACGGTCTGCTGCGCTATCTGAACACCGACACGGCCGACCGGCTCGCAGCGTCGCCGGAGCCGCAGATCAGCTTCAACAATCTCGGCCGCGTCGGTGTCGATCTCACAACGCTGTCGGATGTCGCGTGGATTCCGACCGACGAGCAGTTCGATCGACGGGCGGCATTCGATCCGGAAATGCCTGCGGCAGCCGCCATCACGATCGACGTGAACCTCGTGGACGCGGAGGCCGGACCTGAGCTGTCGGCGCACGTGGGCTACGCCTCGCGGTTGCTCGACCACGATGACGTGGCCGAACTCGTCGGCGAATGGGTAGACGCCGTGACCGGGATCGCCACAGCGGCCCGCGCGAACGATGACTGGGGACTCTCCCGAGCAGACGTTCCGCTCGTCGATGTCACCCAGTCCGACCTGGACGCGTTCGCCGACCGGTACGGACCGCTGTCCGACGTGTGGTCGCTGGCGCCGTTGCAGGCGGGGCTGCTGTTCCACGCCGAACTCGCCGCAGGCGAACTCGACGTTTACACGGCACAATCGGTGCTGGCCCTGGCCGGCGAAGTCGACGAGAGCCGGTTCGAGCGTTCTGCGACAGCCTTGCTCGAGCGCCATCTCAACCTGCGCGCCGCCTTCACCCGCACGGCCGACGGCGTTCCTGTGCAGGTTGTTCCCGCCGACACCGCCGTGTGCTGGCGCAGCGTCGATTTGACCGACAGCCCGATGGAACTGGATGAGCTGATCGCGGCCGAGCGGGCGGTCACATTCGATCCCGCGGATCCGCCGCTGTTGCGATTCCTGATCGTTGCTATAGCGCCGCAAGACTTCCGGCTGGTGTTGACGGCACACCACCTCCTGCTGGACGGCTGGTCGTTGCCTCTGCTGTGGCGTGAGCTGATCGGCCTGTACGCGGTGGACACTCAGGCGGATCTGTTGCCTGCGGTGGCGTCGTACCGTGATTACCTGGAATGGCTGGACCGGCGCGAGTGGTCCACAGGCATCGAAGCCTGGCGAGATGTGCTGCGCGATTTCACCGAACCCACGCTGATCGCGGACTCGCGTACGGACACGACCGTAGATATACCGATCGATCTCGCGATTGTTCTCGATCGCGCCGTCACGGCGGAGTTGGTGGAGTTCGCTCGGGCACAAGCGGTGACGATGGCGACGATTGTGCAGTTCGCCTGGGCGGTGGTCCTGGGGAACCTGCTCGGCGTCGAACGTGTGGTGTTCGGTAGCACGGTCTCCGGGCGTCCCGCCGAACTGCCGGGCGTGGAGTCGATGATCGGCCTGTTCATCAACACGGTTCCGATTGGTGTGAACGTGTGCCGGGACTGGACCATCGAGGACGCGCTGAACCGATTGCAGGCGGACAACACCCGTCTGCTCGACCATCACTACGTCGAACTGTCGCAGATCATGTCGGCCGTGGGCGCTGCCCAGTTGTTCGACACGCTTGTCGTCTTCGAGTCGTATCCAGTCGACAGTAGCGGCCTCGGCGACGCCGACATCGACGGTATGCGGGTGGTCTCGGCGGAAGGAAGTGACGCTGCGCACTACCCGATCACCGTTCAGGCGCACCAGACCGACGAGTTGCACGTCCGAATCCGCTACCAGCAGTCCCGTATCGATGCGGTGACGGCGTCCGGTCTTGCCGCCCGCGTCGAAACCGTTCTGCGCGCTATCACGACCGATCCGCAAGCGCGGCTCGGCGCGGTCGACCTGTTGTCGGCTGGTGAGCGGTGTGAATTGGTGCCGGCCTCGGGTGGTAGTGCCGAGGCGCCGCGCGTGCTGCCGGAGTTGCTGTCTGCCGGCGTGGATGTGAACCCTGCTGCGGTGGCATTGATTTCGGGCGAGCGCACGGTGTCCTACGCCGAGTTGGACGAGTGGTCGAACCGGGTGGCGCGCGAGTTGATCGGTTGGGGTGTCGGCCCGGGGGATCAGGTTGCGCTGGCGATCCCGCGTTCGTTGGAGTTCGCGGTCGGGGTGTGGGCCGTGACCAAGGCGGGCGCTGCGATCGTGCCGGTCGATCCTCGGAACCCGGCCGAGCGCGTCGCACACATGATTGCGGACTCCGGCGTGCGGGTCGCGATGACGATCGAGACATCGCGGAACCTGCTTCCTGACCGGGTCCGGCCGATGGTTCTCGACGATCCGGACACCGAGGCGTCGATCTCGTCTCGATCGTCGGCGATTGTTACCGATGCGGATCGCGTGCGTGCGCTGCATGTTCGGGATGCGGCATACGTGATCTACACCTCGGGTTCGACCGGGACGCCGAAGGGCGTTGTGGTCCCGCACGAGGGGTTGGCCAATTTCTCGGCCGAGCAGCGTGACCGTTTCCGGCTGGACAGTGGGTCGCGGGTGCTGCAGGTGGCGGCTCCGGGTTTCGACGTGATGGTTCTCGAGGTGCTGTGGGCCCACGCGAATGGCGCTTCGCTGGTGGTGCCGCCGGCGGATGTGTTCGCCGGCGCGGAGTTGGCGGAGTTGATACGCACGCATCAGGTATCGCACGCGTTCGTGACACCGAGTGTGTTGGCGACGATGTCGCCTGCCGGATTGGATTCGTTGCAGGTGCTCGTGGCCGGTGGGGAGGCGGTATCGGCCGATACGGTCGCGGTGTGGGCGCCGGGGCGGCGGCTGTTCAACGGGTACGGGCCGACCGAGACCACGATCCTGGTCGGAATCAGCGGCCCGTTGCGTGTCGGCGAGCTGGTCACCATCGGTGGGCCGATCCGTGGTGTCGAAGCTGTCGTGCTGGATGCATGGTTGCGGCCGGTGCCGGTCGGGGTAGTGGGGGAGCTGTACGTCGCAGGTGTGCAGCTGGCACGTGGATATGTGAACCGGCCTGCGACAACGGCGGTGGCGTTCGTGGCGAATCCGTTCGGTGCGGCGGGCGCACGGATGTACCGCACCGGCGACCTGGCACGCTGGACCACCGATCACACCCTCGAATACCTCGGCCGCACCGACTTCCAAGTCAAAATCCGCGGTCAACGTATCGAACTCGGCGAAATCGAAGCCGTCCTCGCCGGACATCCCGGGGTAGAACACGCGGTCGTCGCGTTGCGGAAGGACGAGCGCGGCATCGACCGCCTCGTCGGCTACCTCGTCAGCGACGAGGATGTGGATCCAAGCGACGTCAGGGTTACCGCACGGTTGCGGTTGCCCTCGCACATGGTGCCCGACGCGTTCATGGTTCTCGCCGAACTCCCGCTCACCACGACCGGCAAGCTCGACCGCCTGGCGCTTCCCAAGCCGGAATTCTCGGACGGCCGGGAGTGGATCGCCCCGCGCGACGATACCGAGCGGCGCGTCGCGGAGGTGTTCGGGAACGTCTTGGGCATCGAAAGGATAGGAGCAACCGACAGCTTCTTCGACCTCGGTGGCAATTCGCTGTCGGCAACGCGGGCGATTGCCCAGTTGAGCACGGCACTCGAAGTGAGCATCGGTGTCCGGGACCTGTTCGAAGCATCTACTGTCGCCGAGCTCGCCGCTCGTCTGGCTACTTTCGATCGGAGCGTTCGAGTACCGCTGATACCACGAACTCGGCCTGCTCTTGTGCCGCTTTCGCCTGCACAACAGCGGATGTGGTTCCTCAATCAGTTCGACACCTCGGTCGGCGCATACAACATCCCGCTGGTGATTCGGCTCAAAGGCGAGCTCGACATCGATGCGTTGCGGCGTGCGTGCGAACTGGTCATCGACCGGCACGAGTCGCTTCGCACCAAGTTCCCGATGACCGACGGAACGCCTCATCAGGTCGTGGTGCCGGTCGAAGACGTCGCACCGGTACTGACTCCGGTCGGGGTTGACGAAGAGAATGTCATGGAGCGGGCCGCCGCCGCCGTCTCGGCGAGCTTCGATGTGACACAGGCGCCTCCGTTGTCTGTCGAGGTGTTCGCCCTCGGTGCCCGTGATCACGTTTTGGTGATCACTGTGCATCACATCTGCGCCGACGGACAGTCGATGATGCCGCTCGCACGGGACGTGGCAGCGGCCTACCAGGCGAGTAGGGAAGGGACAGAGCCGATGTGGCCGGTCCTTCCGGTCCAGTACGCGGACTACTCGTTGTGGCAGCGCGAGGTGCTCGGCGATGAGCACGATCCCGACTCGCTGATGTCCCGACAGCTGCGATTCTGGAAAGACACGCTCGGCGGGCTGGCCGAGTTGCTCGAGTTGCCGACCGACCTGCCTCGACCACCGGTCGCGTCCATGCGCGGCGCCGCAGTCGAATTCGAGATTTCTGCCCAGTTGCGGGCGCGGATCGACGCGGTCGCGCGCGAGGCGAACGTGACGGCTTTCATGGTCTTGCACGCCGCGTTGACCGTCCTGCTGTCCAGGCTGGCAGGCGTCGACGACGTCGCGGTGGGCACACCGGTGGCCGGCCGCGGGGAGCGCGAACTCGACGATCTGATCGGCATGTTCGTCAACACGGTCGTGTTGCGGTCGCGGGTGTTGTCGCAGCAGCCGTTCGCTGAATTGCTCGTCGCGACGCGTGAGACGGACCTGGCCGCGTTCGCACATGCGGATGTGCCCTTCGAGCAGATCGTCGAGGCACTGAATCCGCCACGGTCCACCGCGCATCTTCCGGTGTACCAGGTGATTCTCGACGTCCAGAATCTGAGTAAGGCCGCGTTGGAGCTGCCGGGCCTCACCGTCGAGCCCGTCGAGAACGGTTTCGAGCAGGCGCAGGCGGACCTGAGCGTGAAGCTTGTCGAACGGTTCACCGACCAGGGGCGTCCGGCCGGCATGATAGGACGACTGACCTTTGCCACCGACCTCTTCGTCGAGGAGACGATCAGTCGGTTCGCGCATGCGTATGTGCGGATCCTGGAGGAGGTGACCGCGAATCCGCGGGTCGTGGTCGGCGATATCGATCTCGTGGATCCGGTGCAGCGGGGCGAATTGCTGGCTGCGGCCGGGGACGACGGCGTCGGGGTCACGGACGCGACGCTCGCGGAGCTGTTCGCTGCCCGCGCGGTCGCACAGCCGAATGCGGTTGCGGTTACTCATGGTGAGTCGCAGCTGACCTACGCGGAGCTGGATCAGCGCTCCGCCGTGGTGGCCGCTCGGCTGACCGAGCACGGCGTGGGACCGGAATCGCTGGTGGCAGTGGCCTTGCCGCGGTCGATCGAGCTGATCGTGGGCCTGCTCGGAGTGCTGCGAGCGGGCGCGGGGTATCTGCCGCTGGACGTGGCCTATCCGCAGGAGCGATTGCAGTTCATGCTCGACGACGCAGGCCCGGCAGCCGTATTGACGTCGGCTGACATGGTGTCGGCGGTACCGGAGTACGCGGCGCCGGTGGTGCTCGTCGAGGATTGCGTGGACGCCGTCGCTAATAGTTCCGATCCGGTGGTGTCGGGTGTACGCCCGGACAATGTCGCCTACGTGATCTACACCTCGGGGTCCACAGGCCGCCCGAAGGGGGTCGCGGTGAGCCATCGAGAAGTGGTCACGTTGTTCACCAACGCGGCCGAGCGATTCGACGTCGGCGCCGGTGACGTGTGGACGATGTTCCATTCGTACGCTTTCGATTTCACGGTCTGGGAAATCTGGGGCGCATTGCTGTCCGGCGGCAAACTGGTCGTTGTCGATTACGACACGTCCAGGTCGCCGGAGGCGTTGGTGGACGTCGTGGCGCGGGAGCGCGTGACGGTGTTGAGTCAGACCCCGTCGGCGTTCTACGGGTTCGCCGAGGCAGAGCGTGTGTATCAGGAATCCGGTTGCCCTGCTGGCGATCTCGCTTTGCGATATGTCGTTTTCGGTGGTGAAGCGTTGGATGCGTCGCGGTTGACCGGCTGGTTCGCGGCGCACGAGCCGAAATCGCCGCGATTGGTGAACATGTACGGGATCACCGAGACGACTGTGCATGTGACATTCTGCGAGGTCGGTGCGGCGGGTGTGGCCGGGATCGGATCGCCGCTGCCAGGATTGCAGGTGTATGTGCTCGACGACCGGCTGCATCCGGTGCCGATCGGCGTCGCTGGGGAAATCTATGTGGCAGGTGGCCAACTTTCGCGTGGCTACCTGGGAGCTCCGGCGTTGACGGCGGGTCGATTCGTGGCGAACCCGTTCGATCCGGATGGTGTCCGGTTGTATCGGTCAGGGGATGTCGGCCGGTGGCGGAAGACCGCGACCGGGCTGGAGCTGCTGTACGTCGGCCGGGCCGACGCGCAGGTGCAGTTGCGCGGTTTCCGGATCGAAATGGGAGAGGTGGAGTCGGCGCTGCTCCGCCATCCGCTCGTCACACGGGCGGCGGTGGCAGTGCATCGTCATGATCGTGGCGTGGATCAGCTGATCGGTTATGTCGTGGGTGTCGACGGTCAGCAGGTCGATCCGGGCGAGGTCCGGGAGACCGCTGCTCAGGTGTTGACGAGCTACATGGTGCCGTCGGCGATCATGGTCTTGCCTGAACTGCCGTTGACGGTCAACGGCAAACTCGACCGAAAGGCATTGCCCGCTCCCGATTTCGACGTACCGGCGCATGAGTTCGTCGCGCCCCGGACTCATACGGAGAAAGTGATCAGCGACGTTTACGCCCAGGTCCTGGGAGTCCAGCGGGTCGGGGCATCGGACGGGTTCTTCGACCTGGGTGGCAATTCGCTGCTGGCCACAATGGTGGTGACCGAGCTGCGTGCTCGCGGTGTGACGATCGCATTGCCGTGGATGTTCGACGATGCGACGCCGAAGGCGTTGGCGGTCAGAGCCGACGACGCTGAGGGCGGCTCCGGTCTGCAAGTGTTGCTTCCGCTGCGTGCGAGCGGCCCGAAGCCCGCGGTATTCGGCGTGCACCCTGCGGGCGGGTTGGCGTGGTCCTACGGCGGCGTGGTCGAACATCTGCACAAGGATCGGCCGATCTACGGCTTGCAGGATCCGCACGTGGTCGAGGGCGAACCACCTGCGGACTCCGTGGACGAACTGGCCGAACGCTATGTGGCCGAGATTCGCCGAGCACAGCCGAGCGGCCCGTATCACCTGCTCGGATGGTCGTTGGGCGGTGCGATCGCGCATGCCATGGCGGTACGACTCCAGCGCGATGGTGAGCAGGTCGGCATGCTGGCCATGCTGGACAGCGCCGCCGGTTCCGAGGAGGAGCTGGCCGCGTCGACGATCACCACCGAGGAGGAGGCCGCGCCCGGACAGTTGATGGCCGACCTGCTCGGCGGCTGGCGAGAGCTGTTCGACCTCGGCGACGAGGTGACGGCGGAGACCCCCGAGCAAGCATGGGCGGTCATTCGTGACCAGGTGACCGGAACCGGAATGTTCACCGCCGACCAGGCCGATCGGGTGATGGAGAGCTTCGAGACCGCGAGCGGCATCGCGCACGACTACCGGCCGGGAGTCTTCGACGGAGACCTGGTCTTCTTTACGGCAGGAAAAGACCGCGTAGACCACGATGCTGTGGCACAGACGTGGCGACCTTACATCGCGGGCGATATTCACAACATGGTCGTCGACGCTCGTCACCTCGAGATGACCCACCCGTACGCACTGTCCGTCGTTTGCCCGATCCTCGAAAGGTTCATGAACGAATGCTGACGACTCTTCGGCAACTCCGGCTCGACAACCGCAGGACAGTCGCCTGCACAAGCCCGGCTGAGGCACGGATGCTGTGGGGCGAGATATCGCGGTGATGACCCCGGCCATGGCTTGATGCCGGTCGCGGGCGGCGCGATGGGAGGCGCGCCGCCCGACAGTCGTCACTCGGGCCGGGTCGGATCTGATGGGTCTAGGCGATCGGAACGGCCGACCAGATGCCGAAGATTCGAAATTGCATTGCGCGATAGGGGTTACCGGATTCAGCCCACTCGCTCACGATCATGCAAAATGCGCCGTCGAACCTGCTGTCAGGGTGGACATAACAGCCGTAGAGGCGGGGCACGATATCTGGGCCGCCCAGTACCCACGGCGACCCCTTCACCGGCCGGTACGTCCTGGCCGTCCGCCAATTGTCGGTGATGTTCCCGGCCACCTTCACGAAGGCACTGTAAGCGCCGGCGTCGAAACCGGACATCACCCAGTTCCCCTGTATCCGGCGAAGCCCGATCTCACCGAGCCTGGTGCCATCGGCCAGGATGCCCAGTCGCGGATCGCTGCCCGGATCTCGGCCCCAGCCCCAGTTCTGGCCGTTCCAGCCCCACCCCTGCCAGGCGGCCGGATTGGTGAGGTCGGCATGATTCTCGCGCACCCGCCACAACAGCATGTTCTTGTTGCGGGCAAGCCCTCCGGTGGAGATGATGTAGACGTAACCGTCACCACCGCGCTCCCAGGAAATCATGGTGCGTTTGCCACCGAACGCACTGGTCGACCATCGAACTGCGGTGTCGGCCCAGCTCTCCCCGTTGTCGTCGGAATAGTGGATCTCGCACCACCGCTCATTCCCCAGGCCCTGGGTTACCATCACCCACAAATAGATTCGGCTACCGATGGTTATGGCGTCACAGGGCAATACGGTCGAGAATTCCGGGTTGTCGTGGACGTAATCCCACAGCTGTCGAGCGCCGCGTGCGGCCGATTGGAACTCGATCGGTTCGGCCATGTCGTGGGTGTTGCTTCGCAGCAGCATCGGCGAACGCCAGTTCGGGCCGCCTACCGCGGGCTCGGTGCCCGCGAACGTGTCACCAGGGATGAACCCGACGTCACCGCTCGGCATCCTGAACGGGATGAAGAGATCCGAGCCGCCGATGTCTGCCATCGGAAGCGGATTCAGATTCTTGATCTTGGTCATCGCCGGACCCCCCCTTGATTCACGTTGCGTCGCGTCCCGGACAGCTCGTACGGAGCATCGAGACAGCAGGCCTACACGACCAGTATCGGGTTCGGTGCCTGGAGCGTTGCCCGTTCGACCTGATCTCCTCGCGAGACACGCCGCCGGGACGGCACTCGGGCCTGCAACTGCAGATCCGGATGATCCCCGAGATTCACCTGGTTCGGAAGTGGAGTGCCCCCGACTCCCGCGGCCGATTCCTCGATACGGAGACTGTCAGTCGGTGCCCAGCTCGGCGAACATCTTTCGCCTCAGCGCCGGAACCGATCGGGCGACGCGGAACACCGCCCTCGCCATGACCCGCGCGACGCGACTGTCGGACACCGTCTGGTTCGCCGTGGTGAGCGAAGCGCGTACCGCTGCGAATCCGTAGTCGATCATCTGGGCCTCGTACCCGTGGATGGCCCGGAGCACCGGCAGCTCGCCACGGTCGGCGGCGACGAGGTTCGCGCACAGCAGCTGGGCATCGCGCAGTGCGATATTGGCGCCGATACCGCGGAACGGGGTCATGCTGTGCACGGCGTCGCCGAGCAGGGTGACCGCGGTCGTCTCCCACGGCTCGACCGGAACCGAGGTGCGGATCGGGATGAGGGTGACCGTGTCGGTGGCGGATTCGCCGACCAGTCGACGCAACTGCGGCGACCAACCCGCGATCATTCGGTCGACGAGCTCGTGCAGTTCCTGCCCGCTGAGCGATTCCAGCTCACGGTCGGTGGCGTAGTCCGCGCGTTTGGCAGCGAACGCCCAGAACACGTAGGGCTCGGTGTTGTCGAAGAGAGCGCCGGGGACCAGCTCGGCGGCACCGTCGTTGCCACCGATCCGCTCGGCCGCAGGCCGCTCGAATTCGTGTGGGGCGATGAACATACCGCAGCTCTTCGGCGGCAGGACAGACAGCGGCGAATTCACGAACTCAGGTGCGATTTTCGCCCGGCTTTCCGCGGTGAGCGCGAACTTACCGGCCACAGTGGCGATTCCGGTGTCCACCCGCTCGGCATGCGGCAGTAGTTGTGCTCGCACGCGAGAGGTTCCACCGTCGGCGCCGACCAGTACGTCACCGATTGCCGAAGTGCCGTCGGCGAAGTGGGTCTCGACCCGGCCGTCGCGCAGCTGCCGGTATCCGGTGACGGCCTTGTCGTACTGCACGAGGTCGCCGAGTTCGGCGAGCAGGATCTGTCGCAAAGTGATCCGGCTGATGCCGTAGTGCCCGCCCTCGCCCGGGCCGGCGGCGGCCTCAGGGGCGAGGCTGACCAGCTCCTTCATCTGCTCAGTGACGAAGCCGAATCCGTTGCCGCCCTTGCCTGAGCTCTCGGTGAACGCTCGGTACAGCTCGGGCGAGAGGAGTTCCTGCAGCGCGCGGCTACCAGCTGGATTGATGTGGATGCGGAATCCTTGGATCCGGTCGGTCCGATGCCGGTCGCGCTCGTAGACCGCAACGCTGACACCTGCTTTGCGCAGCCCGTTGGCAAGGGCGAGGCCGCCGATCCCGCCACCTGCGACGAGTACATGCAGCGGAGTTCTGGTGGACATCAGTATTTCCTTTCGATGGCGACGCGGATGTCGTCAGCCCCGGCTCCAGCCGAAGGGGTTGCCGCGCCGGGTGTTTGCCCGGTCTTGGTGTTCGGTCCCGAGCCGGGCCCAGGATTCGATCAGCCGGTCGAGCAGGCCAGTGAGAGCGACGACGTCCTCGGCGCTCCAGTCGGCGACCACCGCGCCGAAAACCTGGTCACCGATCTGCAGGAACTGCCGCAGCTCGGCTCGGCCCGCCTCGGTCGCCTCGACCAGGACTGCCCGCCGGTCGGCCGGATCCGGGGTGGTGGTCACCAGCCCCGCGTCGGCGAGTGCCTTGACATGCCGGGTGACCGAGGACGGCAACGCATCCAGTCGCTCGGCGACCTCACCGGCCCGCAGCGGGCCGTCCTCGGCGGCCGACTGGAGCACCCCGACCCGGACTGGGTCATAGGCCCTGGAAGTCCCCTGGCGCATTGCCTCCGCGAAGCGGCTGGTCGTGCGAGCCAGCTCGGATACCTGTTCTTTGTTTGCTTCCATGAAACAATTTTATATTATTTGCTTCTGGGAAACAAGAAATTTGTGTCGAGCGTTGGCTCTGACTCGAGCCTGTGGCATGGCGTGGGGGTGCCAGGGGATGCCCGCGGCCGGATTCCGCTGCGTGCCAGCCATGTTGATGGTCCATCACGTTCGCCGTCGCAAAATTTGAAGGCCGCATGGGGTCGGCGGCAGCTATCCGCTTGCGGCGCAGCCGGATTCGCGCATATCTGTTCGGGCATTGCTGCGATGGTTGCCGGTGGTCTCAGCTCGGCCAGCAGTTGGGGCTCGTGCGCCGCCATTGATCGTACCGTCAAGCAACGGTACATTTTATAGCGTGACGGTCTAGCAGTTCAGCGCACGCCGGTCCGTCACGAAGTCACTGTCTTGCCGTGCGACTCAGGGCGTACAGCAAGACAGTGCCGCAGAGCATCGAGACGCCCCGTCAAGGCCGTGCGGTCGCTGCCGGGGGAAGCCATGATGCAGGTCGGCGTGCTTGTTTGCATACAAACCACCGAGCAGGGACCGAGCCATGCAAAACGACGAGGCTACACAGATCCGGTATGTCGTCGCGCGACTCACGACATGCCATCCAGAGCTAACCGCTGACACCATCGCGTCGGTTGTCCAACGAATCCACAAACGCTTCGTGGGCGCGCCGGTGCGCGAGTTCGTCCCGCTACTCGTCGAACGCCGCGCCGGACGAGAACTGTCCGAAACCTCGAGGTGACATGAGCCGACAGTGAACGACTACGCTGACAAGGCCCAGGCCACAGTGTTTTTCAACCTGCTGGTCGCGGAAGCAGACGAGTTGGCCTACTTCATCGAAGCGATGAAACGTGCAGGACCATCCGGTCCTGCAGGACGCACTACGGAGTTGCGTCGACTCCGGACCGAACTGCATGAGGTCCTCCGCTGCATCACCCAGATCCGCCGAAGATTCCCCGGCGTCTCCGCGGTGGGATCAGTATCCGGGCGGGAATTGGCGGACCGACCCTGACTGCGGAACGGAAAGAACCGCTGCCGGCGCGGATCAGCCAGGCCACCCCGGCGAGCCGGAGGCCACCGCGACGCCACCGTCGAATTCGAGGACGACCCCGAGCCCGGTGTACGAACTCTCGCGTCCTTCGCCGTTCGGGATCTGTATCGGCCCGCACTACGCTCGGGGTCATTCGGATGGCTCGATCCCACGCAACGCGTGCGCGATCAGCCGGATCGGCTCCGCGCAGGTGGCATATCGCGCGAACGGATCCTTGGCCAGCGACTTGTCCAGGATCGAGTCGACCGCGTGCGGGATCCAGCGTCGACGCCACGAGACGTCGGGCGGATGCTTATGCAACTGCGCTTCTGCGATCGCGAACCGAGTCGACCGTAAGAACGGCGGGCGACCGGTGAGCAATTCGACCGCCGAGCACGCGAGCGAGTACTGATCCGTCGCCGGATACAGCTTCTCGCCCCGCAACAATTCCGGCGCCGCATAGGGAACCGACCCCACCACGAAGCCACCGGGGGCCACCGGCTCGACCCCCTCCCATCGGCGAGCCGTCCCGAAATCGGTAAGCAGCACGGTCACCGGATCGCCACGGCCAACAAGGATGTTCGACGGTTTGACATCGAGGTGAACCACACCCCGCGCGTGCGCGTAGTCCAGACCCTCCGCGATACCGGTGAGCACATCCAGCACCAGCGCGAGATCCGGACTCTCATGTGGCGCCGGGTCCAGCGCAGCTGCGGTTACACCATCGACGTACTCGGCCGCGAGCCATAACAAGCCTTCGGACTCACCATGCGCATACACCTGCACGATATTCGGGTGATGCAACGCATGCGCGATATCGAACTCGTCGCGAAACCGGCCCCTCGCCGCCTCCGACCGGCTGTCGGCGCCACGCAGGACCTTCAGCGCCACCGCCCTCGACCGTTCCGGATCCTCTGCGAGGTACACCTCGCTGCTGCCGCCACGTCCCAGTGGCGCTCGGACGACATATTCCGCGAACCGGGCTCCTGGCCTGAGTAACACCGGCACAGCCTAGAGCCACCGCAACAACCTCGCCGACCAGAGGAGGTCACCGAGGCGACCGGGTCGAGTCGGCGGTCGTGCCTGTCGGGAACCGTTCACTACGGCACCGCTTGCGTTCCTCCCGGCGCTACTGGCAACCCGGCTGCCTTCCACGCCCGGAATCCACCGATGAGGTCGGTGACGTGACGCAAGCCGAGGCGGCGTGCGTCGGCCGCGGCGAGACTGGACGCGTAGCCCTCGTTGCACATAATCACCACCGGAGTATCCGCGGTGATACTCGGTAGCCGGTGCTCGCCGGCCGGGTCGAGGCGCCACTCCAGCACGATCCGCTCGACCACCACCGCACCAGGAATCTCTCCCTCGGCAAGTCGGTTCGCGTACGGCCGAATATCCACCACGAGTGCTCCGTCGGTCTGCAACGCCGCCGCCTGCTCCGGGGCGACCCGATCCAGCTGTGCCCGGGCCAGGGCGACCATCTCCTGGGCGCCTGTGCTCATCGTTCGCTCCGCTCACTCATAACTCCGCCTCGCCGGCGCTCGACTCCATCATGACCGAGCGGTGCTCGGCTGTACCTGTTGTTCGCTCGCTGCGCTCGCTCATGACTCCGCCTCGCTGGCGCTCGACTCCATCATGACCGAGCGGTGCTCGGCTGTACCTGTTGTTCGCTCGCTGCGCTCGCTCATGACTCCGCCTCGCTGGCGCTCGACTCCATCATGACCGAGCGATGCTCGGCTGTGCTCATCGTTCGCTCGCTGCGCTCGCTCATGACTCCGCCTCGCTGGCGCTCGACTCCATCATGACCGAGCGATGCTCGGCTGTACTCATCGTTCGCTCGCTGCGCTCGCTCATGCACCCGCGAAGTCTGTGAGACTGCGGTACTCACGGACCGGCCGCAGCGGTGGGGAGTACGCATGCACTGACGCTGCGGGGCGCGCGCTGCGGTTGCGGAGCTGGTGCGCCCGATCGGGTCCGAATGCGACCGTGTCGCCGGCTTGCCATTCCGCGGTCCGGACCGGCCCACCGGTGTGCAGGTATTCCTCGCTGAGTTCGCCGATGGAGACGGTGAACGCACCGGCTGCGCCGCCATGGTCATGCGGTTCGGTGCCCTGTCCCGGAGCCCACGACAGCAGCCACAGTTCGACGCCCATGGTCAGTGCCAGTCGGGTCCACCAGCGTTCCTGGGCGCCGAACCGCACGATATCCAGCAGCGGCGTCGCCAATTCACCGGCCACCTCGCTGGTCAGCTTGTGCAGTTCCGCGGGTGACCACAGCGCTCGGTCCGGATGGATGGCATCCCGAATGAGCGGCACATCGATGTCGGGATGGATTTCGCGGGTGTGCTTGAGATTCACCGCGAGGGAAGTGGTCACATGTGCTCCTGACGTGGTCGTGCGGACAATCCGGTGTAGCTACAGCACCGTGGCGAGCCCGGCGCGGAGGCCGAAAAGGATGTCGTCTACCGCGCCGTGCCGACCGCGCCCCGAACGAGTCCGTAGTGGCACCGGGCGGATGCTGGTGGCTCCGTCGGCGCCGAACGGCCATCCAGGTGCGGTCGTGCCGCATGGATTATCCGCCATCCCGGCGCGTCTGCCACCAAACACAATCAGCGCGAGCAAAATTCGACGGCCTGATCAGAGGACGTAATCGCCACTTCGCTGTCCAGCCAGGCGGTGAGCCGTCGATGCCGCAGGGTCGCCGCCGGACACCCTGTGGCGCATCCGTTCTATGCCCAGCGATTCAGCGATGTCTTTCGGCGCCGGAAAGAGCTGACTACTAGAGGATCCGGCTGAACGGGCTGCCGTTGGACGTGATCATCGATGAGTCGTAGCCATTCGTCGATCACCCTCTGGTCAGGCAAGCTCTTCGCCGCCCGAATGCGAATCCGGCCTGCCCAAGGGTGATCAGGTGGAGTACATGCCGATGACCGGCTTCCTCGAGGGTTGGAGGGTGGTCAGGAGGCTACGCATGACTTCGTCGGCGACCGCGACGCAGCCTGCGGTTGCCTTACCGGCTTCGACGTGGACGAAGAAGGCCGAGCCCTTCTTCGGCACGACAGGGAAGCGGTTGTAGTCGATGACCAGCGCGTAGTTGTATTGCGGCTCGGTTCTCCCGAGGTTCTCGCTCAAAGTGGTGTCGAACGGGCAGTCGGCCTCGGCGCATTGGAATTTCTGGTTGTACAGCGGACTTTTCGTGTCGGATACCCACCACCAGGTGTTCGACGAGTCGACCGACAGGTAGGGTAGTTTCGCGTCCACGTCGGGCAACCGGCCGAAACCTTCGGTCAACGCGAACGTACCCTCCGGTGTGTAGCTGGCGCCTTCCTCGGCTTCCTTCGAAATCCCTTCCGCGCCGACCCATGCCGGCACCGTGAACGTGCGTTCCCAGTGCCGGAGCCTGTTTCGCTGCCACAGTTGCAACGTCCCATGGTCGGCGCCGACCGGCGCGGTCACCCAAACAACCTGAGTGCCGGGAACGGCGGCCGGGTCGAACGGCGGCCGGTCGCCGGTGATTCTGGGCAGCAACACGATGCCGAGCACCACAACGACCACCGTCACGGTCGCCAGAGTGATCGTGACGGTCCACCGCCGCGCCGCCGCGTCTCGGACACCACCATCCGCCAACTCCATTCACGCTCCTGCGATTCAGGCTTCGATGTGCACGCCCAGGACATGCTGCCGCGAAACAACTCGTAGAGCAGGTTATAGAAGAGGGAGCCGTCAGCCGGCCGGTTCCCGCCGGATCGCTAGCGGCTCGATCTCGGGCGCACGGCCCCGAAGGACTTGAATGCCTTCAGTGGGGCCGCTGGGCCACCCGAGAGAGCAGCTCGCATCGGAACACCTCGCCCTTGTCGCGAATCCGACCGGCGATCCCGCCGACCAGCGCGAACTCACCTGCAGCCCGGCATGTCGAGCTGATCCGCTCGACACAGCCGAACGGCCCTACCACCTACTCGGCTGGTTGTTCGGCCGCGTCACCGCGTACGAAATCGTGGTGCAGTTGCGGCGCGACGGAGAGCACGTCGCGCTGCTCGCAATGATGGACAGCTACATAGCGGACCCACCCGGAACGGCGACCGGCGATGCCGAGCAGGTACCGGGCCGGGCTGATCGGCGGTCTCCTCGGCGAACGAGCCGGCGACCACGGCAACGTCTCGGACGTGGATCGGTCGCGGTCCCGCAGAAAATGACCGATGTCCCCGAGCCGTTCGCCTCCTTCGGCGCCCGATAGGGTCACCCGAATCCTCGACGGGGCAGCGCGCTTGGTGCTGCTGCGCAGCGCCTACCAGCCGAGGATGTACCGCGGCGATGTCATCTATTTCACCGCCGGCCTAGACGCCTGACCGGCTGCGCTGGCGCGTCGATCTGGAGCAACGTCGTCGACGGCACGGTGCGCAACCACGCCGTATCGACTACGCACCGGCAGATGACGATGGCTTCCGGGCCCGGCCAAATCGCCGAAGTGCAGACGGAGCTGTGGCGAGACGGCGAGGTGGGCAGAGATCGAGCTCTACGCCGGACCGCGCCGACGGGCGGGTGGGAATGGCTCATGAGATGTTCGGCACCGGGGGACGGTAGTCCGCGACAAGGGCGGTGGCGTTGTCGGTTCCTCCGGTGCGGAGGGCGGTGTCAACCAAGGTGTTCGCGATGGTCCCGGTTGTGTTGCCGTCCGCGAGTAAGGATTTGATCGTAGCGATGCCGAGCGGCTTGTGCACGCCATCGGTGCTCAGCAGCAGTCTGCCCGTGCTCGATCCGGTCGCGGCGTAACCGATATCGGCCGGACGCACGGTGCGCGCCGAAGTGGTGACGAGATGGTTCATCCGTGGTGGAGGAACGAGCCCACGGGCTCGCCATAACTCGGCGACGGTGTGGTCGGTGGTGATCTGGTGCAGCACCCGCCCGTTCCACCGATACGCGCGACAATCACCGACCCACGCCACCTCGCAGGGCCGATCCGGCTGACCTGCGGCGGGCAGCACCGCGACGACGAGCACACTGTCGGCCGACGGCTCCGGAAACTCGTCCAGCAATTCCTGTTGCGCCACAAGAATTCCCGCTCGAGCCCCGTCGCGCGCACCTACCCGCGCCGCGGTCGAGGCAACCATGCGCGCCGCTCTTGCGGCAAGCAGATGATCCCCGACACCGTCGGCGACGACGAACGCTGTCGCCCCGGTCACCGCGTCGGTCGCGACGGCCACCGCATCAGCGTTGATCGACCGCAACCCACGCCGGCTCGCCGAATCCCCCAACGCCCCGGCGAGCCCCAGCATCTCGATCCGCGGCATGCTCGATGTAGTGGCAGTGTGCATTGCTGACCTCCTCGGGGCCGGATCATGCTCCATGAGCACCCTCCCAATACATCGCCCCACTCCGTGTGCTTCACCAGAATCACCCGTGTATTTGCTGTGAAGTCGCTTTCGATCAGGTCACAGCGCGCGTACTGAGTAATCCACAGGATCTGGTCGGCGGGTCCACAGCACCGCGCTGCCTATGGCCGGCACCAGATGGCGTGCCACGCCTGGGATGCGAGACCGCCAACCGGACCGCTGGCGTACGTGGGCTCGGGGTAGTCGACGCGATCGCGCTCGTGGCCACCTTGAACCCTTTCGCGGGACTACTCACTTATAGTGCCGATTGCGATGGAGTTCGGCATCAGATGGGCTTCCCCGGATCTGTAGCGACACTTCCGACGGATGCCGACTGATCGACCAGATTCCAGACAACCGAGATGTGCAAAATTCCGTGAATGGAGTAGAGCGTGTCGATCAACAGGCGTCGGTTCTTTGCCCGCGGTGCCGCGGCCGCAACGGCCGCCACTGCGATGCCGGGCGCGACAGGGACCGGCAAAGCCCGCGCCGATGTCGACCCTGACAAGCCGAACATCCTCGTGGTGCTGGTGGACGAGATGCGCGCGCCGATGTGGTTTCCCGACCAGGAAGCGTTGGACGGGATACTGCCGAATATCGCTCGAATCCGCCGAGCCGCTGTGTCATTCGAGCAGCACTACACCGCGGCGAACGACTGCACACCGTCGCGTGGGGTCCTGCTCACCGGCTTGTACTCTCATCAGACCGGCTGCATGATGACCTCGCAGTCGACATTGTCGCCGCTGTTCCCCACTTGGGGCTCGATGATCCGCGAATATGGATACGAGACGGTGTGGTGGGGTAAATGGCATCTCGGGCACGACTCGGACACTGATCCGGGTTCGCTGGCGAATTACGGATTCGCGGGCGGCACCTATCCGTCGCCCAACGGGGCGCCCGGACAGGGCTTGCAGATGGACCCTACGATCGTCGACCAATTCCTCGCTTGGCTGGATGCGGAAGCAGGTCGAGGACCGTGGTGCTGCACGGTGTCGTTGGTCAATCCGCACGACATCCAGTGGTGGCCCCGGTGGACTCGACGCCTTCAAGCGCAGCTCGACATTCCACGTTGGATGAACGACCTGCCCGCGAACTACGAAACTCTCGAGCAACTGGCCGAGAAGCCACGCCTGCAGATGGCGTTGGTGGAAGCCTCGGCGGTCGCGTTCGGGATGGCACCCTACGGAACTCCCGGTGCCGAGCAACAGTGGATCGACATGCGCAACCTCTACCTGTGGCTGCAGCAGCAGGTCGACATCCAGATCGGGCGGGTGCTCGACGGGCTGTACCAGCGCCTGGATGTCGCCGCCAACACTGTCATCGTCTTCACCTCCGACCACGGGGACTATGCGGGCTCGCACGGGCTGCACGGTAAAGGTGGCGCGGCCTATGACGAGGCGATCCGAGTGCCGCTGTATGTGCACGATCCCCGCGGCCTGCTGAGCCCAACGTCTTCCACCAGGACCCGCGGACAGCTCACGTCCAGCGTCGATATCACCCCGCTGCTGCTGACGATCGCCACCGGCGGCAGCGCATGGCGGGGGGACGCAAGATACACACACCTCGCCGATCGCCTCGACATCGCCGCCCTGTGCCGCGATAGGGGCACTCCCGGGCGGCCCTGGATCGTCCATGCCACCGATGAACCCACCATCGAAGAGGCAGCCGTCTTGTTCAACCAGAATGCGCCCGCACACGTCGCAGCGGTACGCACCGCCGACGCGAAATACGTGTCCTATTCACACTTCGTCAACGGACGTATAGAAATCGATCCGGCTCAGCAACAAGAATACGAGCTCTACGACTACGCTGCGTCGGGCGGACAACTCGAACTCGACAACCAAGCAGCCCGCAACGGTGAGCTGAGCGCCCACATGGAGCCGCTACTGCAACAAGCCATTGTCGAACTGAACCAGCCGCTTCCACCTTACCTGCGCCAAGCACAGGAACAAGGCTGGGCCGATTACCTGGCACAGGAACACAACATTCTCGCAATTGCACAGCACGCGCTGGGCGAACTGCAAAACGTGCTCCCCAAATAGTCCCGACCGATGTCCACTATGCCGGCCGATCCCGACACCACCGCGGCCGGCTTCTGGTCCGCCGGTCGCTGAAACGGACGGCGCGCGCGAACACGAACATCAGCCTTCTTCACGGCTGCGACAGAAGGGTGAGCCGGATGACCTCGACCTTTGTCCCGCGATAGCCGCACTCCGTTACTTCGCTGCCGGCTAGCGGGCGTCTTCCTCTGCCCAGAAATCTTCGGCTGCGGTGAGCTTTTCGACAAAGGATTCAAAATCTACTGCGAGGAGACGTGACGCACCATCCTCCGAGTCGAACAACGCTACAGACGGTTCACCATGTGGGCCGCTGTTGCGGTAATCGAGTGCGATCCAGTAATGCCCGTCGCCATCGAGCAACACGATAGGGGAGGGGAGTTCCCACTCCCGCACCAGGTACGGTGTGAGGAGAATGGAGTCGTCCTCGTCGCGGTGCCCGATTCCCCTCAGCATGTCGAATTGTTCGTATTTCTCACCCGGATCGGACCACTCGCCGTCCCCGTCCGGGCAGTCGAGGGGAACCGCGTTCCAGCGGTCGCCGACCGACCCGCCGTTGCGTACCCGCAGCAGACGCAAGAGCGATTCGGGAAGCGTGACACCGAGCAGCTCTTCGGCCTCGCGGACCGCTTCGTCGGTCAGCGGTTCCTGAACACCGGTGTCGAAGGTGTAGTCCCAGAACGACGCCATGACCTCTTCGAACGCCGCCATGATCAGAACCCGCTCCGCGGCATCAGACTGTGTGTTGCCCTCTCGACTGCGACCACCTCCGCAAACTTCGCCCCGCCTATCGTCGCCACGCACCACCGGCTCGCAATGGAGATCAGCATCTCCATCCCCTTCTCTCCGATCCGCTTTTTCCTCGCCGGAGCATGCCAGCTGGGTAGGACAAACTCGCCCGAATCCACGGTGACGAACCGATCGACGGAGGAGAGTCTGCCCGCACAGGCGCTGGTCAGTGCGTACACCACCGCGGCGAAGGCACAGTTCGCACAGGATGGTCGCAAGGAGCGGACGGACCTGCGAACACGGCCAGTGGGTGAGTTGGCGCCGAGTATTGTGTCGAGCCATTGTCGAAGGAGCTGTTGCGGCGGGTCCGGCGAACGGCCGCCGATTCATCCGACTGCGAGGGGGACAATCGAATTCGCCGGGGGGCGCACCAGTGCACGGCTGGGTTCACGCACTTCCGCGATTCCCGGCGAACTGCATCCGCCTCCCGTACACTGTCGCGATCGGAGACACCCGCTGGCAATCGGATTGGGGAACGGTGTGGGACCTCGCGTACCGGCGAGCATCCGCAACGGAGGATTGTGGGTGCGACGCTTCGCCGGGACGACGCCCGGGGCGATCGGCGCGATCGTCGTCGTCGCGGCTGTGCTCTGCCTGCTCGCCGGACTCACTTGCGCGAATCAATTGAATGGCAAGGTGACCCGACGCGATGCGGTACTCGAGCGTACCGAGCCGGTGGCCTACGCGGCACAGAGTCTGTATGTCGCACTGTCAGCGGCCGACGCGCTGGCGGCCGCGGCGTTCCTGTCCGGCGGTATCGAATCACCGGAGGTGCGCACCGGATACCAGCAGGCGCTGGCCGATGCGGCGGCCGCGCTGGCGGAGGCGACGACAGGCGCCTCGGATGACCTGACCCGCCGGATCGTCGCACAGATTTCCGCTGAACTGCCCGCGTACACCGGGCTGGTCGAGGCAGCGCGTGCGAACAACCGCCAGGGCTTTCCGGTCGGCTCGGCATACCTACGAGAGGCGTCGAGTCTGATGCAGCGGTCACTGCTGCCGAACGCCGAACGGCTCAGCAGCCAACGCTTGGCGGCGGTTCGTGCCGATCAGCGGGATATCGGGGACCTGCCACTGACCAGTGTCGTGCTGCTGCTGTCGGTACTGATCGCCTGCGGCGCAGGCTCGTTCGTGCTGTTGCGGCTGACCAATCGTCGCCTGAACGTGGGGTTGGCCGTTGCCGGTGGCGCGGCGGCAATCGCGCTGGTGTGGACGGTCGGGGCGACCCTGATCGCCGCGGCGTCCGTCGAGACCGGCCGGTCCAGCGTGACCAGCCGGTTCGAGGCGTTGGCCCAGGCCAGGATTCTGGCTCAGCAGGCCAGGACCGACGAGACGCTGCAGTTGGTCACTCGCGGCGATATCTCGGCGGGCGAGCACGATTTCGTCACCCACACGACAGCGCTGCGGGATCGCCTTGCGGACGCGACCGGCCCGGATTCCGCGGCGTTGCAGGGATTCTCGAGATGGATCGCCGGGCATCGCAGGCAGCTCGAGGCGTACGAGGCGGCGAACTATTCAGCGGCGGTGAGGCAGGCGATCGGTGCCGGTGTGGACAGTTCGGCCACGAGATTCGCGGATCTCGATCGCGAAGTGCGCGACCAACTCGCCGTCACTCGGGCCGAACTGCGTGAGGGAGTCGACTCCGCGGGGGATGCGCTGGCCTGGAGTCCCGCGGGCACGTTGGTGCTGCTGTTGGTTGCCGGGGGTGCGGTCGTCGTCGGGTTGTGGCCGCGACTGCAGGAGTTCTTGTGAGTGTGCGAAAGACGGAATGAGGCCACCCCGATGCAGATCCGCGGCTGGATACGAGACCGACCGAGAACCGGAGGTCATCGGAGGATCACGCGTGAGTCGGTTCTGGTGAGCAGGCGACTGTCGCCGTTCGGAGCGGCGGTTCTGATCGGTGTGGTGGCGCTGGTGACCGCGTGCGGTTCGGGCACCTCCAATCGCGCGCCGATGGTGCTGGGCCGGGTGAACCCGCTGCCGCCCGGCGCAGCGGAGATCACCAGTGCACCGCACCAGCGCGGTGACAAAACCTGCGATGCAACAGCGAGTCTGCGGCCCGGCCCGCTGCCGCCACCCGGCTCTATGCCACCCGGTTCGGCGATGGCGAAGATCGTCGCGAACGGCCGGGTCCGGGTCGGGGTGGAGCAGAACACCTACCTGTTCGGGTTCCGCAATCCGCAGACCGGTCAGGTGGAGGGTTTCGATATCGACCTCGCGCGGGAGATCGCCCGTGCCCTGTTCGGCGACCCGGAGCGGATCGAGCTGCGTACGGTCCCCTCGGCCGAACGTATCGACGCGCTGCGCGACAACGAGGTCGATGTGATCGTGAACACCTTCTCTGCCACCTGCGAACGTGCGAAGGACGTCGACTTCTCCAGCGTGTACTACGTTTCGGCGCAACGTATTCTGGTGGCCAAGAACTCCGGTATCCGTTCCCCGGACGACCTCGCGGGCAAACGTGTCTGCGCCGCGCACGGTAGCACCTCGGCCGAGCCGCTGTTCGCCCTTCCTGCGCGGCCGACGGTCATCGGTACGACCAGCTGGACCGACTGCCTGGCGGCGATACAGCAGGGACACGCCGACGCGGTCAGCACCGACGAGACGATCCTGCACGGACTCGCAATGCAGGACGCCAACCTCGAAGTCGTCGGCGATCCGCTGGGGCGGGACAACTATGCGATCGGTCTGCCGAAAGGAAACTCCGAACTCGTCCGCTTCGTCAACGGGGTGCTCGACCGGATCCGCTCCGACGGCACCTGGGATCGGATGTACCGCACCCGGCTCGGCGTGCTCGGCCCATCGCCGGGACCACCGGCCCCGCGGTACCGGGACTGAGCTCGACCATCATGCGAGTTCCTTCACTCGGCGAGGATCGTGACTTTCCCACCTCGAATCGGGTCGCGGCGGGCCGGCTTTCGTGGAAACTATAGGAGCTGACGGCGGTCGCCCGCCCGGTCCTGGACTGTCGGCAAATCATGGCGGAGAAAGCGGGGAAGAGCGCATGACCTGCGGCGAGCCCGGGTGTGGCGGAACCGTCGAGGCCGGCTACTGCGTGGTGTGTGGCATGGCGCCCATCAAGGACAGCGTGGTGGCGGAGCGGTTCGTGCCGCCGGCGGGCGGTGCGTGCACCGAGCCGGGTTGTGCCGGAACGATTGTCGACGGATACTGCGACGCTTGCGGCGCCGCGCCCACCGCGGCGGCCGTCGTGGGCACCCGCCCCGTCGGCAGATCGGCGCGGACCAGCCGGTCCTCGACGTCCAGCGCTACGGCGCGTGGCAGGCTCGGCGCGGGCATGGTGGATGTGCCGCGGGTGCCGCGGATCGACCCGTTGAGAGCGGTCATGGCTGCACCGCACGTTGCCGAGAGCAAGCGCTACTGCGGGAAATGCGAGCAGCCGGTCGGTCGTGCCCGCGACGGAAAGCCTGGGCGCAGCGAGGGTTTCTGCGCCAACTGCGGCACCAGATTCTCGTTTACTCCGAAGCTGGTCAAGGGTGACCTGATCGGCGGCCAGTACGAGGTGGCCGGATGCCTGGCGCACGGCGGCCTCGGCTGGATCTACCTGGCGACCGATCACCGGGTCAACGACCGCTGGGTGGTGCTGAAGGGCTTGTTGAACTCAGGCGATTCGGACGCCCTGCGAGCCGCGATGGCCGAGCGTCGCTTCCTCGCGGAGGTCGACCATCCGAATATCGTCAAGATCCACAACTTCACCGAGCACACCGGATCCGACGGCGCCGCCGTCGGCTACATCGTGATGGAGTACGTCGGCGGAACCTCGCTGAAGCAGATCCTGCGCGACCGGCGCGAACTGGATGGCTCACATCTGCCGCCCGCTCAGGCCATCGCCTACATCCTGGAGATGCTGCCCGCACTCGGCTACCTGCATTCGCGCGGGCGCGCGTACTGCGATTTCAAACCGGACAACGTGATGCAGACCGATGAGCAGCTGAAGCTCATCGACCTGGGCGCGGTGATCGAGATGGACGACAACGACAGCCCCATCTACGGCACCATCGGCTATCAGGCTCCCGAGATCGCCGAGACCGGGCCGACGGTCGCTACCGAGGTGTACTCGATCGGTCGCACACTCGCAGTACTGATCATGCCCGTGCCGCTGCAGGACGAGTACGTGGGCACGCTGCCCGGCCCGGACACCGAGCCGCTGCTGGCCTCCTACGAGTCGCTGCACCGGTTCCTGCTGCGCGCTACCGATCCCGACCCGCAGGCCCGGTTCTCCTCGACGGAGGAGATGTCCGATCAGCTCGTCGGCGTGCTGCGCGAGGTGCTGTCGACCGATGATGGTATTCCTCGCCCGGGTATGTCGAACTGCTTCGGGCCGCCGCGGGCGGTGTTCGGGCTCGGTGGTGTGCCGCTGGACCCGCGGGCAGTCATCGCCGCACTGCCGGTGCCGTTGGTGGATGCCGCGGACAGCGGCGCCACCCTGTTGGCGACGACGAACGGCACCGATCCCAGCGAACTGGAGCTTGCCTTCGCCGCTGGGCTGCGGTCGGTTGTCACCGGCGGCGCCGAATCTGTGGAGATCCCGCTGCGCCTGGTGCGTGCGGGCCTGGAAGTGGGCGCGGTGGAGTACGCCCATCGGCGGCTCGACGAGCTCTCCTCGATCTTGTCCAGCGACTGGCGGTTGGCCTGGTACCGCGGTCAGGCGTGGCTTCTGGAAGGCGATTTCGACAGGGCTACAAAGGAGTTCGATGCCGTGTACGCTGCCCTACCCGGTGAGCCCGCACCGAAGCTGGCCCTCGCCGCGGTCACGGAACTGTCCGGCCGCGATCCGGGACGCGCGGCGCGGCGCTACGCGACGGTCTGGCACACCGATCACACGTTCGTCAGCGCCGTCTTCGGTCTCGCGCGACTGCGTACTTCCGTCGGTGACCATGCGGGCGCGGTGGCGGTGCTCGATCAAGTGGATCCGACCTCCGCATTGTTCACCGAGGCCAGAATCGCCGCGGTGGAAGCCCTGCTCGCTGATCGGGACCCCGCGCAGCTGACCGAATGGGTGCTGCGCGAAGCAGGTAGTCGAGTGGAGCGACTGGCCCTGGACTCGAAACATCGCGTGGCACAGATACGGATGCGGGTGCTGGCCGCCGCGCTCGGCTGGTTGCGTGCCGGCAAGGCTCCCTCATATCCGGCTCCGCTGTTGGGCGCCGAGCTGAATCAGGACGGCGTGCGCACCGGTCTCGAGCAGTGCTATCGCGAGCTGGCCCGCGGAACCGACGACTTGTGGGCGCGGATCGAGCTGGTCGACAAGGCGAACGCGATCCGCCCGAGGACCACGCTGTGACAGCGGCCGAATGCCCCGCCTGCGCCGCGGAAGTCGACGCCGCGGACAAATACTGTGAAGCCTGCGGACGCGAGCTCGGCATTCGAAGGGTTGCTCTGCCGCGCAATGACATTCCATCGACAGCGTGCGTCGGTTGCGGCGCAAGGCGGTACGACGCCGACCGTTACTGCGTCCGATGCGGCGAACTGAGCCGTGCACCCGATCGCTTCGAGGCAGACCTGGGTGCGGTGTGTGTGCTGACCGATCGCGGCATCGCGCACGCGCATAACGAGGACGCCGTGGCCGCCGCGGTGCTCGACGGCGATGTCCCCGGTCGGCCTGCAGCCCTGGTGATCGTCGTCTGTGACGGAGTTTCCACATCGGAGAACCCGCAGGCGGCTTCGGGTGCGGCGGCGCGCGCCGGCGTCGCCGCCGCAGTGGCCGCGCTGGCCGGYGAACGGCCCGCCGACGCGGCGGTGATGGCAGGGCTCGAGGCAGCGGCGCGGGCTGTCCGCGCCACCGCGGCGCACGAAAGGCATTCCCCCTCTTGCACTTACGTCTCGGCCGTCGTGCGCGACCGCGGCGTCGCAGGGGTGGAGATCGCGGTTGCCAACGTGGGGGACAGCCGCGCGTATTGGCTGCGTACCGAGACGCCTCCGACCGCGCACGACGACGGCAACCCGCCCTCACAGCGCCTGACAGTGGACGACTCGTGGGCGCAGGCCCTCGTTGACGCTGGTGCCATGGATGAGGAGTCCGCAATGAATGATCAACGGGCGCATACGCTGCTACGCTGGCTCGGCGCGGACGGCGGGTCGCAACCCTGGTCGGACAACTGCGTGCGGACATTCCGCACAACGGGTCCTGGGATATTGCTGTTGTGCACCGACGGACTGTGGAACTACCAGTCTGATGCCGCATCGCTTGCCTCCATGGCCACTGGCGCCGTCCCACTGTCCGCCGCGCGTGAACTGGCCGAGTTCGCCCTGCGTAGCGGAGGCAGCGACAACATCACCGTCGCGCTCGCCCCCGTTCGCCCGTGACCGGTCCGACCGAGCAGGAGATGTATGTTGGGTTCTACTGGCAGCAAAGGGATTTCGGTTGCCGTCGACCAGAACGAGTACTTGGGCGCCGGAGCCGGCACAGTAGATGCCGTGGTTACCGTCGAGGCGGGCAGCGACCTGATGGTGACCGCTCCGCCGCAGGAGCGAGTGGAGATCCTGATCATCGATTGCTCCGGTTCGATGGGTACGGGCCACAAGTTCGAGGGCGCGCGCAGCGCGACCCTGGCCGCGCTGGAGGAAGTGGCCGATGGCACGCAGTTCGCCATCGTCGAGGGAACCCATGTGGCGCGCTCGGTGTTTCCGACCAAGATTCCCTCGGTGCGCGCCGATCGCCGCTCCCGAGCCGCCGCGCGCCGCGCGCTGAACCGGTTGCGTCCGCACGGCGGTACGGCGATGGGCACCTGGCTCGGTCAGGCCAGACAGCTGGCGACGCAGCATCCCGGCGCGATGGTGCACGCCATCCTGCTGACCGACGGCAAGAACGAACACGAGGAGCCGGAAACGCTGGCTGGACAGATCAAGCTGTCGGAGGGAATGTTCACCTGCGACTGCCGCGGTGTCGGAACCGATTGGCGGGTGGACGAAGTGCGCTCCATCTCCTCGGCCCTGCACGGGACGGTGGACATCGTCAGGGATCCGGCGAACCTCGCGGCCGACTTCGCGGCCATGATGCAGACCTCGATGGCGAAGACGATTCGGGAGCTGACGCTGCGGGTGTGGACACCGCGGGGTGCGCGGGTGCAATTCCTCAAGCAGGTCGCGCCGGCGATCGAGGACTTGACCGGACGCCGCGCCGAGTTCGGTCCGCAGGTCGGACAGTACTCGCTGGGCGCGTGGGGCGTGGAGAACCGCGACTATCACCTCCAGGTCTGGGTGGAGCCCGCGGCACCGGGGCGGGAGAAGCTCGCGGCCCGGATCAGCGTGCTCGCGGGGGAGCAGATTCTCGGCCAGGGGCTGGTCCGGGCGCTGTGGACCACCGACACCGCGTTGTCGGCCCGGATCAGCAGACGCGTCGCGCACTACACCGGGCAGGCCGAGTTGGCGCAGGCGGTGCGGGACGGGCTGGCGGCGCGCAAGAACGGCGACACCGCGATCGCGACCGTGAAGCTGCGCCGGGCAGTGGAGTTGGCCGCGGAGTCCGGCAACGTGGGCACAGCGAAGCTGCTGCGCGGCGTGGTCGAGGTCGACGAACGCACGGGGACCGTGCGGCTGCGGTCGCACGTGGACGCGGCAGACGAGATGGCCTTGGATGCTCGGTCGACCAAGACGGCGCGGATACGAGAGGGGCTGCCCGTAGCGGCTGGCTCGACCAAGACCGCTCGGGTATGGAAGGAAATGTAGATGAGCGACCTGTATGGAGCCTTGCTCGCTGGAACCGACCAGACTAAGGCACTTGCGATCAGATGGCAGGAGTGGTGATGGACATCTGTCCGGACGGTCATCTGTCCCTTGCGCCGTACCACTGCGACGTCTGCGGAAAGCCGGTCGGTGCACAGGCATCCGTCCCGGATGTGAACGAGTCGGCCGCGCTGTGTCCCTCCTGTGGTGCGGTGCGCACCGGTCGATTCTGTGAAGTGTGCGGGCGTGATTCGGCCCTTGCCCGTCCGGTGCAGCGCTCTGCGGAGCCGGCGCCACCCGAACCGGCCGCCGCGGAACCGGCTACATCCGAACCGGCCGCCGCGGAACCGGCTACATCCGAACCGGCTGCCGCGGAACGGCCGCGCCCGGTCGCCTGGATCGCCACGATCGTCGCCGACCGACAGTTCTACGACCGGGTCATCGCCCGCAAGGGCCCCGACGCCGAGCAGGTCGGCTTCCCCACCTACTATCCGGAGCGTCGAATCGTCTTGCACGGCAGCGAGATTTTGATTGGCAAGCGTAGCGTCTCGCAAGGTATCGCGCCAGGAATTGATCTCGGCATCGCCCCCGCCGATATCGGTGTATCGCGCGCGCATGCCATGCTCCACATCGATGACCGCGGCCTGACCATTACCGACCTCGGCTCAACCAACGGCACCAGCCTGAACGGCAGCGAGGACCTACTACCACCCAAGGTCGCCGTTTCGCTGCGCAGCGGCGACCGCATCCACCTCGGCGGCTGGACCACCATCACGCTGTCCGCCGAACCCGCCTGAACGGAGTGACGTTCGGGCAGGAAACCGAGCGGTTTGGTGTGCCCGGACGGAAGTCGTTTCGCGATCCGGCCACGTGATATGACCCTACGGCCGGCAGATATTTGTACGGTCCAGCCGCTGCGCGATCGTGGGTGCGTTTCATCCCAGGCTGAGCAAGTTCAGCCTGGTTGCCGCAGGCGCCGGTGTCGCCGCGTGTCGTTCCCACACTATCTACCGCGCGTGTATTCGCGAAAGGCGTTGTGTTCGTACCACCTACGGGCTGGGCTGGGGCACATTGCAATCCGCGATCTTCGGATTCAGGCCCATGTAGTTCAGCGGACCGGCGAGCACTGTCAGCGCGGTCGTGCCGAAGCCCGCGCAGTTGATCGGACCGCTGTCGAAGTAGTCGCGCTGGCCAGCCGCGATCAAACCGACGATCAGCCAGGACAGGATCAGCAGACTTCCAAGACTCATGTTCTTCACGTGCATTATTCGGGTCCTTCTCGCGCCGCCGACCCGATTATCCGTCTCGGTGTGCGACGCGCCCGCAACTTCGACACCGATCGCGCGGCGCGTACTTCACCACGCCTTCAGCAGGGACGGATAGGTGACGCCTACGACCGGGCGGCCCGCTGCGGGTACACATATGTATGCACGCCGCCGTGCAGGAGTCACCGTTGAGCCCACAGTGGGCGTCGACTCGGCTGACGGTCCGATGCGAACGGAGACCGGTCGCATTCAGCGATGAAATCGCCGGGAAGACCGAGTTCGCACGGGACCACCGTCTCGAACGTGCGTACCGCGTCCGCCGGTAACGACAGGTCGACAGCGCCCAGATTTGCCGCGAACTGCAGTTCGGCGGAAACAATCGGCATCGCATCATGCGAGCAGTCTGCAGCGCACACCGACGCGCAGGGCGGCCGTGCCAGGTCACGTTCGCTGCGCTCGCTGCCGGCATGGGCGCGGCCGACGCCGACTGGAAGTGCTCGGATCTACGCCGACAGGCCGGCGGACTCGGCTCGCGTCATTTTCCCAACGCTCCGTGCGGTGCCTTCGCCAACTCTCCAGCAGACTGTGATCGACACTTCCGCCGCCACGAAGTCACTCTGCGCTCAGCGTTCCCAAGCCTCTTGGCGGCTGGAAGCCGTCCGCGATGTCGAGTGCCCTGGCGTATTCGCGAATTATCGCCGCGCGCACCAGCCGCCCTGGGGGCCGCGTCTGCGCGCTCTACTTCGGGTTCCCAGGTGCCGACCCAACCAGCGGGATCGACTTTCGCCACGGTGGCTCCCTCTAGAACGATCCATACCTCTGGGCCTCCGACACCTTCCCAGGTTGGGAAGATTCGAAGGCAGGGTGGACAGTGAGCGTGCCAGAGACGCACCGGACAGCTACCGGGTCGCTACTTTCAAGCGTTCATGCTGGTGGATGGCAACGCCGGGCTTTGGTGTGTGTGACCGCTACGTTCGACGACGACGCCACCATCATTCGCGCCGTCGCTGGCTGAAGTACCACTCCCTCACCTGCGGAAATACATTGTGCAGCAACAACGAGTGTGTTCGCGCAGGTTGGCTACGATGGAAGGGTGCGGATCGGAGTCGGGCTCTCCACTGCGCCCGAGGCGCGGCAGGCCGGCGTGGAAGCCGCAACGGATGCGCGCGATCAGCTCGCGGGCGAGACGTTGTCGCTTGCCGTGCTGCTCACATCACGGGCACACACTGACGAGGCCTCGGCCGTACTCGCCGGTGTCAACCAGACTGTCCGGGTGCCCGCACTCATCGGATGCGTGGCGCAGGCGGTGGTGGCAGGCCGCCGCGAGATAGAGGACGAGCCCGCGGTGGCAGTGTGGCTGGCATCCGGGTTGCCTGGCGCCGAGACCTTCCATTTGGACTTCGTCCGCACGGCGACCGGGGGGGTGCTGGCCGGCTACCGCTTCGACAAAGCCGCACGCGACTTTCATCTGCTGCTGCCAGACCCGTACTCGTTTCCGGCCGATCTGCTGCTCGAGCACTTGAATGCCGATCTGCCCGGCACCATCGTGATGGGCGGGCTGGTGAGCGGAGCGCAGGGTGCGACCGGCAGCAGGCTGTTTCGCGACCGTGATGTTTCGACGTCCGGCGCGGTCGGGGTGCGGCTTCCCGGCTTGCGCGGTGTCCCGATCGTGTCGCAGGGCTGTCGGCCGATCGGGTACCCCTATATCGTCACCGGCGCACGTGGCGCGCTGATTACCGAGCTCGGTGGTCAGCCGCCGATCGAACGGTTGCGGGAGGTCGTCGACATCCTGCCACCCGATCAGCAGGAACTGTTGACGCACGGCCTGCAGATCGGAATCGTGGTCGATGAGCATTTGGCAGCGCCCGGGCAGGGCGATTTCCTGATCCGTGGGCTCCTCGGGGCCGACCTGTCGAGCGGCGCGATCGAGATCGGCGAGGCCGTCGAGGTCGGCACTACCGTACAGTTCCAGGTCCGCGACGCGGTCGGCGCGGACAGAGATCTGCGTACGGCCCTCGAGCGTGCCAGCGCGGACCTACCCGGGCGTCCGGCCGGTGCGTTGCTGTTCACATGCAACGGACGCGGCAGGCAGATGTTCGGGGTCGCGAATCACGACGCCGCGACCATCGAGGACTTGCTCGGTGGCATTCCGCTGGCGGGTTTCTTCGCCGCCGGCGAGATCGGACCCATCGCGGGCCGCAATGCGCTGCACGGGTTCACGGCATCGATGGCGCTGTTCGTCGAATGAGCGTCGATATCCGGGCCTACGCCGAGCTGAACGATTTCCTGCGGCCTGACGAGCGATACACGGTGCTGCACCGACTGTTCCGCCCGCACCAGACTGTGAAGGACGTCGTCGAGGCCGCCGGCATCCCGCACACCGAGGTCGACCTGATTCTGGTCAACGGGCAACCGGTGGACTTCGACCATCACCCGCAGGTCGGCGACCGTATCACGGCGTATCCCGTGTTCGAGACCCTCGACATCGGTCGGGTTACCAGGGTGCGCCCACGCCCGCTGCGCGAGCCGCGCTTTGTCGCCGACGTCAATCTCGGCGGACTCGCCAAACTGATGCGGCTGATGGGCCTCGACGTTCACTGCCGCTGGGACGCCGACGACGCCCAGCTCGCCGAGGTGTCGGCCGACGAGCACCGGATCCTGCTCACCCGCGACCGCGGACTGCTGAAGCGGCGCAACGTCACTCACGGCGTATATGTCCGGTCGGACCAGCCGGTCGACCAAGTCGTCGAGGTAATCCGGCGGCTCGACCTCGTCGAGTGCTTGGCGCCGTTCACCCGGTGCCTGCGCTGCGGCGGCGCCGTCGTCGCGGTCGCAAAAGCCGAGATCGAAGATCGCCTGGAACCGCTTACCCGCCGCTATTACGACACGTTCCGGCAGTGTCGCGACTGCGGTCGGATCTACTGGCAGGGTTCGCACCAGGTCCGGCTCAACGCTACAGTGGAGGCGATCCGCGCTGGGCTGGATCAATTCTGACCGGTGTGCCGAGGAGGCCTTGGTGGCCGACGTCTCTCGACTCCCGCAGCGCCCGACTGCCCGGTCGGGGACACCTTCTCCTTCGCGCAGCGCCTGGAGCCGGTGAGCGCGCACAGGTGAATGATGCACCGGTCTCGATCACTCGTTCGTCAGCCACAGTCAGGTCTCGTGTGTGACGACCGGTCAGGTGGCGCCAGTCCTCGATCGGCCGGTCCGGACCACGGTCTGCGTCAGCCCATTTCGGAACGTCTGGGCGGCCGCCGGTCGGGCGGTGTGGTGAGAATCTGCTGATCCGCACGTGCGGCGCGGATGTTTCGGCGCATGCGCGTCGGATCAGATTTCTCATCTTCGTTGGCGTGCGCGGCGCCGGCGAGGCCGTTGGACGAGCTTCAGACCGAACAGAAGATCGGTGTTGCGAACGGGTGATGGTTGCTCGGACATGCGGAGAAGCCCAGCTTGTCGAATCCAACTGTGGTGCCAGTGGTACAGGTCAGGGATGGTCAGCCCGCAGGCTGCGGCGATCTTGCGCAGGCGGAAGCCTGCTCCGCCGATAGCTCCGGCGAACAGTTTGCTGTCGGATGTGTCGCGCATTTCCCGGTAGACGCGGGCGGAGTGGAGCAGCGGCCGTGCCAATGGCGGTATCACCCACACGTACAGGTCGGATGCATGTGTGTAGCCGATCGGGCCGTTGAAGATCAGCGCATCTGCGGTGAGCGCGACGCAAGGAACCGCGTTGAGTTCGATCGCGGTGGCGCCGGTGAACAGCACGGTGGCGATTGCCGCTGCGTCGGCCACGTTGGCAGTCCCAGCATGGATACGGGAGATGACCTCGTGATCGATCGGGATGGTGGTCAGCCCCGGCCCGACTGAGTACGCCAGATCCGGAGGCAGGTCCAACCGCAAACCGTGCAGGAGGAACGCTGCTTGAGCGCCGCGAAGGCGGGTGATGGTATGTCCGCGGCTGGGACTATCAGCGACGAGACCGCCGAGGAACCGGTACAGGCCCAGGATGTCGTTCCATTCTTCGACCAAACCGGCGCCGCGACCGCTATGCAGGTGATCTGCGACGGTGAGACGGGGTTGAAGAACCGTGAGCATGTACTGGGCGAGGTCGGCATGCGCACCGAGTCCGCTCCAATCGCCGTTCTGGTCCAGGTCGTGGTGGCACGGCTGGCCGCTGTTTTCAGCAAGCCATCGGCAGGTCGCTCGGATTCCTTGGGTGTAGACGGCATCGATACGTGCGAACTCGGCCGGCGGGAAGCTGCGGTAGGCATCCGCTCGAAACGTCGTGACGTCACCATCGGAGATCTGCGGCAACGGCTCGTCTCCGGTCGTCTCCGGCAAGGTGACAATGCGGGACTGTCGCATTCTGATTTGTCGATAGCCGACCTGCCTGGTGGGTGCGTCGGTGAGCTCGTCGGGTTCGGCCGGCGCGGAACCCGCGCGGCGGGCCTCCAGCCACCGCCATAGGGTTTGCTCGGACACACCCAGCTTCTGCGACGTCGATCGCACTTGGTCGGCAGACAGAATTTTGTGCTCGTCGAGCTGACCCAGTCTGTCCAGCTCGGACAGACGCAGCGTGGGTACGCTTGCGTCGACCACAACTACAACCTCCTGGATCCATGGACCCGCAACCTATTCGAGGGTTTCGCCATCAGTTGGAACGGGTTCCTGAGCATTCGATCACGTACCCAGCGGTAGGGACGCAAAATTTACCGAGTTTTGATGTTGCCTACCTCACCCTTCGGCTCCGGGGTCGACGGAATCTTCGGTGAACTATAGATAACCATCGGGCGTCTCATGCCGTGGGTGATCCGACTCTGCTGTCGGTGGAGGCGACAGCGTGAGCTACGCTCGTCCGCCGACTACCGACATACCGAGCCGAGGTTGTTGTCGGTGACGACGTTCACCGTGGTCGAGCCTTCCGATTCCAGCGTGTAGTTGTTGCTGCCGCCCCGGATCACTTTCACCGTCGCGCCCCCGCCGCAACTTTTCCAATTCAATGAGTAAGCCGACACTGCCGTCTGTTCTCAATCTCCGCGCGAACACAGAGCAGTTCGCCGCCGCCGAGGTCAGCGCGAATACTGTCAATGCCCCTGGCGGTCCAGACTTCCGAGTCGGTCGAAGGCGGTGGGTGATCTGAGCGGCCAGCTGCCATCGGCGGACGGTATCGGGGTCGGCCCGGCTGGGGAAGGTCGGCCCGGCTGGGGAAGAAGGACTGGGGGCCGACTCCAGGTGGCACCCCTCTGTCGCCGTAGCCGAATCCAGCGGTGTTCGGCGGCCATGGTCAGGCCGGCTATGTGCATCGCGGTGGCGACTCGGCGCCATCGCTCGGCGCTCAGGCCCTCGGGGTGAGTGCGCGGAGGGGCTCGTCGAGTTCGCGGCGGTAGAAGTCCAGGAAGCCGTCGGGGTCGGGCCCAGCGTTCTGCATGACGAGATGATCGAAGCCGGCATCGGTGTACTGCTTCGCGGCGTCCAGATAGCGCGCCGGGTCGGGGCCACAGGCGAAGTTGTCGTAGATGTCCTCCAGACGAACCGTGGTGGTCGCCGCGGCGAAATTGACGGGGTTCGGCAGTTCGCTCATCACCTTCCACCCGGTAACCGCCCAACGCGTCGTGTCCAGCACCGCCTGTGCTGCCGTCTCCTCGTCCGGAGCCCAGGCAATGCCGACCTCGGCGTAGCGAGGGCCCACGCCGCCGGCTGCGCGATAACGGTCGACGATGTCGGATTTCGGTTCTGTGGCGAACAGGCCGTCACCGAGTTCGGCGGCGATCCGGGCCGCCTCCGGTCCACCCCCGGCGACGGCGATCGGCGGAAGGGCGTCGGGCAGGTCGAATACCCGAGCCTCGGAGACGGTCAGAAACTCGCCGTCGTAGGAGTGATAGCCGCCCCGCCAGAGCAGCCGGATGATCTCGAGCGCCTCGCGCAGCATTCGCTGCCGGACGCGCACGGGCGGGAACTCACGGCCGATAACATGCTCGTTGAGGCGTTCGCCCGAGCCGACACCAAGGGTGAACCGGCTATCGGACACGATCGCGAGGGTGGCTGCGGCCTGAGCGATGATCGCGGGGTGATACCGCAGGATGGGGCAGGTCACGCCGGTGGCAAGACCGATCCGCTCGGTCTTTGCGGCGATCGCGCCGAGCACTGTCCAGGCGAACGGTGAATGTCCCTGGTTATCCAACCACGGATGGAAGTGATCGCTGATCTCGACGAAGTCGAATCCGACCTGTTCCGCCCGAATCGCTTGGCGGACAAGTTCGTTCGGACCGAATGCCTCGGCCGCCAGTTTGTATCCGACACGCATCGCCACCTCCCGGCTCGCCACGATAGGCCGGTCGCCTCGGAAGACCGGCTGTTGGCGGGCGTACCCGGCATCCGGCATGGAAAACCGACTCAGCGAATCCGCGCCGGCTCGGTGACCCGTTCTCCGAGAGCCGCGACCGTTCGACTGCCGCGATCACGACTTTGCTACATGCTGGACCATCCACCGGGACGTTGCGCTCTGATGTCGAGTCCGACGACGGATCGGTCGGTCTCAGCGCGGGCGCGTCACTGGCCATCGACGGCCTGGACCCCCGCGCTGAGGCCGGCCGTCTACTGGATCTGCTCATCGACGGGCACGGGCACGGGCACGTCCCCCCTGGTGGGGAGATGCCTAGCCCCGGCCGCCGCGGGAAGCTGCGACGGTACACGTTACGCTGCGAAACATTGAACTCCCAAGTAACGGCACGTTAAATAGTGAGCCAATGCACACGTAACATAAATAACCGGTTCCAGTGATCGCGGCGGGGTGATGACGGATGCGACTGCACGTGTCGAGCCTTGCCCTGGACTCCTGGCTTTGCTGGTCCAAGATGTGGGGCACGGCGTTTCGGGCGCCGCGCGCCGTGCTGGTGCGATGTCCCGACTGGGTCGACTCCACTGTCACGCGGCGGATCGCCGTTCGGCGTCGGGTCGGCACGCAGGTTCTGCCGGTGGTTCGGACCGCCCCCGAAGGGGTGACCATTGGCGACACCGACGCGGTCGCCCGGGGTGGAAGCATGTCCGCGATCGACGGGCTCGCCTGGACGGGTGTGCAGGACTCGTCCGGGATTCGCTTGTCGGACTATATGTTCGCCACCGGCCACGGCAGTCTCCTCGCACCGCAGGACACGGCGTTGTCGTTGGTGTTGAGCCTGGAATTCACGGTGTTCATGGTCATCGTGATGAGTGCGAGCTGGCCGATCGGCCTCGTGGCGAGCTTCCGCCGGCTCGACTGGCTCGGCAAGCCGTCGAATGAGGTCGCCGACGCCCCCACCGATCGGGTGGCCACACCGATCATCCTCGTCGTTGCTGCGTCGAGCGGCGCGTTCTTTGTGGCGGTGTTCGTTGTGCGGGGATACCGTGTCGGGGCCGTCCCGCAGGTCGTCGTCGACGACGACACCCGCGGGTACATCGGAAGCAATCTCGAAAGCGATCTGCGCCAAGCGGCCTTGCGCTATTCGAAAGACATGTCCGACCGAAATATCGCCGATGCGATGAGGATCAAGAACAGGGCGGTGAATATTGGCATGATTCTATCGAAGACCCATGCGGGCCAGTGGACGAACTAGCATTCTTACGAAAATGAGGTGATCACAAGGTGTCGACAGCGCAAACAAAGGTAATTCGAAGTCTGGTCCCCGCCAGGATGGACAGGCTTCCGTGGACGAAGTTCCACTGGCTCATCGTCGTCGGTCTGGGCGTCTCCTGGATTCTGGACGGAATCGAGATCCAGATCGTAAGCAGCATGGCCGGACCGCTGCAGGACGCCGGAACCCTGCATCTGACGAGTGGTCAGGTCGGCGCGATGGCGTCGTGGTATCTGGCCGGCCAAGTCGTCGGTGCGCTCGTCTTCGGTCGGCTCACCGACAGGCTCGGTCGCAAGAAGCTGTTCATCCTGACCCTGGCGATCTATCTGATCGGCAGTGGATTGGCTGGATTCGCCTGGAGCGCCTGGTCACTCTACTTTTTCCGCTTCATCGCCGGCACCGGAATCGGTGGGGAGTACACAGCGATCAATTCGGCGATCGACGAAATAATGCCATCCAAGTATCGGGGCCGGGTCGACATCGCGATCAACGGCACCTATTGGGGCGGCGCGGCGTTGGGAGCGGCGGCCAGCCTGGTCCTGTTCAACGAACGTTTCATACCGACCGGCTGGGGATGGCGGATCGGCTTCTTCATAGGACCCGTCCTCGGGCTCGTCATTATTTTCTTGCGCAGGCACATCCCCGAAAGTCCACGGTGGCTGCTCACCCATGGGCGGGCCGCGGAAGCCGATCGGACCGTCGACGAGATCGAAGCGCAGGTTCGAAGTCAAGGAGTCGAACTCCCCCCGGTCGACGAGAGTAAAGCTCTGGATATCGTGGACACGGATCGGCTCTCTTATCTGCAGATGGGTCGAATATTCTTCGGCCAATATCCTTCTCGTTCCTTCCTCGGATTTACGATGATGGCCACACAGGCCTTTCTGTACAACGCGATATTCTTCACCGTAGGATTGGTGCTGATCCACTTCTACAACGTGCCGGACGATCACACGGGTTACTATTTCTTCCCGTTTGCCGTCGGCAATCTGATCGGCCCATTGGTACTCGGTCCACTCTTCGACAGCATCGGCCGTCGGAAGATGATCTGCGCGACGTACATAGGATCGGGTTTTCTGCTTTTCGTCTCCGCATGGGCGTTCAACGCGGGCATCCTGAATGCCACCACTCAGACTTTGTTCTGGTGTGTCATCTTCTTCTTCGCCTCGGCCGGTGCGTCCTCCGCCTATCTCACGGTCAGCGAAATCTTCCCGCTGGAACTGCGCGGTCAAGCCATCTCGTTCTTCTTCGCCATCTCGCAAGGCGTCGGCGGCGTCATCGCACCGTTCCTCTTCGGTCATCTGGTCGGCGGTGCCGACAACCCGAGTCCCGACCGGCTCCCGCTCACGGTGGGGTACCTCATCGGCGCCGGGTTCATGATCTTCGGTGGCGTGGTCGCCTGGTTCTTCGGCGTGAACGCCGAAGGCCAGTCCCTGGAGGACATCGCGGATCCACTGTCCAAGGCGGAATCTCCGGAAGCCACTCCCGTGTCGGCGGAATCGCCACAAGCGGCTCCCGTGCCCGAACTCGGGGTGACCGAACCTCTCGGAGAGGAAAGTTCTGCCAGCACACTATGAGTGGACACTCCCGGCTGCGGCAGGCTCCGAAGGTCTCGGATTCCTCCACTGTGCGGGAACGTCAAAACCACGTCGAGAACCGTCGGGCCGCGGTATCCGTCCCGGCGGTTCGCCATCCAGATGGTCCGACCGCACCGACACCGGTCGCCACCAGGCCGGCCGGGGCGATGCACCGGATGGTCGTCGCGAGTGACGATTCTCGGCGCGGTCGGTCGATGATGCAGATTTTTCAGAACTTGCCCATTTGATGGCTGATTCGGTGTCCCAGTCGTGCACCGAACTCGGTGATGAAGCTATCGGTGAGCGGTGGCCAGCCCCAGAAGTCGAAGGCGAGCGCGCCGAGGGCGAACCCGGACGGCCAGTGCCACTCGGTGACCGGAACGGCAACGGCACAGGTATTACAGCCGGCAGCCCCGACACCGGTCTGCTTCCACGCGTCGATACCGTCACGGAATGGCTGCCAAGCCTCGGGATCGGCCTCCCACCGTTGCGGGTAGTCGATGATCAGAGTCTTCGCCTGGCAATGCGGGCACACGGCCGAGTCCGGCTCGATCGCGCCTTGTCCGCCGAAATGATCGGCGCGCCCGACAATCACAGCTACCGGACCAGGAATCCAATCTCCCCATTCCTGGGTGATCTGCGCCCAATCCGGTCCGGGCGCATAACCGTTGTCCACGCTGAGGCTGTACATCGCCTCGCCGGACATCTCCCGCGAGAGCAGCCGTCGGGAAACCATCCAATCCAGCATCCGTGCCGCCAGCACGTCCGCCTCCGCAGCGGTCACCTCGACGTCGACGATTCGTTCGAAGTAGTCACCCACGATTGTCGAGCACCTCCTAGAGCAGTCGTGCACACTCTGCCAGCGCTGTTCGACAGCGTTATCTGGCGGTGGACCCGTACGGCGGTCAGGGCGTTTATTCGAGCGGTCGTCGAACACCTGCTCCCAGACCCCGCGCTGGGAAGGAGGCGCACCGGGAACCGCTTCGCCGTTCCGTCCAGCGGGCTCGCCGTCCTGGACAGCCACGCATTATCGAGGGGCCAACTGCCCTTGTACATCCCACTCCACCACGGACCGGGAGACCGATCCGCGCCGGAAGTGCAGACGCATCTGTACACTGACCGCCCGATATCCGCTCCATCCCAACAACTTCCGCTACCCCTGCCGCCGGTTCCACCCGGGTTGGCACGGAGGGTTCGCGGGGCCGGGATGCAGCTGAGGTATCCGTTCCGACCGGTTCCACTCGCGCAATATCCAGGGAGATCGCTATGCATTCTGGCCGGTTCGTCTCAGTCGCTGTCGCGCTGGCGGTCGTGGCCGCCATGACCGGCGCGGGCACAACCTCCGCGCAGCAGGAACCGAACTACCTATGCACCGACAATGCGTTTCGAGACGAAATGCTTGCCCTCCACAACACGTTCCGGGCCCGTCACCAGGCGCCGGGGCTCGACCTCGACCAGACACTGAACAAGGTCGCCGAGGAATGGGCACAGCACTTGGCTCGGACCCACAGCTTCGAGCATCGACCGAACTCCGAGTACGGCGAAAACTTGTACATGATGACAAGCGGTGGTTCCGGCCACGCCGGGGCTGCTGAAGCGTTCCGCTCTTGGGCGGACGAAGAGACTGTCTACGACTACGGCAATCCCGGGTTTGCCTCGAAAACCGGGCATTTCACGCAGGTCGTCTGGAAAAGTACCGAACGTCTGGGGGTGGCGCGCGCCTGTGCGCCGGATTCGTCGGAGACCTACGTGGTCGCCAACTACGACCCGCCCGGGAACAACCAGGGCCGTTTTCCCGACAACGTGCGTCCACCGGCTCGGTAGGCGCCAGATGCGCCCAGAGATCAGGCGGTGACTCATCTTCGGTCGGCTCTCGGGGAGTGCAGCTCAGGGATTATCCGGAACTTCGGGTATCACGGCAGCACGCCAGCGAGGGAGGCGGAATCCCCTCTGGAGGTGATGATCTCGTAGATCCTGCCTCTAACATGTCCGTCGTGACTGTTGTCGCCGGTCCTGTCCGCTGCCGCGCCCTGCTCGTCGCGGGCCTGGGTGCCCTGTTCCTGGCGGTCGGGTTCGCTCCTGCGTTCGCCGACTCGCCGTCCTCCGGCGCGGATGTTTCGGTCGCACAGACCCTCGGTGATCGTGAACTCACGGTCGTGCTGCGCCGGGTGACCAGCGTCCCTGGGCCGCTGCGCGTGGATGTCGTCACCCATGCCGATACCGCCGCCGGGCAGCTCAGGCTCGCGGCGACACCGACGGGGGTGACGGCTCAGCCGGCAATACCCGCACCGGGGGCATCCACTGCTGAGGCCATTGTCGAGCTCGGTGGCACCCCCGGGATGTACTCGACCACCTTGACGATGGACCGGGCCGGGCCATGGGAACTGGCCATCGGTGACGGCGCGCGGGTGGCTCGGCTTCCGTTCATCGTGTCCAAACAGGTCACCTCTCCACCGGAGCGTTTGGTTTACGGCGGGTTCCTGGTGGCAGGTGTGCTGCTGCTGGTCTCGGTGCTGATAGCACTGCGCGCCCGGCGCAGCGTGTGGGCGTTGCTTCCGGCCGGGGGGATGGTGGCGGGAATTGCCGTCTCGGTGACCGCGGCGTTGCTGTCGGCATCATTGCCGCTGCCCCCGCAGCCCGGTAACCAGCTCGACCCCACGGTGGACAACGTCACAGATCCGTACACCCTGAACCAGCCGTTGATCTCGGACTTCTCCCGTCCACCTGTCCTGATCACGGTCGAGGGTGTACCCGTAACCACCGGGCAGCCAAGCGATCTCGATCTCGCCCTGATCGACACGGCCACCGGCGCACCCGTCGACGATCTCCTCATCCACGACAGTGCCCTGATGCATCTGCTCGTGATCGGACCGACGGGCCGCTTGTCGCATCTGCACCCGATCCGGACCGGGCCGGGTCACTACCAGGTCCATTTGGCATCACCCGAGCCGGGACGCCATGCGCTGTCCGCCGAGTTGGCCCGGCGCGGCGGCGGGGTCCAAATGGTGCGCGTCGTCACCGGTTTCTCTGTCGCGCCCGATCAAGTGGCTGGCATTGCGCCGGCGCCGCCGGGCGTACCGCTGTATCTCGGTGCCGGCGCCAAATCCGCGTCAACCGTCATCGAGGCAATTCCCGTCACCATCAGGACGACGGTCCCGTTGGCCGGAGTACCCACCACCATCACCGCCGAAGTCGGTGACACCCCCGACCTGCAACCGTGGCTCGGCATGGTCGGGCATATGATCACGGCAGGTCCGCTGCCGGACAGCAGCGACGCGGATATCGCTGTGGCCGTGCAGAACTCGCCCATCTGGGGGCACGCCCACTCGATGGGTTCCACATCGACGCACGGCATGTCCGACATGCCGGGGATGAGCATGCCGGAGATGCATGGCATGACCGACGCCGTAGCGGGCCGAGGAGTCATGCTCATGCCGCCGGTCAACGGCGACAGTGCCCCCGACGAGACCGTGGCCGCGTACGGACCCGATGTTCCTTTCACCTACACCTTCCCCATCGCGGGCCGGTACCGGCTCTGGATCCAAGTCGAACGGCATTACACCGTGCTCACCGTTCCCGTCGTTCTCGACGTCGCGGCGGCACCGGGGGCGCATCGATGAGCGCGTCGACCTCCGCTGGACGGGCCACCGATCGCGGCTCGCGTCTCCTTCGTGTTCTCGTCGCAGGGAGCGTAGTGATCGCCGTCATCTTCTGGGTGGTATGGCCGAGCCCACCCGGCCCGCTCGTGTTGAACACCGGTACGTCCCACCACCTCGTCACCGTCACCATCGACAGCCTTCGGATCGGCAACACCGACATCGACATCGACATCACCGACCGCGCCGGTACCTCGATAGGCCATGCGGCAGTGCAGATTCAGGCGAACCAGCCGATCATGGGCTACGCCGGACAGCCCGTCGCGGCGGTCCCCGCCGGGCGGCATCGCTTCCACGCCGTAGCGCTGCCTTTGATGATGACCGGACCGTGGGAGCTTCGACTGTCGATCGAAGCGCACGACGGCGTCGACCAACTCACGCTACCGCTCTGGGTCGGTGGCTGAGACCAGGCCCGCCCGTACGCATCAGCAAGAACCGTCGGAGCACGACCAGAGGAAGGACCGCCCCTGATGAGCACTCCAGCACCGTCCGACGCGACCGAAGACCGCGCCGGGCCGGCCACCGAAGGCGAAGCGGTATCCGCGTCCGACAACGGCACAGCGGCACGCTTCGGCGCCTGGGTCGTGTTACTCGGCACCGCAGTCACTTTGGTGGGCCTCAGTTGGGATATCCAGTGGCACAACGAAGTCGGTCCCGACACCTTCTTCACCTTGCCGCACCTGTTCCTGTATTCCGGCAGCGCCATATCGGGGTTCGCCAGCCTCGCCATGGTTCTCATCACCACCTCCGCCCAACGTGCCGGGCGGCCCGTGCCCCGGATGGGCGGCACACCCATCCGAGTGTTCGGCGGTACCCTCACCGCCCCGCTCGGCTACATGATCGCTGGAGCGGGCGCCGCATTGTTCCTGCTCTACGGCCTGCTCGATCTGGAATGGCATTCGATCTACGGCTTCGACGCGGTGCTGAACACCCCGTCGCACGTGGCACTGTTCCTGTCGATCATGCTCACTATGATCGGCAGCATCATCGTCTTCGCAGCCCACCGCGATCATCTCTGGGGCCGGATCGGCATTGTCCTCGCGATCCCGATCCTGATCACCTTCGCGCCGATTCCCACCAACGCATTGAACAACCTGCACCTGCCCGCCGACCCGACCATCCTCGGGATCGTCCTGTTCGGGCCGATGCTGCTCATCCTCGGCGGGGCGTTGCTGGCCCGCTCCGGCGCCATCATCGCCATCGCGGCGGCGCTCGGCGCCATGCAGGCCATCCTGTGGTGGTTTTCGCCGTGGGCCGCGGAAACCTACGCCTCGGCAATCGGGCTCCCGCTGCGTGACGGTCTCACGTCACGCCCACCGGAACTGCCCGCCATCATGCCGATGTTCCTGATCGTCGCGGCCGTCGCCGTCGAGGGTTTGTTCTGGCTGGTCCGCGTCCGCGGTTTCGACGCCAGGAAGATCGTGTTGGTGGCGGGTGTAGTGACCGGCGTCATCGTCGGCGTGACGTTCCCGTTGCAAATGAACCTCACTCATGCGATGCCGCACATCGCATTAGGCGACGTCGTGACAATCACGATTCTCGGGGTGCCGTTGGGGCTGCTCGCCGGGTTCCTCGGTAGCCGATTCGCCACCATGCTGCCCACGTTCGCACCCGCGACGAAGGCGGTCCGATGACGGTGCTGCGCAGGCTCGCCTTCACTGTGCTGGCGATGGTCACACTCTCCCTGGTGGCGATCGCCCCCGCATCCGCATACGCGCCGGTCGACATCGTCCACACCGAGCGTGTCCAGGCCGGTCCCTATGGCATCACCGTCGGGTTCTCCACGTGGCCCATCCGCGCGATGAAGTCGCTGGACTTCACCTTCATGCCCGACGCAGGCATCGCCGAGAAGTCCGGGACGCTACGGTTGACCGGACCGGGGATCAAACCCGGCAGACGCGTCAGGCCGCTGGTGCGCCATCCCCGCAAGCGCGACTCCTGGGGCCTGGATGTCAAGGCCCTCGACGACCCGGGCGTCTACACCTTCACCTTCGCGATCGACGGCCCGCTCGGACACGGGGAGGGGACCCTGGGCAATGTAGAGGTACTCGACCAGCCCGGACCGCCGCTGCCGCTGAGTTGGACGATCGGCACCCTGCCGCTGCTCGGCCTTGTCGTATTCCTTGCCGTGGCGTGGCGTCGGACCCGGCCCGGTCGACAGCCACTGATTCTCTGAACGCGGCACGGCGATCTTGCCGTCGCACGCCTGAAGTCGTGCTGGCAGGTCTTCCGAGGGCGAGCGCCTGCCGTACTCCGGGCCCGGGTGTCGTGGAGGCGGAAGATCATGCAGCCCAGGAAGCGCTGAGGCTCTACCTGGCGATGGTCGATCGTCCGCGGTGCGTGCCGGGCTTCGCAACGACTTGCCTGTCCGACGGTTCGCCGCCCCAGCCGCCGGATCGCCTGGTCGCCGGCGTTGCCGGTGCGGAGTGAGCCCATTGCCACAGTGGGTGTGATGTAGCGCACATCGCGATGATGGTGCATCGGGTGAACCGGTGGTCGCGGCAGTTCGTAGTACGGGTGACGAGATGCACTGTGCGCCTCATCGAACAGCGACGGAAGGTCCGAAACATGAGTTCAGCCAAACGATTCCAGCGTGCCGCAGTGCCGGTCGCGGCGACCGCGGTGGTTCTCGCGGGCCTGCTGAGCGCCTGTGGTGGCGACAAAGGGGGCCAGCCCGAGCCGGCTGCCGCGTCGGCGTCGCAGGTGGCGTCGACCACCGCCACCGCTGCGCTGGCACCCGTCGCCAAGCAGGCCCCCGCAGTGGCGAAGACGCAGGGCTGGCTGAAGATCTACGGCGGAGCAGCCCCGGCCGGGACCGCGAATGCGGTGCAGCTCGAGGTGACCAGCAACCCGAGTGTCGGACAGTATGTGTCGGACGGGCCGGGCCGGTCGCTGTACCGGTTCGACAAGGACACCGCGAAGCCGTCGGTATCCAACTGTGCCGGGCAGTGCGCCGTGACTTGGCCGCCGCTGACCGTGGCCCGTGACCAGTCGGTGTACGCGTCGGGTGTCGACCCTCAGCTCGTCGGGTTCATCGAACGTGCCGACGGTACCTGCCAAATCACCATCGGGGGTTGGCCGGTGTACTACTTCTCGAAGGACCAGAAGCCGGGGGATCTGCTCGGCCAGGGTGTCGGCGGGACATGGTTCGCGGTGGCTCCGAATGGCGGCAAGGCTCTCACGAAGTGATCCGAATGCCGCTGGAGCAGCGATAGGCTGTTCGGTCGGTGGGCGATGTGTTCGGCGATGACCTCGTCGCCGCCAAGATCGACCGGCTGGTCCGCTACGCCGAAGTCATTTCCCTCTGAGGCGACGGCTTCCATCTCGAGGCCCGCGAATCTCGGCCGAGCCCGGCGGCCGAGACCAACGACTGACCGAACGCGCGATCCACGGCATCCGAGTGCGTTGCCCCGAGATACGGATCACCGGGCAGATACCTTGTCGGACAAGTCATCAGCGGCAGTTCGTGCCATCAGTCGAGTAATGCCTCTCGCAGCAGTTCGTTGCATCGAGCTCCGATATCAACACGAAGTCGACAGTTGCCGCAGCCCGCCGGTGTCGACCGGCGGGGACGCAGTTCGAACTCCGCTAGACCGCGACGTTTTGCGTCTGGGTCTCCGTGGGCGGCCTTACGGCACCGGTGAGGCGGGGGTCGCCCATACGATAGTTGTTGCGCCTTACCGCGTCGCTGGAGTTGCCTTCGATGGTAGTGATCGAATTGCCGTTGACGGATTCCACGATTCCGATGTGGTCCGGTGTCCCATCGCGCTCCCAGTCGAAGATGATCATGTCGCCGGGTTGAGCTTCCGACACGTTTGTCCGCCTCAATCCCATCTTATAGGCGTCGTTCCAGATGGCGGCCACACCGTCCGGGTAGGTCCAGTGGACCTTGTAACCGGCCTTCTCCCACACCCAGGTGGCGAAGGAGGCGCACCAGGGGCCGTTGATGTTGTAGTCCGCCGTCCCGACGAGGTTGCCTTTCTCGTCGTAGTACCCGGCAACGTTGTTGCGGCCACTTTCATGAACATTAAGACCCAGCTCGCGCCGAGCGTTGTTGAGGATATCGTCGACAGTGCCGTTCCCGGTCGGGTCATAGCTGGCATTGCTCGCGGTCCACGGTGTCGACAGGGTCGACGGCGCAAAAGAACCGTTAGCGCGCGGTGCGCTCGAGAAGGACGGGCGCGAGTCATGGATGCCGGCCGCCTGATTCTGGATCTGGTCGGACGCACCTTCGACCGCGTCGTGCACGTCATCGACGGCTTGCAGTACGTAGCGCAGCGCACGTATTTCTTCCGCGGCCGTGAGCGGCAGATACGCTCCTTCCTCGTCCTTGCGCTGGTTGATATCACGGAGATCGTTGTCGAGTTTGCCGACCCTTTCCTTGATCGACATGTACGTCTCGTTCGAGAGACTGAAAGTCTTGAAGGATGAGTCCTTGACTTTGTGACTCTGCCGATCCATTTCTTCTTTTTTCGCATCGACTTCGGACTGGCGGGAGCTGTAGCTCTCGGCCATCACAGACTTACCCGGTGGTTCGTCGAGTCCGTCATCGCTGAGCAGGTTCCGCTTGTCCATCCAACCCACCAGATCCGGTTGCTCGCTACCTTCGCCGGAGGCGAACAGCAGGATCGACGCCTCCATGGCCTCTTGCGCTGCGCGGATCACGGACGTCAGGCCGCCACTGGCGATCTTGGGAATGTACAGGTCTTCGACGAACCCGATCAGCTCATCGCGGGTAGTGGCCATTCGTGCCCCTTCCTGCGACCGCCCTGGGATCGCGTGCCAGCGGGCTTACGCGCACCATCCGTAACCTCACTCGGTCAGGACCGCCGAATGCTGAGGCGGCACGTTTCCTCTCTACCGCCGTAGTATCGGGCATTCCCGACATTGGTAACTCGTGTCGCACCCTGTCGCCCTCGGTCGAGCACCGCGCCGCTCGCTGCGGCACCGGGCGGCAGCGCCGACCAGCTGCCGAAATTTTCGTCGTGCCTGCGCATTTCACGCGAAGCCAGCGAGTCCGTCGGCTGCGGAAACGGCAGCGGGGATGGCTGAGTTGGATCGAGTCGAGTTCACCGCGCTGCGGTATGTCGCACCGGCGACACCGACCATCAAAGCCATGTCGAACAGGACGAGACCGCCCACCACTGGCGCGACCAGCACACCGAACCAAAACCGACTTCGCCGCCAACTTCAAGCGCCGGCTGCCCGATTACCTGCCGGACGCCGCCGGACGGGCCACTATCCACTCACCTGAACTCGGGCAGGGCGAACGACGCGGAAGCGTTCGGCAACGACGAGGGTGTTCCGATCGATCGGCTCAGCGGTACCCGAGGCGGAGTGCCAGTATGCGATATGGTCGGCGCGCCATTGTTCGATGTCGGTGTGGCCCAATCCTTCTGCGGCGGCATGCGCGAGATCGACGTCTCCAAGTGCGATTACGGTGGCGTCGGTGATCTCGACGATGGCGACGGCGCGTTCAGTGGAATCCGAGACCACAAGCCGATCCCCGGCGACCGGATATTCGAGGTTCCCCGACTCGCTATCACGCAGCAGATGAGTACGTGCGGTCTTTGCGCCGTCGAGAACAGCGGCTGCGAGGCGATCTCGCATCGGTCCGGGAGGGCCGAGGAACAACGTGGGCAAATCGATAGTGCCGCCCGCAAGTTCGAAGTCGGTTTCGTCGTTCATCTGAACACCGTACCGGCCTGATCAACGACCCACATCGGCCACGACGAGGCATCAAGGTCGACAAGGAATACAGCACCACCTATCCGGGCAATGCACTGGCTCGACTTTCGACCTCGGGGTGCGCGCTTCGGCACACCCTGGAGGGACGTTGGGCATCAAGGTGATTCAGCGATGTACCGGCTGATCCGGAAGCCAGGGGTCTGGTGGAATGGGCGAACGGATATCTGGATCGAAACCGGGCTGTGAGCTTCAGGGAGTGGTGTCGAGATCGACGTCGAGCTCATCGGTTTCGGTCCAGAACCGATCATCCGCATCCTGGAGTCGGGCGGCGGCATGCTTCATGTGGCGGCGCGCGGCGGCGCGTGCCGCCCCGGTGTCGCCGGCCTCGATGGCGGCCAGGATGGCGTGATGCTCCTGCCGGACGGCAGCGATGAAATCGGCCCGGCGCGCCTCGTTCGCGCGTGTCACGCGGATACCGCCGTGCATCAGATCGCCCAAGTACCGCACCGTCGAGGCCATCACCGCGTTCCCGGTCGACTCGGCGATAGCGCGGTGGAATGCGAGATCCTCGTCCACGCCGTCACCGCCCGCCGTGACCGCCTCGTCGATGGCGTCCAGCGCCTGACGGATCCGGGCAACGGTACCCGGCGTGGCTCGGGTGGCCGCGAGACCGGCGGCCTCGGCCTCCAGCGCGCGGCGAACCTCGACGATCTGCAAAACCTTCGACTTTGTGTCGGCGGCCTCCGCCGCCAAGTCGAGTGGGCGGGTTCGCCGCGATGTGACGAACACGCCGAGACCCTGGCGCGGTTCGACGAGCCCCGCGTTACGCAGCCGAGACACAGCCTCGCGCACTACTGTGCGACTGACCCCCAACTGCTTGACCAGCTCCACCTCGGTCGGTAGCCGGTCGCCCTCGGAGAGCTGCCCCGAAACGATCTCCTCCGAGAGGATCGCGGCAACCCGATCCGCGAGCCGGACCGGGCCGCGCACCTTGGAAAGCATGGTTGTCAGTCTATCGGCGCACCGTCGGCCGCTGCCGCAAGGGAATACGTGATCGCGTCGGCATTGTCGGCGAGGTAGTCCCGTACCACCGACTCGAAGTCCGGGTCGGCTTCCAGCCCTAGCGCAGCGGCGCGCGTGTTGTCGAAGACCGCGGGCCATGAACCCACGAGTGTCTGCACATCAGGATCAGGCGATACCGTCACCAGGTCGGCGACGGTATCGCCGGCCACTCTCCGCAGCGTAGCCAGCATGTCGGCGACCGAGACCGTGAGCGCCGGAAGGTTGACCGGCCCTGCGCTGTCGAGCCGGCCGGGCCCGGTGCCGCGTTCGACTTCCGCGACGCGCAGGATTCCCTCGACCGTCCGACGCGGCGAGGCCAAGGCCACTCGCAGACCCGGATCGACGGGGCAGATCGTTGGGAGGCCGGCGAGCGGCTCCCGGACGATGCCGGACAGAAAGCCGGAGGCTGCCGCATTAGGCGTGCCCGGCCGCACCGACACGGTCATCAGCCGGGCGACGCGTCCGTCGATGAAGCCGCGGCGGGTGTAGTCCGCGATCAGCAGCTCGCAGACAAACTTCTGCGTTCCGTAGCTCGACCGCGGCGCGGGCAAGGTCGCTTCACTGACTGTCGGCGGTAGCGGCGCCACCGGGTCGGACCCGTAGACGGCGACACTGCTGGAGAACACGATCCTCGGCGTCGGCCCTCCGGTATCCGACTGTGCCCGGGCGGCCTCGAGCAGCGCGCGCGTCGTATCCAGGTTGGCGCTCATGCCGAGGTCGAAATCGGCCTCGCACTCGGCCGAGACGGCAGAGGCCAGGTGGATCACCGCATCCACCGGCTCGGCGAACAGTTCAGCGAGGCCATCGATCAGATCGCCCCGGACGGTGTCGACGAGGGGATCGGTCGCCACCGACGAGTCGGGCGGTACGAAACGGTCGGCGAGCACCAGGTGTTCGATCGGGGCGCCGCGGAATGTCCGCCTGTCGAGTAGCGCGGCGGCGACTTGTCGGCCCAGGAACCCGAAGCCGCCCGTGATGACGATCCTCATGCGTGTGCTCCTCGGTATGCGTCCAGCCAGCCGAGCCCCGCGCTCGTTTCGGCCAGGGGGTGGTACTCGCAGCCGATCCACCCGTCGAAGCCCAGGTCGTCGATGACGCGGAATAGGTGGTGGATGTCGAGCTCACCGCGGTCCGGCTCGTGGCGCTCGGGTACGCCCGCGACTTGCAGATGACCGACCCCGCCGGTCGGAATGTCTCGACGTAGGGTCGCGGTGAGGTCCCCCTCGACGATCTGGCAGTGGTAGAGGTCGAGCTGCACCTTCAGATTCGCCGCTCCCACGTCCCGCAACAGGGCGTGGGCCTCGGCCTGTGTGGTCAGGAAATAGCCCGGCATGTCGCGGCGGTTGATCGGTTCGATCAGGATGTCGACTCCCGCGGAGGCTGCCCGCTCCGCCGCCCAGGTGAGGTTGGCCAGGTAGGTGTCACGGTGCCCGGCCAGCTGCGCGGGAGTGGCGTTCGGCCGGACCAGCCCGGCCATCACGTGCACCCGCGGGCAGTCCAGTGCCGCCGCATACTCCAGCGCCCGGCCGATCCCGGAGCGCACTTGCCCCTCGCGCCCGGGTAGTGCCGCGATCCCGCGGTCCCCGGCTTGCCATGCCCCGGGAGGCGCGTTGAAGAGCACCTGTCGCAGTCCGTGGTCCTCGAGTCGGCGGCGCAACTCGGTGGCAGCGTATTCGTAGGGAAAGAGGTACTCGACGGCCTCGAAGCCGTCCGCGGCCGCCGCGGCGAAGCGGTCGAGAAAGTCGTGTTCGGTGTACATCGTGGACAGGTTCGCGGCGAACCTCGGCATGGTGGCTCCTGTGCTCGGATACTGACCGTCCGGTCAGCGGTTGACGGCCTGCTTCTTGGTGGTGAGCACCGCACCGGCGCCGATGACCAGGGCGAACGCCAGGACGTACATCGGGATCGACGTCGAGCCGGTGGCGTCTTTGAGTGCGCCGATCATGTAGGGGCTGACGAAGCCGGCCAGGTTGCCCACCGAATTGATCGCGGCGATGCCGGCCGCGGCCGCCGCGCCGCCCAGGAATCCGGTGGGCAGCGACCAGAACAGCGGCGCGCAGGTGAGCACCCCGGCGGCTGCGACGGCCAGCGCCACGAGGGACAGCGTGGTCGAACCGGTCCAGCTTGCCGCGAGCGTGAAACCGACGGCCCCCATGAGGGATGGGATGACCAGATGCCAGCGGCGCTCGCGGCGCTTGTCGGCCGAACGGCCGAACAGGTTCATCGCGACGAGTGCGGCCAGGAACGGTACGGCGCTGAGCACCCCGACCGCGAGGCCACCCTTGACCCCGGTGGACTTGACGAAGGTGGGCATCCAGAAAGTCAGGGCGTACTGGCCCATCACGAAGCAGAAGTAGATGATGCTCATCAGCCATACCTTGGGTTCGCGGAATGCGTCCCACACCCGGCCGTGCACTGTCTGGTGTGCGGCATCGGCGGCGACGGCCCGCTCGACGATCGACTTCTCCTCGTCGGTGAGCCACTTCGCACTCCGCACACTGTTGTCGAGGTAGAGCAGCGTGATCACGCCGACGAGCACCGCGGGCAGCGCCTCGAGCAGGAACATCCACTGCCAGCCCTGCCAGCCGTGCACACCCTGGAACCGATCCATGATCCAGCCGGAGAGCGGGTTGCCGAAGATGCCGGCCACCGGGATGGCGGACATGAACATCGCGATCACCCTGGCCCGGCGGTGGGACGGGAACCAGTAGGTGCAGTAAAGGATCACCCCCGGATAGAACCCCGCCTCTGCGGCGCCGAGGAGGAACCTGAGCACGTAGAACATCGTCTCGTCGGTGACGAACACGAACAGCGCCGAGACCAGGCCCCAGCTGATCATGATCCGGGCTATCCAGACGCGTGCGCCGATGCGTTGCAGCAGCAGATTCGAGGGGACCTCGAAGAGGAAGTACCCGATGAAGAACAGGCCGGCACCGAGACCGAACGCCGCCTCACTGAACCCGAGGTCGTCGGACATCTGCAGTTTCGCGAAGCCGACATTGACTCGGTCCAGGTAGGACACGACATAGCAGAGGATGAGGAACGGAACGATGCGGCGCACGACCTTGCGGAAGACGGCGTCCTCGCGGGCGAGGTCGGGCGTCTCGGTCGTCGTGATGGGCAGGGACATGATGGAACTTTCTCGGCGTTGAGGAGGGTACCGGGCGTGCCCGGCGAGGTGATTTCAGGACTGCGTCGGCGCCGGTCACCAGGCGGCGTCGAAGGTGGACCTCAGCTCGTCGAGGGCTGAGGCGTGCAGCGGCTCAGGGCGGCGGCCGGTCAGCAGCCACAGGCGTGCGGTCTCCTCGAGTTCTTCGAGGACGGCGAGGGTGGTGGCCGCGTCGGGGCCCCAAACGACAGGGCCGAGCCGGTCCAGCAGGACGGCTCTGATCGGCGTGCCGCGTGCCGCACGATCGGCGATCCGAGCGGTCACCAGGTCGGCCACACGCGGGTCGCCGGGCCGGTGGTAGGGGATGAGCGGGACGTGTCCGACTTTCATCACGTAGTAGGGCGTGAGGGGCGGGAGGACGTCGTCGGGGTTCCAGACGCCAGAGAGGGTGAGCGCGACCAGGTGTGTGGAATGGGTGTGGACGACGAAGCGGGCTGCGGGGTCGGCGGCGTAGATGCGCTGATGCAGGGCCAGCGTCTTGCTGGCGCGGTCCCCGGCGATCTGCTCGCCATCCGCGTCGTTCAGCGCGAGCCGGTCGGATTGTAGGAAGCCGAGCGCGGCGTCGGTGGGGGTGATCAGGTAGTCGTCGCCCACTCTGGCGCTGATGTTGCCAGCGCTGGCGTGGACGTAGCCGCGGGCGAACAGGCTTGTGCCCATCCGGACGATGTCCGCGCGCGCATCGTCCACCGCGGTGCCGAGCAGCTGTGTCATGCGCCAGCCTCCCGGTCCAGCAAGGCGAATGCAGCAGTGAAGAACTCTGGGCTGCCGAAATTTCCGGATTTGAGCGTGATGTGGAGGGTTTCTCCATCGGGAAGGGTTGCCGCGCACCACGGCACGCCGGGGTCGATCTGCGGTCCGATCCGGAGCCCGGTGATGCCGAGGGCCTGCACCACCGCTCCCGAGGTTTCGCCACCGGCGACGACGAGCTGGCGAACGCCCCGCCCGACGAGCCCCTGCGCGACGCGGGAAAGGGTGCGCTCCACGAGTTCACCGGCCTCGGCGGCGCCGAGGCGGCCCTGGACGTCGCGGACCACCTGCGGTGACTCGGTGGAGTAGACCAGGACAGGCCCGTCCGTCAGGTGATCCTCGGCGAAGGCCAATGCCTGGCCGACGACGTCCGTGCCCGCCGCGACGCGCAACGGGTCCACGCTGAACGCGGGGCGCCCGCTGCGCAGGTGCTCGTAGACCTGGCGGTTCGTCGCCGTGGAGACCGAACCGGAGACGATGGCCCGGTGGCCGTCGGGGGGTGGCAGCTGCGTGGCGGCCCGGGACGGTGTGAACCCCCAGTTCGCGGGCAGGCCGATCGCCAGACCCGAGCCGGCGGTCACCAGCGGCATTCCCCGCACCGCCGCGGCCAAGTGCACAAGGTCGTCGTTGGAGAGGGCGTCGATGACCGCTACTGTTACGCCTTCCCGGCGCAGGGCGTCGATGCGCGACCGGATCGCCTTCGCGCCGTCCGCGACGACCGTGTAGTCGATGAGGCCGACCGCTCGGGTCGTCTGCGCGCCGAGGACCGAGACCAGATTCGAGTCGGTCATCGGTGTGAGCGGGTGCTGACGCATACTGCTCTCGCTGAGCAGCACATCGCCGACGAACAGGTGGCCTTTGAAGACCGTTCGCCCATTGTCGGGGAATGCCGGGGTAGCGATGGTGAAGTCGGCGCCCACCGCCTCCATCAGGGCCTCGGTCACCGGACCGATGTTTCCTTCCGGCGTCGAGTCGAAAGTGGAGCAGTACTTGAAGTAGATCTGGTCGGCACCCGCGGACCGCAACCAGGCGAGCGCCCGGAGCGAGGCGGCGACGGCGTCGGCGGCGGGGATCGTGCGCGATTTGAGCGCGATGACCACGGCGTCGGCGTCGATCTCTTGCTCCGTATCGGCGGGTGGCACCCCGATCAGCTGGACCACACGCATGCCCGCGCGCACCAGGTTGTTGGCCAGGTCCGTGGCGCCGGTGTGGTCGTCGGCGATGCAGCCGAGTCGTATTCCCATGTCAGACCTCGGCCGGCTCGGGAAGCTCGATGCCCGGGAAGATCTTGATGACCGCGCTGTCGTCCTCGGCTCCCAGACCGGAGGCCGATGCCTGGCGGAACATCGCGTGCGCCGTTTCGGCGAGCGGGAGCGGGAATTGTTGCGGCCGTGCGGACTCGAGCACGATGCCCAGGTCTTTGACGAAGATGTCGACCGCGGACAGCGGAGTGAAGTCGCCGGCCAGCACATGCGCCATGCGATTCTCGAACATCCACGAGTTGCCGGCGCTGTGCGTGATGACCTCGTAGAGCGCCTCGGCCGGTACGCCTGCCTGAATGCCGAGCGCCATCGCCTCGGCCGCGGCGGCGATGTGCACGCCCGCCAGCAGCTGGTTCACGATCTTGACCTGTGAGCCGAGTCCGGCATGGTCACCAAGGCGGTAGACCCTGCTGCTCATGGCCTCGAGTACCGGGTCGGCGACCGCGTATGCCGCGGCGGAGCCCGACGTCATCATGGTGAGCTCGCCGGCCGCGGCGCGCACGGCACCACCAGAGATGGGTGCGTCCAGGTAGAGCACACCCTTTTCGGCCAGGCGCCCTTCGAGTTCGGCGGACCAGTCGGGGGCGACGGTGGAGCACATCACGAAGACAGCGCCTGGGCCGAGCTTGTCTGCCACCCCATCGGCGAACAGGACCGATTCGACCTGAGCCGCGTTGACTACCACACCGACGAGGACATCGACCCTGGCCGCCAGCTCCACGGTGGAAGCGAATGCTGTCCCGCCGTCCTGGGCGAAGGCCTCGGCCACTTCCGATCGCAGGTCGTGGACGCCGACGTCGTACCCGGCGTTCCGCAGGCTGCGGGCCATGCCGAGCCCCATGGCTCCGAGTCCGATCACGCCCACGCGCGGCCGCGCCGGCCTGTCCTCTGCTGGTCTGTGCTGGCCGTCCATCGCCCATCCTCTGTGTGTGCGGTGCAATGCCACGCCAGGCGCGGCCTCCTAATGTGATCAGGTCATATGATGACCTGATTTGTGACCACAGTCACTGTGGTGCTTGTCACATTCATCGCGGGACCGGTTTCCTGAGCCGTGTCGCGTCACTCGGAATCCGATCGCAAGCGCCTACGTGTGCGGTTGGGCTCTACTGCGAGGGGGGCCGCTGGATTCGCGTCCGGCTCAACGCCTGGCAGTCAATACACTTTCGACTCCCGCGAGGAAGTCCTGGGATATCTCCCCATGGGTTCGGTACCGTCTTCGGCGGACCCGCGCCGAACGGAGGTAGCGGCGCGTATTCAGCCATCAGCCGACGGATGCGGCATAGCGCTGATCACGTCGGCGCCGGTGACGCGGTTCCGGTCTACGGCCACATGCGAATCACCACGATGCTGAGCGGCTCGTTTGCCGTGCTTGGTAGCGCGCTTGAAAAGCCAGGTGGAGAGGCCGGTGACGGCGAGGGCCAATGGGGTGAGGCCGAAGAGGAACCAGATCAGGCGCCACCAGCTGTTGACGAGCCAGCCGAAATGGGCAGGTTGGAAGACCTGGTCGTAGAAGCTGTTGGCGAAGGGGCGCGCCTGGCTGGAGTCGACGGTCTTTGTGTCCGTCGGGTCGTTGGCGTTGATGTAGACGAAGACGTCGCCGCTGTAAAATGCTCGGTTTTCGAAGGGGGAGTAGGCGTCGGCGGCGGCGATGGCGGCGCGGTAGTAGTTGGTGGTTTCGGCGGGCAGCATGAGGTAGGCAAGTCTGCCGGGGACTTGTTGCAGGGCAATGCCGGAGGCTTCGGTGATGGAAACCTTCGGGCTCTCGGGGGGCGTTTGCCTGGGGATGAAGCTGTCTTGGGGCAACGTGGTGACGGCTTCGCCGCCGGTCATGGCCAGCCAGGCTCGCTCCACCGCGGGAAATTCGAACGCGGCACCGGTGATTCCCCACATGAGCAGGAAAGGAACGCTGACGATACCGATGACGTTGTGCAGGTCGCGGTCGCGGGCGAAGCGGCCCTTGTGGGTTCGGACCCGGAAGCCGTGGCGCCAGCGCTTCAAGGACGGCCACCATATGATGGCGCCCGATACTGCGAGCAGCACCAGAAGCAGGCCCAAAGTGCTGAGAATCAGCGCCGCCCAGGTGAAGTCGAGAATCGGTGCGCGTCCGTTGACGGCAGGCACGGTACCCGCGTAGCGGAAGCAGCCGAAGGCGCAGTTGTGCAGGTTTTGCAATAAACCGAGTGCACCGCCGGTGATGCTGGCGTGTTCGTTGATTCGTCCGGTACCAGGGTCCACCGAGTAGGCCGCGGTGCGGTCGCGGTTGCCGACGGCGATCACGCCGCCGTCCGAACCGACCCAGCCGACCTCGAAGTCGGGGTCGGCGGTTCGTACCATGTCCACTGCCTGCGCGGTGGTCACGACCGGCGGGGTGTCGGTGTGGTGGTAGAACGACGGGTGGCTCGCACGGAAGAGTTCCGCGTGATACAGCAGGACCGCTCCGGAGGTCGACTGGATCACCAACAGGAGCCCGAGAATCAGCGACGACCAGCGGTGGGACACGATCAGCGCCCGGCGCACCGGCTTTCGTTTGCGGAAGCGAGTCACGGACCTGCTGCCGCGATCTGCGGCCTCGTCTGTCGATCGACGGCTGGATGTGGTGTCGTCGACACCACCCGCCCGCTCCCTGACCCCAGTCATAGAGGCAAGGCTAACCTAATTGCCGGTGCCTGTGCTCCGTCGCCATGCCATTTGCGGGCTTCATCGGATCCAGATCGCCGTGAAAGGCATAGGGCCCTGGGGATTTGCCTGCGCCGGGCCTTCCGGTCACTACACCCAGGGCACCCCCGCCCGCAGTAATACATTCGCATAAGGCTGGGCCTCTCCGGTGCGTACTACAAAGCGACAGTGCCCGATGTGCCGCTTGAAGTCGTCGTGGTCGATGAGTTCGGCCCGCAGGCGATCCGTGAGCAGCGCTGCCGCCTCCGGGTTCTGGTCGGCGACGTCACGGCTACCCCAGGCGGCCTCGACGGTGACCTCGCGCAGGATCAGGTCGAGCACCGGCTCGAATCGAGGGAATCCGTAACTGATTCCCAGATCGATGACCGGCACGCCGACCGGCACCGGAAGCCCGGAGTCGCTGACGGCGAACAGGTCGGTGTGGCGCAGGGCGGTGAGCGCCGAAAGTAGTTCGGCGTGAATGAGTCCGCTGGTCCGCAAGTTCGGTTCCTTTTCGAAGAGAGGGGTTCAGTCGAGCCGCTGGGCCGGGGGAAGGGCCGCGAGCGCGGTGACTATCTGATCTCGGGTGGGGTAGGAGGCGTGGGTCCCGGGTGACTGCACCGCGACGGCCGCGGCCGCGGTGGCGAAGGCCACACAGGTGCCCAGGTCCGATCCGTCGGCGAGTGCTGTAGCCAGCGCGCCGACGAACGCGTCGCCGGCTCCGGTGGAATCCACTGCATTCACCTGTGGTGTGGGTTGATACGTCCCGACAACGGTCGCCGATTCCTCGATGCGGCGGGCCCAGACCGAACCAGCGGCACCCAGCGTGGCAACCACGGACGGTATCCCGCGCAGGCATAGGGCGCGGGCCTGATCGAATGCCTCCTCGGGTGTCTCGGCCGTCGCACCGTTGAACGTCGACAGCTCGGATTCGTTGACGATCAGCGGGTCACAGCGTCGCAGTAGTTCGTCCGCCAGCGGCGCGGCCGGGGCGGCGTTGAGCACGAACCGGCGCGCGCGGCGCGCCGCCCAAGCCACCACCGGCACCGGCACTTCCAGTTGGGCGACAACGACATCCGCCGATCCGAGCAGCTCGGCCTCGGCCAGAGTGCCGAGCTCGGTCTCCAACTCCCAGTGGAAGTTGGCGCCAGGATCGACGACGATCTGGTTCTCGCCGTCGGCGACGGTGATGTAGGCCCTCCCGGTCCGCGCGCCGGGGACCTCCCGTAGCGCAGTGAGTCCGATGCCGTATTCGCGCAACGATTTCCGCAGCTCCGGGTCCGCATCCTGGCCGATCCTGGCCACGAATTCGACCCGGCCGCCGGCGCGCGCCGCCGCAACGGCCTGATTGGATCCCTTGCCGCCCAGGTTGGTTCGCGACCGGAGCGACAGCACCGTTTCTCCTGGTCCGGGCAGCCGCTCCACCTCGCACACCACGTCCTGGTTGACCGATCCCAGGACGACGACCTTCACGAGGCTCCCTCGGCCGCGGCGACCTCGAGGTTGCCGGGCGCTGCACCGGTGATCAGCGCGACCAGCCGGTCGCCGTCGACCTCGTCGATCCGGTGCGCCGCAACGGATCTGCCGCGGCGCAGCACCACCACGTTGTCGCAGATGCGCATCACCTGCGCCAGGTCGTGGCTGATGATCAGCACCGTGACACCGCGGTCCCGCAGGCCACGCACCAGCTTCTCCACCGCGGCGGTCTCGCGCACGCCCAGTGCCGCGGTCGGCTCGTCCATGATCACCATCGATTTGCCCCAGGCCACAGCCCTGGCGATGGCGATGCTCTGGCGCTGGCCGCCGCTCATCCGGCGCACGGTGGTGCGGACCGAGGGCACATCGACATCGAGATCGCGCAGGATCTCGCCGCTGCGGGCGATCATCCCCTTGCGGTTGACGATACCGAGCGGATACACCAGTTCCCGGTTGAGAAACAGGTTCTGCCATACGGCCAGATCATCGATGAGCGCGAGGTCCTGGTAGACGGTCTCGATGCCCATTTTGCGCGCGTCCTCGGGGGAGCGCAGCCGCACCGATTCGCCCCGGAACAGAATCTGTCCGGAATCCGGCGGCTGCACCCCGGTGAGGCAGCGCACCAGTGTGGACTTGCCTGCGCCGTTGTCGCCGACTAGTGCCGTCACCTCTCCTTCCGGAATCGTCATCGTGACTCCGGCCAGCGCGCGGACCGAGTCGAACGACTTGGTGAGGTCGCGGGCCTCGAGCAATGGAATCGACATGACGTCGGCCTACTTTCGGAATCGGGAGATCCCGGCGGCCAGCAGCAGCACGGCGCCGACGGCGACCGGCTGGTAGTACTGCGAGATGCCGAGAATGGTGAACCCGTTGATCAGCGAGGTGAAAAGCACCGCACCGCACACAGTGCCGAGCACCGACGCCTTGCCGCCGCTGAGCGACGAGCCGCCCAGCACGACCGCCGCAATCGAGCTCAACAGGTAAGTGGTCTGCACGGACGGATCGGCGCCGCCGTTGCGGGCGACAAGCATGACGCCTGCGACGCCGCACAGCAGCCCGGCCATCGCGTAGGCGAACAGCCGGATGCGGTCCACCGAGATACCGGTGTCGCGCGCGGCTTCCAGCCGCCCGCCGGTGGCGAGCAGATGGGTGCCGATCCGGGTACGGAAGATGATGCCGGCCACGACGAGCGCCGCCACCAGCGCCAGCAGCCAGAACCAGCGCACCGGGCCGATCCCGTCCAGCGCGAGCCGTTGGAGGAAGCGGGAATTCACCGCCACCGTGTTCCCGTGCGTCAGCAGCAGGGTGCAGCCGCTGAGTACGCTCAGCATGCCGAGCGTGACCACGAAATCGGTCATGTGCAGCCGCCCGACCAGCAGGCCATTGACCACTCCGACCGCAAGGCCGCCGAGAATCGACACAACTATGCCGACCGTCACCGAATGCCCGTGGCTGGTCGTGTAGCCGAGCAGGGCGGCTGACCAGGGCAGGTTGGCGCCGACCGACAGATCGATGCCGCCGACGGTGATCGCGAACTGCTGGCCCAGCGCCAGCACGGTCAGGATCGTCGAGGCGACCAGCAGATCGCCGATATTGTCGAGAGTCAGGAAGTTCGGGGTCGCGATGAAGAACGCCACCCACAGCACGACCAAGGCGAGCGGAGCCGCGAATTCGGCGACCTTGGCAAGGATACCCGTGCGCCCCTCACGCGCACGGGGATCCGCCGATGCGATGTTTGCAGCGGCCGTCACTTGTTCAGCAGTCCTTCCAGCGGGCTGTCGAACGCGACGATCGGGCGCGGGAACGCGGAGATCTGCTGATCGACGTTTTCCTTGCCGATGAACGCGATCGGCGAGACCACTCGCTCGGGCAGCTTCTTGCCCTGATGCTGGGCCAGGCAACCCTGGATCGCGAGTTGGCCTTCGGCATAGGGGTATTGGGTCACCGTGCCGTAGAGAGTGCCTGCCTTGACCGCGTCGAGAGCCGCCTGAATGCCGTCGACGGAGATCACCTTGATCTGGTCGGTCTTGCCGGCGTTCTTGATCGCCTGCGCGGCGCCGAGGCCCATGGTGTCGTTGGCGGCGAAGATGCCGGTGACATCGGGGTGCGCCTTTAGGATTGCCTCGGTGACCTGCAGTCCTTTGTCCTGTTCATAGTCGGCGGGCGCCTTCTGTACGACGTCCAGCTTGCCTGCGACGGTGTCGCTGAAGCCCTGGTCGCGGTTGATTCCGTTCTGCTCGCCGGCAATACCCTGCAGAATGGCCACCTTGCCGGCGCCGCCGAGCGCTTCCAGCATCTTCTGGCCCGCGATCCGGCCGGCGTCGAGATTGTCCGAACCGATGAAGCCGGCGTAGGATACCCCCGCTTGCTCGGAGGCCTTCGGGTCGATCTGGGTGTCGAGGTTGAGGATCGGGATGTTCTTGCGGGCCACCGCCGTGAGTGGGGTGATCACGTTGGTGCTGTTGACCGGGACCACTCCGAAGCAGTCGTAGCCCTGCGCAGCCATGGTGGAGATCTGGGCGTTCTCGCCATCGGCGTCCGTCTCGGACTGACCGGCCTGCACGGTCACCTTGACCCCGCGCTTCGCCCCCTCCGCGAGCGCGCCCTCCCGCAGCGCAGCCCAGTAGGGGTTGGTGAAGTTGCGGGTGACGATTGCGATCTTGAAATCCCCCGAGCTCCCGTCATCGCCACCGCGACCGCAGGCAGCCGCGGCGAGCGCGCCGACGAGGACAAGCGGCGCCATTGCACGCCTGAATCGAGCATTCATGGTGTGTTCGACCTATCCGTATCCGATCATCAACTCGTGTTGATCAACTCGAGTTGATGAGTAGTCTGTGACCCGAGTAACCAACTGTCAAGAGGCGGGTGCGAAATGCTCGCCCGGGCGGTCGAACAAGGAGAGATCTCGATGGCAGTCACACGAGCCGACGTGGCCCGCTTGGCGGGCACGTCCCCTGCCCTGGTGAGCTACGTGCTCAACGGCGGACCGCGGCAGGTCGCGCCCGCGACCCGGGCCCGGATCGAGGCTGCCATCGCCGAACTCGGTTACCGCCCCAATATGTCCGCGCGCAACCTGCGCATGAACCGCGGTCACGCGCTCGGCATGGTGATCCCCGACGGGGCCAACCCGTTCTTCGCCGAACTGTCTGCGGTCATCGAGGCGGCCGCGTTCGCCAAGGGGTATCCGCTGTTCGTCGGCAATGCCGCCGGGGACGAGGCGCGCGAACGCGCCTACGTGCGCACGTTCATCGACCGGCGCGTCGAAGGAATGCTGGCCATCTCCTCCTCGTGGGGGACCGGCATCGCCGACGCGTGCGAGGAGGCCGGCATGGTGCTGGTCGCCTTGGACCGCATCATCGATCCAGCGCGCTGCGCCCACGTGATGTGCGATTCCGTGACCGGCGCGCAAGAGGCCGTCGCGCATCTCATCTGGCACGGCCACCGCGACATCGCCTGCCTGAGCGGTCCGCATGTCTCCACCGCCGAGGACCGCGTGCGGGGTTACCGGAACGCGCTGGCGGCCGCCGGATTGCCCGAAGGTTCCATCGTGCGAACCGATTTCGGCGGTGCTGCCGGGTATCGGGGCCTGACCGAACTCATGGCCGGCCCAGGCAAACCGACCGCGGTGTTCGTCACCAGCGACCTGCAGGCTATGGGCATGCTCCGTGCGGCGTACGACGCCGGGCTGCGGGTGCCCGACGATCTTGCGGTGATCGGGTTCGACGGCATCGAGTACTCCCGCTACACCCGGCCGGGACTGACCACGATGGCGCAGCCCGCGCGGCGCATCGCCGAGATGGCGGTCGACCTGCTGTTGGAACAGATCGAGAACCGCTCGCCCAGGCCCGGTGTGGTGAATCTCGCTGCGGAACTGATGACCCGCGGCTCATGCGGCTGTCCCGACGAGTTCTGAAAGCCCTTGGTTCGCAGGCAATTCGGCCTGGCCGGTGGCTCGTAGAACGCGGCATGTCCGCAGCGGTCGGCCGAGTCGAACGCCACGTTGTGGACGAGTCGACCTGCGGCAGATCACGAACGTGGGGTAGATCCAGGAACCGATTCGCCGTGCGTGTTCAACGGAGAAGAGGGAGGGAATGTGACCGGCAGTGCCGTCAACGCCCGGTGGAAGGGGCCAGGCCGCCAGGTCGGTGCGCCGTCCGGTAGATCCAGCCGCATCTCGGGCAACGCATCGAGAAGCTGATCGATGGCGTCCTGAGCGACCAGGTAGGACAGGGATTGCGCGGGGCAGGCGTGTGGGCCGAGGCCCCATGCCAGATGCGAGCGATTGCCCGTCTGCTCCTCCGTCCGGATCGCGGGGTCGTTGTTGCAGGCGGCCATGCTGATGACGACCGGCTGATGTGCGGGCAACCAGACGCCGTCGACGAGGATCGGCTGACGAGGGTAGGTGATCAGAAGGTTCGCGAGGGGTGGGTCGTTGAACAAGACCTCGTCCAGGGCGTCGCGGGTGGACAGGTTTCCACCGAGGACACTTCCGCCGAACCGATCGTCGGTGAGGATCAGCAGCAGCGTGTTGACGATCAAGTTCAGCTGGAACTCGATCCCCGTGCCGTAGACCTGTGACACATGGTGGGAGACTTCCACGTCGTCCAGCTCGGAAGGATGCTGCAACAGCACCGAGGTGATATCGCTTCGGGGTTCGGACCGTTTGAGCGTCACGAGGTTCATCAGGGCCTCGCCGAGCATCTGGTTGCCTTTTTCGGCATCGACACCTTCGAGCAACGCCGCAGTACCGGCGGCGACCTGCTGCCCTATCTCCGGCGGGCAGCCGAGCAGAGCATTGACGACTTCGAACACCAGTGGAAACACATACTGGCGGATCAGATCCACGCTGCCGTCCTGGCAGAAGGAGTTGATCAGTGGGATAGCGATCTCCTCCACGGTGTCGTGGAGTGCATACAGATCTACCTCATCGATGCTTGCGGTAATAGCCTGCCGGTATCGTACGAAGTCCGCCCCGGTACTTCTGCTGGCCATGGGCCGCCACTCCAGCAGGGGGAGGATGGGGCAATCCGCGGGGACGTTCTTCTGCCAGGTGCGCGGATCGGCAGGGAAGTGCTCGGGATCGTTGAGGATCCGCACCGCGGTGCTGTAGCCGATCACCAATGTGGCCGGCACGCCCGGTGCGAGCTCCACCGGTGCCAAAGAGCCGTACATTGTTCGCATTTGCCGGTAGGTGTGGTGCGGATCGGCGGCGAATTCCGGCGAATGCAGCGGCACCCGTGGGTCGTCGGAATCGATCGGTGAGCCGTGGAAGACCGGGCAGGATTGGGCCTGCATTCGGGACAGCGGCGTACTCAAGGATGGAACTCCATACTGTTCGTGGGCACTGTACGTGGTGGAGCACGGCTTCCGTGCCGAGTCACTGCTCCGGAGAGCGCATTACCTGGTTCCGGCGGGAACCGGTTGATGGTACAGCGCCGGGCGCGATGTCGAACGTCCGCTGCGCGCCATGGTGTTTCGACCGACTCGGCCGGTACGACCGACGGCCGGTGTGCGGTGATCGCTTCGGTTGTACTGACGAGCCACCTCGACGTGGACTCGGTCGCGTGCAGCATCCGGCGCCGCCGCGCACTGCTCTCGACAATGACCGGCGGTTCGTCAGATGCCCAGGGCGCCAGACCGCCACGATGACGCCGAGCACACCGATCGGGGCCAGCGCGGCCGCGCCGATGAGGCAGCCGGTGAGCGGGCCTGCGCCGAAAAGCGTTGCCGGCGGGCCGGTGAGGGCCGATGCCCGCCGCACCGCTGAGTAGACATCCGATGGTAGTGATGGTCGAGGTGAATCGGGTCCAGGCTGCCACCTCCCGGTCGTAGGGGGTCATCCACGGCGCTGTGTCCTCGAATGGAAGGGCGACGGGGTTGTAATGTGCGCGGTCCCTATGGACCGCGGAGGTGAGTCCGGCGGTGTTTCCCTCGATATCGGCGTGCCTACTTCCACACCATCCGAACAGCCACGTCGGTGACGGTTTCGGTGATCTGAGCCAGGGTGAGATCACCGTCGGGCCGATACCAACGCCATACGCTGATGACCACGCCGAGCACCGGTCGCCCCAGAATGCGGGGATCTCCGCCGGTGAAGGCCCCGGCGTCGATTCCCCGGGCGATCAACTCGGCGGCGGGTGCCCGCAGCTCGGGCAGTGCAGCGCTGCGTCGATCACCTGCCAGCCGTGTCGGTTGAGCCATCGACGGACGGTGCCGGGCAGCTCACCGGATTCGTCGGCCACGGCTGGGTCCCCGTAGAGCAGTGGACCGTCGCCGCAGATGACGCAGTCGAGCCCGATCGGGCGCCGGGTGGGCTGGCATCGCGCGCAATGCTGGTGGGTGAGCAGTTCCTCGGGTCTGCCTGGGTGCGGGTAGAGCCAGGTGACCATGAGGTCTTGGCGTTGCCTGGCTCGTTGCCGTTCGTCGTCGGGCAGCCATCCGCAGCTCGGGCAGCCGGTCGGGTCCCGGCTGTCCTTGCGCCGCAGCAATCCCGGATGGCCTTGGTTCACCGCGAGTTCGGCGCGCGCGAACATTTCGCCGGGTTGGCCCGTCGGGGGCGGATGCGGGTCGAGCAACGCCATGGCTCGCTCCTTCGTGCAGGCAATGCGTCGCCGTGCCGCGGACCCGCTCCGCCCTCCCGCCGTCCCGTGACGCCGGTTGGCGGAGCGAGGATCCGCTGGACGTGGACCGACCATAATCCGCAGAACCGCGATTCCGGCGAGGGCGCGCCGCGACATCCTGGACGGTATCCATGGGGTAGGCAGTCAGTGCGGCGAAATAGGGGTGAGCGCTGTCGCGGTGGACTCGCCCAGCTGCGGGGCGGAGGCGGTCTGCCGCGACGAATTGATAGCACTTCGTTTTGGTCTGAAATGCCCGATTCGTCGGAAAGTGCTGGTAGGAATGGATTTGATGTTCCCATATGTGGAAAGCCGGAGGCTTGCGGTGTGACGCACCGTACTCAAGACTGCCGCGCAGGGCAACATTGGAACCTGTTGCACATATCGCACTACCGATCAGTAGTGCGATTTGTGGATTCATGTAGTCTGCTGGACGGTAGCTCACATGTGTGCGGCCGGTGAAGTCGGGTAATCGAGATGACGTGAGGGACAAACAACTTTGGAGCAGCCGAACAGGCTGGTCGTGCGGCCGGCCACACGCAACGATGTGACCGATATGGTGCGTGTGCTCAGTGCCGCCTTCGCCCATGACGATCCGATCGAGGACTTCGTCTTCCCGGATGAGAGATCGCGTCACCGTCGTGCTCCGCGGATGTTGCGGCTGTTGATCGAGCACCGTTTCCTGCCTACGGGCGGCGCTGAGGTGGCCATCGTCGACAACAAATTGGCCGGTGTGTTGCTGTGGTATCCGGCCGGATACCGGACAAATGCCTGGCGCGAGCTCGTCTTGGGTGTGCAGCTGCTGTTCGCCATGGGCACCGCGACACGACGCGGGATTGCCGTTGACACCGCCCTCGAGCAGGCGGCACCCGCGGAACCTCATTTGTGCTGTGTCTACCTCGGCTGCGACCCCGGGTTGCAGCGCAGCGGTGTCGGGCGGGCGTTGTTCGGATCGTTCGTGGACAAGTCCGACGCGCAATCGGTTCCGTTGTATGGACTGTGTAAGGACGCGAATGTCGACTACTACCGTGCCTTCGGCGTCGAGCCGGTGGCGACGACGGTCTTGGGCCGCAATGGTCCCGTGATGAACGTGGTGGCTCGTCAGCCACTGCGCTGCGGCGACCCGTAACGGGGGCCAGTAGCGCGATTCGCATTCCCATTCTCCTCGGGGGGAGAAGTTCGAGTTCGACCGAGGAAGTTGTTGTGTCCGATATTGCAATCATCGGTATCGGCTGCCGGTACGCCGGCGGCATTGATTCCCCCGAATCCTTCTGGGAATTCATCGTCGGCAAGGGCGACGGCGTAACGGAAATCCCGTCGAGCCGTTGGGATTACCGTCGCTTCTACGATCCGGATCGGCGCACACCCGGCCGGATGTACACCAAGCGTGCGGCTTTCATGACCGGTGACCCGTGGGCATTCGACCCGGACTTCTTCGGCATCTCACCGCGTGAGGCGGCGGCGATGGATCCACAGCAGCGCCTTGTCCTGGAGGTCACCTGGGAGGCCTTCGACGACGCAGGCATCGCCGGGCGGGTCAACGGCGCACCGCTGGGCGTCTATGTGGGCGCGTTCACCATGGACCAGCTGGGCGTTTCGGTCGGCGGCCCGGCGCTGCCGTTCGTCGACATGCATACCGCCGTCGGTGCCTCGTACACGATGATCTCGAACCGGATCGCATACGCGCTCAACCTCGTCGGCCCCGCGATCACCGTCGACACCGCATGCTCGTCATCGCTGGTCGCGTTGCATCTGGCCTGCCAGGCCCTGGACAACGGCGACTGCGAGGTCGCCATCGCGGGTGGTGTGACCGTGCTGGCCGAGCCCGAGCCGTTCGTCTCCATGTGCAAGGGCGGCTTCCTGGCCGCCGACGGCCGGAGCAAGCCCTTCGACGCCGCCGCCGACGGTTACGGCCGCGGTGAGGGCGCCGGCATGGTGGTGCTCAAGAAGCTGGCCGATGCCGAACGCGATGGTGACCGAGTCTATGCGGTGATCAAGGCGACCGGATCCAACCAGGATGGCCGCACCACAGCGATCACGGTGCCGAATGCCGATTCGCAGGAGGCCTTGGCGAAGCGGGTGACCCGCCGCGCCGGCATCCGGCCGCACGAGGTCACCTATGTGGAGGCGCACGGAACCGGCACGCCGGTCGGAGACCCGTTGGAGCTGCGGGCCATCGGCCGTGCCTACGGTGCCGTCGAGGGCCGCACCACACCGCTGGGCGTCGGCTCGGTCAAGGCTCAGCTCGGCCACACCGAGGCCGCCTCCGGTATCGCGAGTGTCATCAAATCGGCCCTGGCCGTGTCCAAACGGACGATCGCACCGCAGGGTTGGCTGGAAACCCCGAACCCGGAAATCCCCTTCGACGAACTCGGCATCCGGCTGCAGTTGGAGGCCGAGGAGGTCGGTCCCGAGGTCGAGCGGTTGACCATCGCGGTCAACGGATTCGGCTACGGCGGCACCAACGCGCACGCGATCCTGCAGGAGTACCGTGCGCAGGAGCCGTCCGCGCGGCAGCCGAAGCACTATGGGGTGCTGCCGATTTCCGCCCGCAGCGAACAGGCCGCGCGAGATCTCGCCCGTGGTTTCGCCGAGCGAATCGCCGACGGTGCCGACCCGGGGCGCCTCGCCGAGGCGGCGTGGACCCGGCGCAATCACCATCTGTTCCGAGCGGGGATCACTTTCGGCGACGACATCGAATTGGTGTGCGGGTTGGTCGAATTCGCGGGCGGTGCGGGCCGGGTGAGCCGGACCGTCGCCCGCAAGGTGCCCGAGCCGGTGTTCGTCTTCACTGGGATGGGCCCGCAGTGGTGGGCGATGGGTCGCGATCTCCTACAGGCCGGTGGCACTTTCGCCGCGGAGGCCGAGCGCATCGATGCAGTGTTCCAGGAGGTCGCCGGCTGGTCGATCGTCGAGGAACTGCTGCGGCCTGAAGAGGAGTCGCGCGTCACCACCACCGCGGTGGCACAGCCCGCGAACTTTCTCGTGCAGGTGTCGCTTTACACCATGCTGGAAGAGTTCGGCGTAAAGCCTGCTGCGATTGTCGGGCACAGCGTCGGTGAGGTGTCTGCCGCGTATGTGACCGGTATGCTGTCGTTGCGCGATGCGCTGCTGGTCAGCTATCACCGTGCCCGGCTGCAAGCCACGACCGCCGGATCCGGCGGTATGCTCGCGGTGGGCCTGACGTTCGCCCGAGCTCAGGAACTCACCGAGGGTGACGCCCGGGTGGACATCGCGGCCATCAACAGTCCGTCGGCGGTCACCATCGCAGGTGATGTGTCCTGCTTGGACGAGATCGCGGAGTCACTCACGGAACAAGGCGTTTTTGCCCGTCGATTACACGTCGAGGTGCCCTACCACAGTCATTTGATGGATCCCATCCTGGACGAGCTGCGCTCTGTTTTGGCAGATCTGCGCCTGTCGCCGCCGCGACTTCCGTTGTACTCCACCGTCTCCGGTGCGCGCGTCACCGACGCGGATTGGGATGCCGAATACTGGTGCGGAAACGTCCGGCAAACGGTGCGCTTTGCCGACGCGATTACCGAACTCGTGCGTGCGGGCAGTCGCGTGTTCCTCGAGGTCGGCCCGCATCCGGTGCTGGGCGCAAACATCCGCGAAATCCTCATCGGCGCAGGTGAAACCGGATCGACGGTAGCCACCCTCAACCGCAAGCAGTCCGATGCCGACAGCATCCGACAGGTCATCGGCGGCCTGTACAGCGCCGGAGTGCTCGATATCGATGCGTTGTTCGCCGATCTGCCGTCCCCGACACGGCATATCGATCTGCCCGTCTACCCCTGGCAGCGGACCCATCTTCGCAGTGACATTCCGGCGTACCAGCTCAAGCGGCACGGCACGCCGAACGCGTATCCGATGCTGGGCGACCAGGATCCGGCCGACACCTCGACCTGGCGGCTCGAGCTGGGCATCGAATCGCTGCCGTGGCTGGCCGACCATGTGGTCGGCGGATCGCGGATCCTGCCCGGAGCTGCCTATGTGGATGCGGCACTCAGCGCGGCGGTGCTGCGTACCGAGTCCCCGTGCGTGGCGGTCGAAGATGTGCGCTTCGTCGCACCGCTTGTCATCGATGAGGGCGAGACGCCGATCATGGAGTTCGACCTCGAGGAGTCGACCCGGCGCTTCACCATTCGCTCACGCGGTGTGGCGGGTCCGGTCTGGACGATCAATGCCGTCGGACGGCTCGTGGAGGGAGTTTACGAGCCGGCCAAGATCGATGTACCCGCGGACGATTCGATGCTCGAGATCGATCCCGTCGATTTCTATGCCGGCCTTGCGTCGCACGGACTCGACTACGGGCCCACCTTCCGCCGCGCGACCTCGATCCGAATCTCCGGCTCCACGGTGGTCAGCACCCTGGACGGCACCATCGCCCGCCACACCCGACATCCAGCGCACCCTGCGGTCGTCGACGCCGCGCTGCAGAGCGTGGCCGCTTTGCTTGCGGGTACCGGCGGTAAGCAGGACGGTGCGATGGTTCCGGTCGCGGTCGGTGCGGTGCGGTTGTTCGCATCGCTCCCCGAGAGGGTCACCGTGGTGGCCCGCCTCGACACGACGGATGAGCCGAGGGCGGATATCGACCTGCTCGACGCCGACCACAACCTGTGCATGCAGATCGTCGGGATGAAATTCGGATCGATCGCCCCGCGACCCGGTCCGATGCAGCGCATGATCGACTTCTTCTACGAAGACCGCTGGGAGATGCGTAATGCTATCGATCATGCCGCGCTCCCGGCGACGGCCGGTCTGTTCACCGTGGTCGTCGCGATGGACTCCGCAGCCACTGCGCGAGCCGAGCAGATCGTCCGGATTACCAGCTCCGACGTCGCAGCCGAGGTTCCGGCGCTGATCGTCACCGGTGATCCATCCCGCGAGGATCTGGAATCGGTAGTATCCGAAGGCCTTCGGGCGGCAATGGCGCTCCCGGGCGTCGATCGTCTGCATCTTGTGGTAGTCGCCGGCTCGAGCTACGACGATATGGACAACCTGTGGACTCTGCGCCGGATTGCGCTGGCAGCGGAACATTTCCTCGACTCGACCGCTGAGAATTTCCTCGACGCCTGGCTGATCGAGCAGGGTTCGGACCGGGATGTCCTGGGCGACGGCAGCTTCTATGCCTCTTTGGTGACTGAGCACGCCTACACGCACCCCGAGGGTGACGTCGCACCGAATCCGAGCCATGCCGCGCTGGCCGGCGCCCGGCGCGCGCTGCTCAATGAGCAGACTCGGTTGCGGTGGCGGCTGATCGATGTCGAATCCGACATCGCCGACACGGATCTCGGAGCGGAACTGACCATTCCTGGAGCCTTCAGTCTCGACCATGCCGATGAGGTATTTCTGCGCAACGGTGTGCGCTGGACCACCGTGGTGAGCCGGACGCTGCAGGATCGTCTGGACGTGTTGGACGAGGCCGAGCCGTTGACCGATCCTGAGGCCGATTTCCGGCTGGAAATCCCCAAGGCCAAGTCGTTCTCGCGGCTGGGGTGGCGGCGAAGCGAGCGGCGCGAGCCCGGTCCGGGCGAGGTCGAGGTGCGTATGGCGGCTGTCGGTCTCAACTACAAGGATTCGCTGCGAGTTCTCGGCTTGCTCGGCGAGCGCGAACTCGGCGACACCTTCTTCGGCACCGTGCCCGGAATGGAGGGTGACGGCACCGTCGTCCGCCTCGGACCGGGTGTCACCGGATTCGAGATCGGTGACAAGGTCAGCTTGGCATGCAAGGGGATGGTCGGCCGATTCAACACTCTCAGTGTGGATCTGGTCTGGCGCGTCGGTGACGGTTTCGAACCCGGTCGGTGCAGCAGTTCGACCTCGTTCGTCGCCGCCGAGCACGCGCTGCTGGAGCTGGCCCGGCTGCAGCCGGGGGAGACGGTGCTCGTGCACGGCGCGGCCGGCGGTGTCGGTTCGGCGGCCGTGCAGATCGCGAAACTCCATGGCGCACAGGTGATCGGCACCGCGAGCACACCCGAGCGCCGTGCCTACGTGCTGGCTCGAGGCGCGGACTATGCGCTGCAGTCACGATCGCTGAACTTCGTCGACGACGTCCTCGAACTCACCGGCGGCCGCGGCGCGGACGTGGTGATCAGCTCGGCGCCCGGCGAGATCGTGGTCAAGAACTTCGCCGCGGTCGCGGAATTCGGGCGCATCATCGAGGTCGGCAAGGCGGACATCTACTTCGGCGGGGTCCTGGAGCTGCGGCACTTCGACAAGAATGTGGCGTACTTCTCGTTCGACCTCGACCGGATGATGAAGCTGCGGCAGCACAAGGTCTTCGATTTCGTCAAGGCGGTCAACGGCAGACTCTACGACGGCACCTATCGGCCGCTGCCCTTCGATACGTTCGGCACCGCCGATGTCGCCCAGGCGTTCGAGGAGGTGGCGCGATCCACTCGGATCGGCCGCGTCGTATTGCGGATGGACGAGCAGGCGCCGCGGGTGCGCCCGCAGATCCCCGATGTCGTCATCCACCCAGATGCTCAATACCTGATCACCGGCGGTTTCGGTGGGTTCGGGCTGTCGATCGGCCGCTGGCTGGTCGGCAAGGGTGCTCGGCGCCTTACGCTGCTGGGACGCGCAGGCGCCACCACGGAGGAGGCCCGGCAGCAGCTGGTCGTCTGGGAGCAGCAGGGAGTCGAGGTGACCACGGAGCTGGTCGATGTGACCGATGCGGTGGCCGTGCGTGAGGTGATAGCGCGGGCGCACCGGCCCGAGCATCCGCTGAAGGGCATCTTCCATACGGCGGGCGCGGTAGACGACAAGCGGATCGGCGCGATGGATCGCAGCAGCTTGGCCACAGTGTTCCGGCCTAAGCTCGAGGGCGCGCGAGCCTTGCACGCCGGTGTCGTGTCCGCCGGTGCAGAGCTCGACCAGTTCGTCTTGTTCTCTTCGGGCAGCGCCATATTCGGTGGTATCGGCCACTACTCCTATACCGCGGCCAATATCGCGGTGAACGCGTATGCGGAGGCCCTCGCCCGCGAGGGGGTCAACGCGCTGGCGGTCGGCTGGGGCCATATGACCGGCGCCGGCATGGCCGCGGCCGACGAGAATCTCGCTCGGTACCTGGTCAACACGGGATTCGACACAATCGAGATGGACGAAGGGCCGCAATATCTGGAGGAGGCACTGCGACTCGGCGTCACCCGGGTCGACATCTTCCCGATCAATTGGCCACGGGTCGCGGCTACGGGACCTCAGCTGGCACTGACCGGCCGGATCGAGGCCATGATCGCGGCGGCGGCGCAGAGCGATTCCGCCGCGGCACGGTTGCGGTCCGAGCTCGCCGCCCTGGACGAGGCCAAACGCAACGAGGTGGTCGCGCACATGCTCGCCGAGCAGTTGGCCTCGGTGATGGGTGTGGCCGCCGAATCGATCGACCTGACCGTGCCCTTGCCCGAGCTCGGCCTGGATTCGCTCATGGCGGTCGAATTCGGTTCGCTGGTCACACAAATTCTTGGTGTCGAGCTGATTTCACTGAAACTCGGGCGGACGTTCAGCCTGGAGCAAGCAGGCGCCAAGGCCGCCGAGGCAATCGTCGAGGGCGCCGGATCGCGCGGAGTCCCACACACACCGGTCGACGCTGCGACGGTGACCGAGGTGCCGGCATGACCGAGTCGGCACGTGACTTGGCGCGAAAGCTGCTGGCAGGAACCGGCTCCGGAAGTCCAGCGGCTTCGACGCTGACGCAGCAGGTGAGGCCGGTAGCGCAGTCCCGTTCGCGTCGCGGGCCGGGACGCCAGTTCGCCGATCATCCGGACGTGGTAGCGGCAGTGCAGAAGCGGGCGATGATTGCGGCACTGTATGAGCAGACTCGGCTGGTGAATCCGCTTTTCCTGCCCCGAACGGGTCCGAATGACACGGTGATCCACGTCGCGGAGCCGAGGCTGGCAGACGTCGATCTGGTGAACTTCAGCGCCTACAACTACCTGGGGTTGGCCAACCATCCCCAGGTGGTCGCGGGCGCCAAGCGGGCCCTGGATCAGTTCGGTGCGTCGGCGTCGGCCAGTCGTATCGTCGCCGGAGAGATCCCGCTTTACCAGGAGCTGGAACGCCGCCTCGCCGACATCTACGGTGTCGGCGACGCCATGGTGACCACCAGCGGTTACCTCACCAACGCTGGTGTCATCGGATTTCTGCTCAGACAGGGAGATGTCGCGATCTGCGACTCGCTCATCCACGGCAGCGTCATCTCCGGCACCCAGTGGTCCGGGGCGCGGCGAATCAACTTCCGCCACAACGACCCCGAGTCGCTGCAGTCGGTACTGCGCACCTCGCGCGCCGGATTCGATCGTGCGCTGGTAGTGCTCGAAGGCCACTACAGCATGGACGGCACCGTCGGCCGCATCGACGAATTAGCCGCCATCGCACGAGAATACGACTGTGCGGTGATGGTGGACGAGGCCCACTCGTTCGCAGTCTTCGGCGACAAAGGGCATGGTATGCGCGAGCATTACGGTCTTCCCGGTGATGCCGTGGACATTTGGATGGCCACGCTGTCCAAGGCTTTGGGCAGCACCGGCGGATTCGTCGCGGCCGATGCGGATCTCATCGGCGCGATGAAGTCGTCTGCCCCGGGCGTCGCAATGCTCACCGGTGCGCCCGCACCGTCGGCCATCGGCGCCGCCCTGGCGGCGCTCGATGTGCTGGAGGAGGAGCCACAACGCCTCGCCCGCCTGTGGGCGAATTCCCGCTTGTTTCATGGTGCGCTGTCCGAACGTGGCGTGAATCTCGGTGTCTCCCAAGGCACCCCGATCGTGCCCGTCATTGTCCCTAGCGAGATTCGCGCCGGCTACGTCTCCTCCACGCTGCTGGAGAACGGTGTCTACTCCGGCCTGATCTCCTCGCCGGCGGTCCCCGCCGGTCAGGAACGCCTCCGCTTCTTCATCACCTCGGAACACACCGAGGAGCAACTGACGAGGACGGTGGATCTGCTCACGGAGACGATCGCCCAGGCCGAGAAGATCCCGGACATCACGGTCGACGGATGACTTCCATCGGCCGTGCCCTTCGCGGCTCGTCGACTGCACGCGGTCGGCGGGCCGCGAGCTTCTCTCCTGCCGCGAAGTCGTATTTCTGGCTATCGTGTGCTTTCGAACCCGACACGGTGGCGTGCCGTCGCGGTCAGGTCCGCTCGCAATCGGTCGAGGCGCTGGCCTCGCCGGATGGGGTACTGGTGGTCGATGGCATGAAGTCGGATCGGCGCGGTGGCGCCGCACCAGGTGCTTCGGCCGAGAGTGCCGTGTAGTCCACCGGGCCCGATCGAGGCTCAGGCTGGAATGGTATGCGGCACAAAGGATTCCAGGCGAACCGCTGGACGTCGAGATCGTGAAGCAGCAGCTGGGAGGGAATGAGACCTACGCCCAGATCTGCGATAATACCGACCGCGAGAAAGTCTGTACCGGCGTCACCGTGATCAGGTCGCACACCTCCACCAATTCATTCGGCACCGCATCGTCGAAGTGATGCAGATCCGGTGAGATGACTGCATCGACATCACAGTCCCGGACGGCGTCGATAAGTCGGCCCACCGGCCGGTCGGTGCCTGCGCCGAACGTCAGGGTCTTGGTCAGCTCGTAGCCCAGTCGTTTCGCCAAGCTCCGCATCTGCGCCTCGTCCCAATCCTGGGACACACCTGACACGTCTTTGCGGAGATATCCCAGCGCGGATGGTTTCGCCCTCATCGGTACTCCTTTGCCACGGACGTTGCTGAATTGGTCAAAGCGCCTGTATGCCCACAGCTCTCGCGGTGTTGTATGCACCGAGTCGATCGGGCCGAACAAGGTGTTGACATCATATGTTGTCAACAGCAGGCGATGTCAACATTGGGAGTGGTCACGGCCAAAACGCGCGACTCCTGTTTCGCGTGCTGCGGCGTGGTCGTGAATTTCGGCCAGTTCTGCGGCCCGACAACCTATTCCGAGTGCCGACCGGCCCACTCGTCCCCGCGTGCAGGCGCGCACCGTCGTGCCGCCGGATGCGCGGAGCGGCATCGTGGGCGATGGCGTCGTATGGGCCGTTCTCCGCTGGCCGATCACTCGGACGCGGATCACTGGGCGGTGGGCCCGAGAAGTACGGGTAGAGCGAGGGGCCCGCAGGTAACGAACTGCGGGCTGTGGGGGATCGTGCCGGGGTCGCACGCCAGGCTCAGGCGAGGAAAGGTGTTGAACAACGTGGACAACGCTCTGCGACTTGCCAGTCGAGCCAAAGGTGCGCCGAGGCAGAAGTCCGGTCCGCGACCGAAAGCCACGTGCTCCCGGTGATCGTGATCGATGTCGAAGATGCGGACTCGGTCATGCTGTCTCCCATAGTGCGAACAGTTGGGCCGCACGCAGCCGGGCCGGATGCGGTGCCAACTGAGTGTGGACCACCACCGCCCGCCGCTTCGCCGGAACCGGGATCCTCTGCCCCGGAACAGAACTCGGCGGCACAAAACCGATCGAAACCGGTCCCCGAGAATGAGTGGTGGTGGTGTCGGCGGGGACTACCCGCTCGCCGGTTATCGGAGCGGGTGGTGGTCACCGTGCTTCCAATCGGAAGCGCTGCGGTGGTGACGTGTTGTAGTCGGCGGGCGAGGTAGCCGCGCCGGGGCAGACGCCGCGCAGCAGGTTCGATGACGGCGCTGCCATTCCCGGTCGAGGTGGCCTGGCTGGCTGGCGTGGTGCACATGCTTCGGCGATGACGGGTGTTCCCGTGCTCCGTCGGGGCGCCGATCCGGGCAAGGAGGTATCGGCAGCGGACTTCGCTGGGACGGTGCGCTCGTGATGGCGCCAACTCGTCACCGCATGGGGAGCGCTGGGGCTGGTGCCTCGGCCGGGTTGGCGACCCAGCCCGCGGCCACAGCCAACCCGGTCGGGCGGTGGACGGCGAGGAAGCCGAACGGGCGGTCGAAGGACGCCTCCAGCACGGTGGTGTGGCGCTGCGAAGGGATCGCCGGCGCCGCACCTGGTGCCGCCATCAGCGCGGTGACGGCTGTGGCCTCGAACCCATCGCGCGTGAACTGCGCGAGCACATCCTGCGCGCCCTGCTCGATCGACAGTGGGACCGGCGAGATTCGAGGGAAGTGGCCCCGGTCGGCGTCGGTGGCCGTCAGCAGTCCGAACAGTTCAGCATGCGCGATGAGGTCGTGCTTCGATCGAATCGCGAACGGTGGCAGGCGAACATGCAGGGTGTCGCGCTGTGCGTAGCCGAACTTCTGCCGCATCGTCAGCCCCGGCGCGACAGGCCCTGCGTCGAGCCCGGTGCGGTAGGGCACCAACCCACCGAGCGCCGCCAGTCCGCTGGCCAGCACATCGGCGGGGCTGTCGGAGCCGACCAGTAGATGCACATCGACGTCGGCCCGCCCGGTGACGATCACCCGGGTCACCGGCCGCGGTCCGTCCAAGACGGCGACATCGGTCGGTTCGGTGTCGACGCGGGTAAGCGCGACGAGCCGGCGTCCTTGCCACGGACCGGTTTCCGGCACCATGACGGTGTCGTGGAACGGAACCCGCCAGCTCGTCCGGGCGGCCAGCGCTGTGGCCAGGACCAGCAGCGTGTCGGAGGTGACGGAAAGGGGAAACCGATCGATCAGCCCGTCGGTGTACCGCTGCGTCCACTCGTCCAGTGCAGCCTGGCAGGTCAGCAGATCGACCGCGCCGGTGGGCACTGCGTGGAGCCAATCATCGTGCAGCGGGAGATCTCTGCGGATCCAGATGCCGAGTGCGGCCGATATGTCGACGGCATGGGCGAGGATGTCCAGCGTCCGCAGCGCCGCCGCGTGCGCCGCGTCGGCGGACACACCGACCGCGGCCTCCAGTTGGGACCGCGCGGGCCCGTCGGCGGCGGCGGCAAGCAGGGCCAGTAGTGGCCACACCCCGGCGCCGGAGACGACGAAGTCGTCCTCGCCCGCGACGGCGCACCACCGCGCGGTCAACTCGTTGACGGCGCCGACGTGCGGCGTCAAAAATGTCTGCACTGCCTCACGATACGGACCGCCCCCAGCTCGGTTGACTGCTCGACCTGCCGCAGCCTTCGGTTCGAAGAACTCGATGATGCCCGGCGCGAGTATCCGTCGAAGACCGGCAGCGGGAGAAGAGGAGTCAGCGCTGGTCCGGCGCCTCTCGCCGCGGCCACTCGCGGCCGCTTCGGGGCAGATCGGCGGGAGCGGTTGTCAGCGTGGTGGATTTACGCTGGGTAGACCTGAACCAGGCAGATCCGGGCTGGGCTGGCGCGGGCTGGGCAGGCGCGGGGAGTGGATCGGTCTTGCCGAGTTCGTCGAGTTCGGCCAGGCCAACCAGGATGACCAGCATGATGGTGACCACGGTGACGGTCATGATCAGCGGTGTGAGCAGCTGCATGGGGTCGGCACCGTCGGGCATGACGTGGTGACCGGCGTGCTCGGCGCGCATCGATGCCATTCCGGTGTAATGCATGCCGCACACCGCGAGGCCCATGATCAGCGCCGCGCCGATAGTCGCGCGGATGCCGTGCACGTGCAGCATGAACCACAGCGCCGCGGTTGCCGCGACCACAGCGATCACGAGCGACAGCACCACAGTTCCGAGCTTGTATCCGACGATCGCGTCGGTGTTCATCGCATGCATGCCCAGGTAGTGCATGGCGGCAACGCCGAGCCCGGTGATCGCACCGCCGATCGGCAGCGCCAGGACTTCCCGTCGCCAGCGCACGACGACAGACAGCCCGATCCACACCACCACAATCGCCACGGCCGCGCTGAGCAGTGTCATCGGCACGTTGTAACGAATGGTCCCACCGTGGATGGAGAAGCCGAGCATCGCGGTGAAATGCATGACCCAGATCCCGGCGCCACCCAGCGAAACGGCCGCCGCGATGAGCCAGCCGGCGGGCCAGTGCGACGATCGGGCGTGCACCGCACACCGAAGGCCGAGCATCGATCCGACGACGGACATGATGTAAGCCAGGACGGGGGTTACCCACCCGTAGCTGAAGTGATCGAGTTCCAGCACGCACACGCTCCGCAGCTAGTAACCGGCTTCTTGCCAGCAAATCGAACTGCGACGATAGCGCAACTCGCCGAGAGTTGCCTAATGCACAGTTCGCATCATGTGATTCACTGCCTGCACCCTGGTCGGATTCACAACTCGGATTGCAGCAACGGAGGTAAGTTTCCTGGGAGATCACTCGATCTTGTGGCCGTAGCGGTGTCAGGGATCGTTCTGAAGCGCACCACCCGGCTGGGCGGCGGCTGGCACATTACCGCCGCGGTCCGCGTCGGCCGTACCAATGGGCAACCGCATCAGAGTGCTGCGGCAGATCCGTGCGCTAAGTACTGGCAAAACGATACCGAGGGCGGCGGCGGATCCAGGCGCAAGGCAGCAGCAAATCCGCAACCAAACCCATGCACATGATCGGGAAGTCCCTGCGCGCCTTCGTCTTCGATGGGTCGCCCACCGGCAACGACATTGCCCAGTCGTGGACGACGGGATCGGCATCAAAATCGCCGATTGGTTGCACCGGTCCGGTTCTGGTTGGGCGAAGGAACTGCCGGCGGCGTGTCCGTCATCGGCTGGGAGGTCGGCGGCCGTCGACGCGCTGAGCCTGCGGTTGAAGAGGATCGGCGTCGACAGCGCCGATACCACCAATGCGGCGGTCATGCGGTTGTCGATGGAGTAGCCGATGATCCGGTGGGAACAGCAGTCATTGATCGCGCATGCGCATGGATAGAGCTTGCCCTCGCCTGCTGGAATCCAAGCTGTGCGGGGCTCGGTTGTATCGCTCAGCGCATCTCGTTCGGTGCCTGTGTGGTGAATTCACGCCTGACGAATTCATCGTCGACCGGCGGGCTCGGAGACCTGCTCGAGGCCGCGCCTGCGGGCGAAGCCGACCAGATGCGCCGCTGTGAACACAATCGGTGCGCTCAATTCTTCCCGGCATGGATCTCGCGGTCATCCAATTCGTCCGCGATGTACCGGTATCCGAACGTGGGGTCGCGATCGTGTGGACCGCGAGCCGCGTCGTCACGCGTGCATCAACCCGGAGTGGATACCAGGTTGTCGCGCGACACGTAGAAGTCTTGCGTGGTGAAAGCCCGGCGCCAGGCAGGTCACGACCACGGCGATACCGCCGGCGGCAAGATCGAGGACCAGCGGGTAGGTCATTCCAGGGGGAGTTCGCAGGCGAAGGACGCCGCGGCCAGGCGCAGGATTTCGGTCCCTTGCTACAACTGCTGCTCGAGTTTGTGTAGCTCGCGAAGCTCGACTGCGCGGCTGTGGTCCCGGGCGGTACGCCGTCTTCGATGTCGGCGGCTCCGAATCGGCTGCGCAAACACCCCCCGGAGGCCCCGAAATCCTTCGCGACCTGACGCAAAGGGGGCTCACCCTCGCAGGGCGACGTCCTTCCGGTGAGAACGAATCCGCACAGATCATGAGTCGGCCGAGCTGGGGAATGCCCTTTGATTTCTCTGCAAATGAGCCGTGCAGCCTTCATGGTCCTGTACATCGAGCTTCCTGGATATAAGGTGAAATAGGACTTCGAATAGAAAATTGCGATAGTGAAACCGTCGCCATATGCTGTGAACAATCTGCGGATCGAAAATCCGTCCTGTCCGACGGAGACGGGCTGCCACCCGGTGCCGGCCGGCCCGCCAACACCTCCGATGCCGTCGGCGCACTATCCGATACGAACACCATGCCCCCTCCTGTGCTTCCGCACACTTGTGGCAACACTCATTGGCTCGGAAGGGACTCGCGAACAACGGCACATGAGACATGGTCTGAACGGACTGGACAGTCGACAATTGTCAATCTCACGCGGGAGCCGTCGTGCCGGCCAAAGGGTAAGCTATGGTATCCGCTTCTCGTCGTGCCTACCGAGACTGGATGACCGATCGGTTCTACGGAGTCGAGTTCGGTGTGATTCCGGGGCCGAAGGTGGCAGATCTGCCTGTCGAGGACGGTAATGGCGGCCGCAGCGAAGGAGGAGGGGCCTCGTTCGGATGGTCCCGAGCGTCGGTGGTTCACGATGACACTGCGGTCGCGACCCCGGCCGAGTACGGCACGGTCCGGGCCGCCGCCTGCGCCCGCGAACCGGCCCCGATTCGGGCGTCGGCCAACTCGGCCCGAGCTCCGGACCGCCGCCTGGATCAATGAGCCACCGTAGGGCGGTACATCGGTTGCGAGAAACCGATTCGGCTGGCAGGCTACTCCTCAGCAGGGAACCTGGGCGACCGCCCAGCATGCACGCTGTCGTGTGAGCGTATTTCTTGCGACTTGCTTGGCGAAGAGAGATATCGAATGAGTGCAGATTTCGTCTTCTGGACGGGGGAAGCAGGGTACTGGCCTAGGGCGTCGAGTCGGGTAATGCCGATGATGTTATCGGTATACCTATGACATTGCGGGTAATACCTATGGCGTCGTCGGTAGACCTTTCACCGCAGTGAAAGGAAACGTTCGGGTGGACTACGTCTCAGTAACTGTTGAGCAACCGGTTCCTGTCGAGCTACGTGGTCCAGCTGCTATTCGTCAAGGACTGTTCGAGCTCAACAGTGCCCGCGGACGCCCGTTGCCGTTGGCGGACCGCAAAGCTGCGGACGTACGGATGCTCGCGGATTTTCCCGGATGGTCGAACAGACGGCTTGGTGAGGTAGCCGGACTGTCCGACAAGAACATCGCCGCGGTGCGACGGCGGTCGGATGCGGAAGTCCCGCACCCGGCCATGTGGCGGATAGGGCGAGACTGCGCGGTGTACCCGGTAGCGGCGCGGGAGCGCCGCCGGAGGGCGCGAGAATTCCTGGAGGCAAACCCGGCGGCGTCGACCCGGGAAATCGCATTGGCCCCCCGGATCTCGCCCACTACGGCAAAGGACGTGCGGGGACGTCTGCGGGCGCAAGGTGGCGCCATGGCGGAACATCGACAGGATGGGGGCGAGACCCCGGCCAGAGCCTGTCTCGGTGATGTTTTGGCCGGGAGCGCGCCAGGGCAGGTGGCAAGACCGGAGTTCCCGGCCTTCGCCGAGTCGACCGATCTCACAAAAGTGCGCCGGTTGCGCGCCGATCCTTCGCTGCGCTTCACCGAAGTCGGACGAAAGGTGTTGCGATTGTTGGAGATATCCGGACCCGAGTCGGTCGAATGGCAAACGATGGCCGAATGTCTGCCGATACACCACGCGCCTGCGGTAGCCGAGTTGGCGAGACATTACGCAGAGAACGGGCTATTGCCGGCCGACTCGTCGAGTCGCCGACTCGTCACCGACACCTAGCCGAAACATGTTGGTAGCTCACTGTGCCCGCGTCGCCGCTTGCCGCCGGGCTGGTTCGACAACTTTGAATACCCTGGATGTGAAACGTGGATACAAGCACTGGTGATTCGTCCGACCGCATGTTGCAGTACCTGAAAAAGGTCACTGTTGAGCTCATGACGACTCGCGACGATCTGACACAGCTGCGGGAACGGATCGACGAGCCGATTGCGATCGTCGGTATGAGCTGCCGCTACCCGGGTGGCGTCGAGTCGCCGGGACAGTTGTGGGATCTGGTCGCGTCCGGTTCGGATGCCGTGAGCGAGTTTCCGGTGGATCGGGGTTGGGATGTGGAGGGGTTGTTCGATCCCGATCCGGATCGGTTCGGGAAGGTGTATACGCGGGAAGGTGGCTTTCTGCGCGGTGTCGGTGATTTCGATGCGGGATTTTTCGGTATCGGCCCGCGTGAGGCGTCGGCGATGGATCCGCAGCAGCGGTTGTTGTTGGAGGCGTCGTGGGAAGCGTTGGAGGACGCGGGTATTGATCCGTCGTCGTTGCGGGGCAGCGACACGGGCGTTATCGCCGGGGTGATGTACGAAGACTACGAGCACACGGCCCGAGCTGCCGGTCCGGTCGCCGAGGGATATGCGGGAACCGGTTCGGCGGGCAGTGTGGTGTCGGGGCGGGTCGCGTACACGTTGGGTTTGGAAGGCCCCGCGGTGACGGTGGACACAGCGTGCTCGTCGTCGCTGGTGGCGATCCATCTGGGCTGTCAGGCACTGCGGCGCGGGGAGGCGTCAATGGTGTTGGCGGGCGGTGTGACCGTGATGTCGACGCCGTTCTTGTTCATCGAGTTCTCGCGGCAGCGGGGTTTGTCGCGGGATGGGCGGTGCAAGGCGTTTTCGGCGTCGGCGGATGGTGTGGGCTGGGCCGAGGGTGTGGGGGTGTTGGTCCTCGAGCGGTTGTCGGATGCTTGACCGCGCCGAATGGTCCGTCGCAGGAGCGGGTGATCGCCTCTGCGTTGGCGGCTGCCGGGTTGGAGCCGGCTGATGTGGATGTGGTGGAGGCGCATGGGACGGGCACACCGTTGGGTGACCCGATCGAGGCGCAGGCGTTGATTGCCACATACGGCCAGGGTCGTGCAGAGCCGTTGCGGATCGGGTCGTTGAAGTCGAACATCGGCCATTCACAGGCGGCTGCGGGTGTGGGTGGGGTGATCAAGATCGTGCAGGCGTTGCGGCACGGGATGTTGCCGCGGACGTTGCATGTGGATGCGCCGTCGCCGCATGTGGATTGGTCGGCGGGGTCGGTGCAATTGCTGACCGAGGCGGAGCCCTGGCTCGCGGGTGAGCGGGTGCGTCGGGCGGGGGTGTCGTCGTTCGGGATCAGCGGCACCAACGCGCATCTCATTCTCGAGGAAGCACCCGCACCCGTTGTCCCGTCGGTTGAGGAGACCGCCGCGGGTGATGCGGGACCCGATTCCACGGCGGGCGTGGTGCCGTTGCTGGTGTCGGCCAAGTCCGGCGAGGCGCTGCACGCCCAGGCGAATCGGTTGCGACAGTGGCTGGTCGACCATCCGGATACGGACGTGTGGAGTGTGGCGTCCTCGCTGATCCACACCAGGACGCAGTGGGACTGGCGCGGCGCGGTGGTGGGGCGCGATCGGGAGCAGTTGCTGGCCGGGTTGGCGGATTTGGCGTCGGGGTCGGTGTCGTCGTCGGTGATGTCCGGCGTGCCGGTCAAGGGGCGGACGGCATTCCTGTTCACGGGGCAGGGCGCGCAGCGTGTGGGTATGGGGGCGCGGCTGTACGAAGCGTTCCCGGTGTTCGCGTCGGCGTTGGACGAGCTGTGTGCGGAGTTCGACCGT
>NZ_JBFRFQ010000009.1:0-153911 GCF_052114905.1 Nocardia sp. 2TAF39
TCGCAGACCGGTTCGCCCGCAACGCCTTCGAGCGGGGAGCGGGGTGCCCGGGACGCAGGTGAGGGCCGGGGTGTGCGGGCGGAGTCGAACGCTTCTGATCCGGCAGGGCCTGCGGCCGGGCAGCGGTCGGACTCCGAGCCGGCGCCGGGCGATCTGGACGGTGCCTTCACCCTGGTCGAGGAGAACTCGCAGCCGTCGGCTGATACCGGTAACGGCGTCGGGCAGCCGCCCGCGTCCACGGTCGAGGAAGGGACTTCGGTCGAGGAAGGGACGTCGGTCGAGGAAGGGACGTCGGTCGAGGAAGGGGCTTCGGTCGAGGAAGGGGCTTCGGTTGGGGAAGGGGCTTCGGTTGGGGAGGGGGCTTCGGTTGGGGAGGGGAGGTCGGTTGATTCTTCGACCGGCGCGCGGGTGCCGGTGTCCGATGGTGGGTTGGTGGGGATCGATTCGAACGCCGTCCAGCTGGTTTTGCCGGTGGAGGTGTCGGATTCCGTTGCCGGTCAGGCCACTGCCGCGGTGGATGTTGAGGGTGAAGTGGCCCGGGCGGGTTCGCTGGCGCGACCTCAGCCGTGGTTTCCGGGTTTGTCGGCGGGCTGGGTTGCGGCGCAGCCGACAGCGACGCCGCTCGAGTCGGGTCGGTGGGAGCGGCGTGTGCGCCAGGACAAGAAAATGTTGCAGCATGCTGTGTTGCGGATCAGGCTCGCGCGTGCTGAAGCGACCGCGCGGGGCGAGGTGGAATCGGGCGAGGTGTTGGCGGCGGATGTGGCGGCCGCGCAATTGGCTGCGGACCTGACCGAATTCGGTCGGGAAACAGCCGGTGTTCCGGCGGCTCAGCGCCAGGCCGATGAGCTGAGATGGCGGATGACGCAGGCRGCGTCGGCGCAGTTGCTGGACTCGCTGGTCGACCAGGCGGTGGCGATGCCGCTCGGCGACGGGGTGGGGTTGCTCGTCGAGGAGAAAACGGTGCTGGTTGTCGGGGCACAACCGGACCGGATGGTCGAGGAGGCGACCCAGAACTCGTTCGGTGAGGGCCTGGCGCCGTGGATGAAGGCCCGCTACCAGGTCGAAACCACCCAATGCATCGTCGATTGGGACGGCAAGGCGTGGTACCGGAAAGTCGTGGCGGCGCCGCCTGCGGATACCACCGACGACGGTTCCGCCGCACTGCTGGGAGGTGTCCAGCGGCAGCGGATYGTGACCCTCGCGCTGGCGCGGGAGGGGGTGACGGTCGAGGAGCTGACCGCGGATGTGGATAGCGGTGGGCGGCAGTTCGCCCGATTGTGGTCGAGGCTGAGGACGCTCGAGCAGCAGGCGTTGCTGCAATCGCATCCGCTGCTGGTGATTCGGGCCGAGGGRCTGGACCCGGGAATACGGGCTGTCGAGTGCGAGAAGTGGTTGACCCGAGCGCGTGAAGAGTTGGCCGCCGCCGGACAACACGACKCGACATCTCAGGCCACCGGGCCGGGCGCACCCGCCCCGATGTCCGGGCGAACCATACTGTTGCGCAGCCAGATCGCCATGGTGGAGAACATCGCGGCGRRRYTCACTTTGGCCCGCGCGTTGGCGTGGTGGTCGGTGGACCCCGAAGACCTGGCCGCCGACGCCGACTCCGGTGGTGGCCTGCTCGCGCAGCTGTGGCCGGAGCTGACCGAGCGTGAGCAGGCGGCGCTGATGAAGCTGCATCCGGACATCGTGGCTACACAACAGGCCCTCCCGGACGATGCGCGCGCAACAGCCTACGAGCTGCTGGGAGAGGTGGGGCGGCAACGGATTGTGGCTCTGGCGCTGCGGCGGGAGGGTGTGTCGCTCGAGGAGCTGACCGAGGACGCACACCACGGTGGTCACCAGATCACGCAACTGTGGCCGAAGCTGACGAGGTTCGAGCAGCAACTGTTCCTGGCCGAGCGCCTGATTGTGGTGATGRSGGCCCAGGGSCTCGATCCGGCAGTGCACGCTGGCGAGTGTGGGACGTGGTTGGCTCARGCGCGGGAAGTGYTGGCGCAGTTGCAGGCCCGCGACACGGCATTCCAGGCGACACGCCCTGGTGCGCCCAGCCCGCACACCGCCCCGATCACGCTGCTGCGCGACCAGATCGCCATGGTCGAGGACACCGCGGCGCGGTTCGCCGAACAGGTGGTGGCGCAACGTAACCGCAAGATCCTCGCCCAGGCGTTGGCGCGGGTGTCGGTGGACCCCGAAGACCTGCTCGCCGACGCCCGCTCCGGTGGCGGCCTGCTCACCCGGCTGTGGCCGCAGCTGACCGAGCGTGAGCAGGCGGCGATGGTGAAGCTGCATTCGAATATCGTGTTGGCCGAGCAGGCGCTGCCGGATGATGTGCGCGCCGAGGCGTGCCAGCTGTGGTTGGCGTGGGCGCGGGCCGAATTGGCTACGCGCCAGGAGTTGACCGATCCGGAGTTTCGCCACGCCGATCCGGGTACGTCCGAAGCCGACAGCGAGCGCCTCGCGAGCTTGGCACGCCAGATCGCCGGGGTGGAGAAGATCGCGGCCCGTCTCGCCGCCCGTCTCGCCGACCTCGCCGCCACCTTCAGCCTCACCACCGTCTTCGGCGACCTCCTCCACGACGAGCCCGCCGACAGCCCGCCCCCGCCCGCCGATCCGGTCATCGATCCGCGGACCGAAGCCGACATCGATGCGTTGATCGCGGAGATCTTGGCGGCCGACGATATCCGGCTGGAAGATTTCCAGCAGAGCACGAACAAGGTTGATCTGATCGACCGGGGCCGGTTGTGGCGGCGGTTGGGCCTCACACCACAGAAATACCTCACCGCGCGGCATACCGAATACGTCCTGACCGCCGATGGCCTGCCCTACCGGGACCGAGCCCGCGCGGCCCGGGTGTGGTTGGCGCGTAAACAAGCCCAGCGGGCGCAGGAACGGAAAAAGGACTCGCTGGCCTACATGCTGGCCCACCCCGGCACGGCGGGCACCGACCACGAACTCATCGCCGAATACTCCACCCAGATCGCGGCGGTGCAAACCCTGGCAGCCGCCCTGGACGCCCAAACACAAGCGATCACCGCCACCACCCGCACCGATACGCCCGCGCCGGTCGCGAATACGCCGTCGGTCGCCGTGGCCGGTGCCCGAGTACGGCGCATCCTGGCCGGCGAGGGGTCCCCAACACCACCACCGACCAGACACGCGCCACCACCCCCACCCCGACCGGCCGACCTACCACCGGAACCGACGGCAACACCACAGCCAACAGCGCAGGCAACGACGCGGATGCTTCGGCGGCGGCACCGAACACCGCCCAGGCCCGCAGTTCGGATATCTCGCCGGCACCGGCCTCGACCCCACCCCCCACGGCCGGGCCCGCCGAGACCGGTGCCGCACCGGCGGGCAATGCGGCGGGTGGGGCCGCACACGACGGGGCGCTGGCCGCCGGGACACAGCCCGGCCAAGCAGCAACGAGTGCCGCACCCGCCGACAACGCGGCAGGACAATCGGCCCCAGCCGCCGCGGACGCCACGACGAACACCGACACCCCACCCGCCACCGGGAACAGCGAACCCACCCCTGGTGCGCCCAGTGCGCCTGCCCCCGGCGCGCCGGTCACCGGCGCCACACCTTCTGCTACCGGACCTACCGCTACCGGACCTTCTGCTACCGGACCGATGGCGGGTGGAGCGAGTCGGGTCGGTCGTGGTAGCGCAGCGATGCCGGCTTCCCCCCGGATCGGTCACGGAGCCGACGAAACCACCACCGCCCACGCCGAACCGGCCAGCCTCTCCGACCCGGCCGATCCCTCGGCCACCCCACCCGGCGATACCGCCGATAGTGGCTCCGATTCCCGGGCGTCGGGCTTCTCACCCGACTCGGCCGCGGCACACGCGGATTCCAGCGACACTTCACCAGGCCAGACACCCACCCCCCAGTCGGATACGGGCGAGGCCCACGGGTCGGTGACCGATGCTCGACAGGCCCGGACCCGTCCAGATGACACCGGCGTGACCGCCCAGCCCGACGGCGCGGCCACCCCGAAGCCCGAGGGTGTGGTCGGTCCGGAGTCGGGGTCCGAGGGTGGGTCTCGGGCTGGTTCGGGCACTGGTGGTGATCCTCGGTCGGATGGGGAGAGTTCGAATGATCCGGCGGTAGTGGGTGATTCGGATTCGAGTACGTCGGATGATGCGCGGCCGGATGGTCTGGATGGTGAGGGGCGGACCCGGTCGGGTGATGGTGTCGATGGTGGGGCCCGGCAAGGCCCGGTGGGGGTGGGTGAGTCGGATGCGAGTGTTCGGGGTGATGATGCGTCTGCCCGGGGTCCGGGAGCCGACAAGGTCGATTTGACGGGTCAGTGTGCTGCTCGGTCGACGAATGTGTTGGCTGGGCAGTATCCGTCTGCGGGTATTCGGCCGGTGGGGGCGTCGTCGGATCCTGCTGGTTTGGGTTCTGATGTGTTTCAGCGGCAGATCGGTGCGGAGTTGATCCTGTCGGGGAGCAATCTGGCGGCGAGTCCGTCGTTGGAGGCGAAACGTCTCTACAGTGAGGCTGCGGCTGAGCGTGGCCGGTTGCGTGAGCAGGCTGAGGGGGTGAAGGCCGAGCAGCGTGCGCGGCAGAAGAAGCGCACGAGGCGGGTGGGTCGGACCCAGGCCCGGTTGGAGGCGGCGCTGGGGCGGTTGCGCGAGGGGCAGCCTATTGATGCGGGTTTGCAGGCGCAGCTGGATCGGGTGAGCGCCCGCACGGGCCAGACCACGCAGCAGGTGCTGGAGGCGCGTATCGGGAATCTGGAAGAGCGTGCCGCCAACCGTAGGCGGGTCGAGGCGCAGCGGACCCAAGAGCGTGAACACGAGTTGGAGACCAAGGCTGATGCGGAACGAGACCGGCTGCTGAAGCTGTCTTCGGATGCCGGGCAGATGACTGTGCAGCGGTGGCGGGGGATGTCGCGGTTCGAGCAGCTCGAGCATCAGACGATGATTCTGGGTGAGGGCGGCACTTTGGTCACGGTGTTCGCGTTCGATACCTCGGGCGGTAACGATGTCGGCGGGCATGTCGTGCATTTGACGTTCGAGCATGGTGTGGTGATGATCTTCGACCCGTCGACGGGGTTGAAGAAGGTTTTCACCCCGGACTCGATTCCGGGGGTGACGAACAAGATCTGGGTTACCGGGATCCGGTTCGACGGTTCGAAACTGACTCCCTACACCGTCAACGTCGCCAACGATGACGATGAGGACGAACGCCGTCGGGTGCGGCGTTTCCTCGACGCGGACGAGCGAGACCGGTTGCAGCGGCAACGCGATCACGCGTTGGACCGGTTGCGGGCCGAGCATCGCGACACCCGTGCACAATTCGATGATGCTGTGTGGGCGGCGGGGGTGTCCGACCCGCAGGTGCTCGATGGGTTGCGTGACCCGGATCGCTACGCGCAGGTGCTGGACGGCCTGCCGGCGCCTGTGGTCACCGACACGATGACGGCCGAGGATCAGGCGCGGCTACTCGCGGCGCGGGAGCGGTTGCGTGACAACGTCGCTCACCTGCACAAGATCGAGCAGACGATGCGGATGCTGCAAGAGGCGTTGGCGCAGCCGCCGGATCTCACGTTGACCCCGCTGCAGCAGATGGCCTACCAGCAGCGGGTTCTGGGACTGCTGGGGGCGGTGAGCGACTGGGTCGGGGCCTTGGACGATATCCGGGTCCTGGCCGCGGGGGTGGAGCGCGCGCGGCTGCACCGGTTGCTGGGCGGGGACTTCGACGCGGAGCTGGCGCGGCTGAGTGACAGTGCGGACGCCGCCGCGGGTGAGCCGCTGCGCAGGTTGGCGGCGGTGGTGCGGCGCGCGCCGGCGGTGGCCGAGGACCTGCAGGCCGCCCGCGAGTTGCTGGCGCGGTTCACCACCACGCCGGCCGGGGGGGCCGCGGCGGGGGCGCAGCTACAGGCACGCCAGGAGCTGGGTTTTGTGCTGGCACGGTTGGACCAGCAGTTGGAGGCGGCTCGTGGGCAATTGCACACCGCGGCCACAGCGGCGGGCCTGGATGCCGACGCTCGTGCGGTGTTGCTGACCACGGGATTCGAGGGCGAGTTGGCCCGAAGGCCCGATTCCTCACCGAGGTGGCGGGTGGTGTCGGCGAACGCGCACTACTACCACGAGCTTTCCACCGTCGTCGACCAGTGCGCGAGGCTGCGGGCCCGGATCAACGACCGCGCTACGCACTCCCGGCAATGGCTCGACGACACCATCACCCATGCGAGGAACGCGCTGGCGTGGGCCACCGCAGCCCAACAGGCGCATGACGCGACAACCTACGGTCGACCCCAACCAGACCCGCACCCGGGCCCGCAGACAACCCGCCCGGAGGATGCGCCCGACCCGCACGCGCCGGCCCGCACCCCGGGCGAGGTCCGCGCCGAGATAGCGCGGTTGCGCCAGCTGCAGGGCCAGGCGGCCGCGCAGTTGCAGGCGCAGCAGCAGCGGCTGGACACCGTGATCGCGCGGGATGACGCACAGATCGCGCAGCGGGAATCGGACCTGCGCGCGCTGGAGTCCGACCACGACGAGCTGGACCGCCGCCGCTGGGAGGCCCAGCGGCGGTTGGCGCAAGGAGAAGGGCCCCGGTGGCGGGAGGGGCCACCGTTGACGCAGGAAGAACTGGCCCGCCAGGAGGGGGAGCTGGACCAGCAACAGCGGGCGCTGCAGGACAAGCAACACCAGCTGACACGGGAGCGCGATGCCTTCGCCGCCTCCAGACAGCGACTGACCGAGCAACGACGCGCACTGGAAGAATCCGAACCCCAGCAACAGATCGATGAACTCACACGCCAGATCGACGAGCTGACCGCACAACTACCCCAACCACCCACCCCCACCCCAGCAGCCGACACGGTCACCGACCCCGACACGCTCACCGCGCCTGACGCGCTCACCGGGCCTGACGCGGTCACCGGGCCTGACGCGGTCACCGGGCCTGACGCGGTCACCGGGCCTGACGCGGTCACCGGGCCTGACGCGGTCACCGGGCCTGACGCGGTCACCGGGCCTGACGCGGTCACCGGGCCTGACGTAGATGCGGTTGCCGAGCCGCGGGGTTGGGGTGGTCGGGTTTCGGAGGCGGAGATGGGTCGGCTGATCCGTCGGGTGTTCGATTGCTCTGATGCGTTGGGGGATTCGTGGCAGACGCTGGCGCGTGAAGAGCTCGATGCGGGTTCGGTGGTCGGTGTCACCGAGGCGAATCAGCAGCGTGACGCCGACCGGGGGGTGATGATCGGTGAGGTCGTCATGGTGGCGGGTCGCCCGTTCCGGTTGGCTGTCACCTCGGCGGGGGTGGCGGGCAGTGCCGAGGGGTATCGGGCGGCGCCGGTCGCGGCCGCGGCGGCGCGTGACAGTGTGCGGACCTCGTTGCAGGAGCATGATCCCCAGACACCGGTCACCGAAGCCGACCGGGTGCAGATGGTGCGTGAGGCGATCGATGCCGCCCACGCCGCGGTGGTGCGCTTGACCCGCCAGGACCAGGCCCGCCGCATCAGCGAGGCCCTCGCCGCGGCGCAGGCCGCGCTGGGGCCCGACGCCGACCCGCTCAGCGAACAAGCCCAAGCCGAGATCCGTGCGCGGGTGCGCCAACAGATCGACACCGAACTACTCGCCGGTGCCGCGCCACCGCAAGCCAGTATCGCGGTGGTGATATTGGATGCCGGGATCGATGGCGAGCCGGGAGGATTCACCGCGGGCTCGATAGGCGGGGACCGGGTCGTGCTCCTGGACCCGGACAACCCGGACGACTCCCGCCCGGTCACGGTCGAGGGTTCCGGACGCGACCATACCCTCGGACTCAGCATCACCCACACCCACAGCACCGACAGCACCGACACCGACAGCACCGACACCGACAGCACCCACAGCTCCGACACCGACAGCTCCGATACCCACAGCACCGACAGCACCGGCACCGACAACACTCACGGCACCGGCACCGGCACCGGCGGCACCGGCGTTGTTTCTGCGGGTGGGCCGCCGACGGATCCGGGGCATTACATCAGCAGTGGCGCGGTCACCGGGTCCCAGGTGTTGTTGGCGCATACCGCGGGGCTGGGTGGCACGACACGGTCGACGGCGTCGCTGGCGGGGGAGTTCACCACCGGGCGGGGCCTGTCGGAGGCGATGACCGCACTGGTCGACAACTCTCCGGAAGACCGGGCCCTGGCCGGGGTCGCGGTGTCGTGCGCTGCGACCGAACTGCACCCGCCCACCACACCGCAACCGCAACCGGAATCGGAATCGGGGCCCGCGCCGGGGCGGGTGGCTGATGCGGTGTTGCGGGCCGGGGTGGCGGATCTGGCCGGGTATCACCTGGCGCGGCAAGAACTGAACGAGGCGGCCGAGGGGTTGCGGCAGGCCCGCCGACTGGATCGGGAAGCCGGGCATCGGCCGGTGGATGGGTTGGGGCCGCTGGAGCGGCAGGCGCGTACCGTCGTTCGGCGGGCCGCGCGCCGGCTGGCACAGACGCAGACCCGGATCGATGCGCTGGTCGAGACACTGAGTGTCGGTGCCGGCACCGGTGTGGGTGTGGGGCTTTCGCTGCAGCAGCGGCAGCGGTTGCGGGATTTCGGTGCGGTGGTGGCGCGGTGGAATGGGGCTGATGCCGCGTTGCGGGCCGCGGATCCGGTGGACGAGGCGACGGCCCGGCTGCGGGAGGAGGCCACCCAGGCGGTGCATGCTGCCGCGGCGCGGTTGGCTGCCGATCCGGTGTTGCGTCCGGTCGCGGGGATGGATGGTGGCTGGGGCCGAGTCGAGTTCGATGTTGGCGCCGCTGTCGCCGATGGTGTGGCTGTCGCCGATGGTGGGGAGGGGCCGGTGGCGTATTTCGATACTGATCTGGGTGAGGTTTTCGGGGTCAGTGATCAGGGGACGGATCCGGCGCGGCCGGTCAATCAGGATTGGGTGGATTGTGAGGTGGTGGCGACCCCGGCCGGGCCGGTCCGGGTTTCGGTGGTGTGTCATGGTGATGAGGCCAGCAGTGGTGGGTTCCGGGCCGCGCGGGTGGCCGCGCAGGTAGCGCGGGAGCGTTTGGCCGGTTTCGCTTCCGACGAGCAGGGCGAGTTCACTCCGGAGCAGGCGCGGCGGGCGGTGCGTGAGGCTATCGATGCCGCGCAGGCGGCGGTGGTGGCGTTGACCGAGCGTGACTACGGCCAGGATCCGCATCCCCCGAAGACGACGATCGCGGCGGTGGTGGTGTCGGCGGGTCGGGACGGGCAACCGTCGCGGTATGCCGCGGGCAGTGTCGGTGATACCCGGGTGCAGGTGTTGCGGGCGCGTGGGGAGTCGGAGACGGTGACCGATGAGGACCCGAACGTGTTGGGTCGTGGTGAGGGTCCGCGGGAGCGGGATGATCCGCTGCACGGGGATTATGTGCATACCGGTGAGTTGGCGGCGACGGATGTGGTGGTGGTGGCCACCCGCGGGTTGTGGGCCGGCCATCCCGAGGCGGGTGAGATGGATGTCGTGCTCGATGACGGGCACAACCGTGACCTGCGCGATATGGGTACCCGGTTGGTGCGTCGGGCGCTGCTGGGTGCTGCGGGCAATGTCACGGTGGCGTTGGTGTCGGCGGCCACCGTGGAGACGACGCCGCGGCGACTGCCCCCGCCTGCCGCGACGATCCCGGTCTGGTTGCGTCGGTCGTATCGGGTGTTGTCGGAGGAATACGGTCTCGCCCGCGACGAGTTGTGGCGGGTGGCCGCGGAGGTGGGGGTGGACCCGGAGGGGTTGGTGACCCCGCAGGGGTTGGCTGCGGTCGCCGAACAAATGGCGGATGCGGGGCTGGTGCGGGGTGTGTGGCTGCGGGTGGAGTTGGCGGCGAAGCATTTCCAGGACATCGACGCCCAGGCGCGTCGATGGGGGCGGTGGCTGACCCGGCCGGATGCCCGCCCGGCGTGGGAATGGTCCGATGACGACGCCGATTACCTGTTGGCGTTGTCGAATTGGGCGGTGTCGCGGCGCGGGCTGCAGACGGCGGTGGTGGACGCGGCCGAGGAGTTACTGGCCCGCGGCCGCGGGCAGGCGGCGCGGCTGCTGGCGGATTTGCCGCGGCTACTGGACAACGATGCCGGGATCGATGTCGCTGCGCTGCTGGGTGATCCGGCGGTAGCGGCCGCGGCCGCCGACTACACCGAGGCGGGACGAATCCTGGCCCGTAGTGGGATGCGGTTGGGTGCCACCAGCTCCCGCGACGGGAGCCTGCAGATCCCGCCCGGGCTGGCGCGCGGCTACCGGATGCTGCTCGCCGAGAGCCGCGACGCGCGGCGCCGGTTGGCCGGGATGCTGGGTTCGCTGCCGGTCACGATCGCGGATCTGACCGGTAACGGTCATCACAGCGCGTTGGCAGCGTTGCGGGAGCTGGTGGGCGAAGCGACCGCCGAGCAGGACGTGTTGCGGCAGTTGGCGAGCGAGGTCGCCGCGGACCCCGACCAGCTACGGCAGGTCACCGCGCAGCTGGCCGCTTCCGAGGAGCTGGTGGCCCGGATCGGATGGGTCCAGGACCTCACGCAGCGCTGTCACCGCGCCGAGGGCCGGATCCTGCGTCTGCAGCAGCGCATTCGTGAGCACGGCGACGGACGCGACACCATGGCCGCCACCCCGCGCCCGACCCTGCCCGCCGACGACCCCGGGGTGAGCGCGGCGCAGCGTGAGCGGGCGCGGCGGCGCTGGCAGACCATCCAATGGTTCGCCGCCCCCACCGCGGACGGCACCCCGTCGCCCGCGGACCTCGCGACGCTGTGGGCGATCACCGATTCCGGGACCCGGCGGGCGTTGATCACCGCGGTCCCGGAACTACTCGCCCCAGCCGAGGGGCTGCCGCTGCAGGTCCGTGACGAGGCGATGCGGCTCAAGCTGCGCCGGGCACGCCAGCAGACCGACAGCGACCCCCGCCGCCAGCAGTGGACGAACCTGCAGGTCGAGTTGCTGTCGGCGGCGCAGCAGTGGGCGGCGCAGGTGCCCGGGCATCCGGCAGTGCAGATGGTCGGTGAATCCGGGGCGATGCTGGTGATCGGTGACCTGGACGCCGCCGAGGAAGTCCGCTACCACGCGGTCGATCAACGTTCCCAGGCCGGGGTGGCGACCTTGATGCAGGCCACCGCGGCGGCGGTGGACGACGTCGCGACCGCCGCCCGCCCGACGGCGGCGGTGGTGTGGTTGGGGGCCGACGGTGCCGGGTTGGCGCGCACGGTGGCCACGATGCTGCAAACCCGGGCCGACACCGACCAGCCGCTCCCGCAGGTGGTGTTGGTCGGCCACGACGACCTCGCCCCGACACACCAGCAGACCCACGCACGGCCGCACGCCGACCCGGACCTGGTGCTACACGCCTTCGACGACGAGGCGTTGGCCGCCCACCAGGACCGCATCGACATCGACGCCCCCGACCCGGGGATCACGGCGTGGGAGCCGTCGCATCACCTGCACGGGGTGGCCAACAACTGTTTCCCGCAAGCCGCCCGCAGCGGGCTGTCCAGGATCCTGACCCGACTGCGCCGCGACCCCCACACCGACCCGGCCGTGCTCGCCGAGCTGCGACACCGGATACAGCTGATCGACATGTACGGGGTTCCCGACAACGGAGTCGACGGCGTTTTCGGTGCGCATCTCGCCGGCGCGGGCTGGAACCCCGACGGGTTCACCGATTTCGACGCGCTGGCCGCCGCGGTCCCGCAAGACGGTGTGATGATCGCCGCGGTCGCCTTCCCCGGCTTCCAACACCGCGGTGTGGCTGGCGCGCACGCCGTCGAACTGCACTGGGAAAACCATCAACTCATCGTCCAAGACACCGACCGCCCCCCGATCCCCTTCGAACAATGGCGACACAGCCTGCCCACCACCGTGGCAGGCCTGCACGGTATCGCGATCAACCCCGACGCCACCGCCGTCCACCCCCTCGACCACCAGGGCCGCACCCCACCCACCGCCGGTATCGCCTACCCCATCGCCAACATCGGCGCCCTCCCCGAAAACCCCGGCCTCGGCGCCGCAGCCCTCGGCCTGGCCGAACGACCACCCACCCCCCCACCGCCACTCACACCCGACCAAACCACCACCCAACTCCAACACACACTCCACACCCTCACCACCCAACGAGATGCCGCCCTCCGCGAAATGGACAACGCGGCTGACAAATTCAACGAGTTGAACCCGACACGCGCGGAACGTGCGGACCAGGACTCGCGGAATAGGCTGCGCTCGAAGGGATTCCTCACCGAACTCAACCGGTTGGCGGGTCCATCACCCGAGTCGCCCGCCGTCCCGAGGCCGCTGCCGAACCAGGTACTCGACTCGTCACACACCCAGCCGTCCGGGTGGCAGGTCTTGGCCGCGCACACCAACCACTACCACGAACTGGCCGACATGGCCGATCAGGTCACGGTATTGCTGGCCGAGATGACCAGGGACGTGCACTCGCCACAATGGTTGGCTGCGGCCGGGCGCTTCGCCACCGCACTCCCCGCGTGGAGCACCGCGCTGGACGCGGTCCGCGACGCGCACCTGAAGCAGCACCCGATCGACAAGGCCGAAAGCCGCGAACTCATCCGTCGGGCCGTCGCCGCGACCGACCCGCTGCGGGCAACCTGGGCGGCCCTCGCCCAGGAAACCATGGATGCGTTCGACACCGCCCTAGCCGTGCCGGTCGGTCCGCTGCACACGGCGGCCGATATCCGACTGGGCAGTGAACTGTCCCGGTTCGCCGGCAACGTTGGTGTGCAGCGCACCGCTCTGCGCGCCTCGCTGGCGGCGGCGGGACAGGAGTTCGGGATACACCCGGACGGACTGAGTGCTGCCGATATCGACCTGCTGCGCGACGGTCGGGACACCAGGGTCGCCGCCTTGGCCGAATTGTTGGACCTGAACCCGCTACAACTGAGCATGACCCAGATCGGCATCCTGGCAGATGTACCGGACCTGGGCGGCACGGAACGCACCATCGCGCAGTCGTGCCTGCGCTACCAGCATGCGATGGACGTCGCGAATCAACTGTGGCGGACGGAAACCTGGGCTCGGGGTATCGACGCGGTGGAGGGGGCGTTGCGGCAAGCCTCCGGGGAGCGGACCGCAGCGTACGAGCGTTACCGGAAAATGCGCGATGCGCACATCAGGTCGTTCCCGTCGGACATGGACCTGCCGCACGACCCTGCGGCGGGTCAAGTGAACCAGGTGCTCGCCCGACCCTATCTCAGTTATTCTCGACGGCTGCCGGCCGCGACGATAGGCGTCCCGGACCTGCGGCGACGTTCGTTGCGTCAGCTGGCCGCGGTGGCCACGGAATACGGGTATTGGAACCGGGTAGCCGAGCATCTGTCGGTACAGTCCGGGCAGCTCGACAGTGTCGCGGGAGAACGTCTGCGACTGGCGGGGCAACGCTTGAACATCGAGGCTCGATTGCGCGCGCTGGCCGAGCAGGCCGGTGTCGCCATGGACGATCTCGGCGCACCCGAACATCGGCGACAGCGGTTGAGCACCCTGCTCGACGACGCGAAAACCCAACTGGCGCGGCTGGGGGATGCGCAGTCGGAGTCGGACCCGGTGACCGAGGCGTTGGCGCTGCGCGTTGCACGGCTGCGGCACATGGTCATTGCCGCGCACGAATCCGAGCAGATCGCCGACCACATCGATTACTTCGACAATCAGCTGGACCAGGCGTTGGCATCGCCCACTCGGCAGCGGGTGATCGACGAGGTTGCCAGAAATGCGGCCGGGCAAAGCCTGCTGTCCGATACCCGGTTCTACGGATCCACCTCCGCCGTCGGCGTCGTGGACGGCAGCGCCGCGCCGGTCGTGAGGGCCACGGGGCCGTCATTGGCCGAAGCCGCCACAGTCGAGCCGCCTGCCGCGCCACCCGAGATCGGTCACCTGCGCGAGCACCTGTTCGGCAACGAACAGCGGAAGATCTGCGGTCCCGAAGTGCAGCAGCGGATCAAGGACGCCTTGGGTGATGTGGGTGCCGACATCGAGCCGGTGGTCGTCGACGGCGAGGTGGAGCTGGAGGGGATCACCGACGAACAGTTCGCGCGCGGCCTGAAGGGCGGATGGCGGGATAGGCCGTTCGGCCATGGTCGTCGCGGTCTCGCCGCGGCGGTGCACGCGGTGCGCCACGGCGGCCGGATAGCGGTCGGTGGTGTGATCCAGCTGGAAAACAACGTGGGCCACCACGCTTTCGCGGTCATCCGGGTCACCCAAGACCTGATCGACCAACATCACCTGCCGCAGCAGTGGTTGGGCCGAGTGGTGGTGTACGACAACGCAGACCCGGTCGCCCGACACACCACGCCTTCTTCGGGCCTGGTGCGCGCTGCGACGGCCGAAGGCGGCGCGAGCCGGGGTTGGATCGACCCGGACGAGGTGGACCCCTGGCTGGACCGTGCTGCCGTCGACGCCGGCCAGATCGACGGCGTCGAAATCGGGGCCGACGGCAAGCGGCTGGTGACGTTCGAAGACCGCCCATATCTGGGCGACGAGCGCGTCATGGTCGGAGCCCGCCCGAAAGGCGGTGATGACTCGCCGGGAGCCGACTACGAGGGGAATGTCGTCCCGGCTGCGGCGATTCCGGCGGAATTGCGGTCGGACTATGTCGATGTGCTCGCGGAGCGGAATGCTGCGGCAGCGGAGATAGTTACGTTGGTCGTGGACCGGCAGCTGCCGGTGGATCCTGCGCGATTGCAGTCGGATCGCTATGAGGATGAGCTGTGGAGGTTGGGGGCCAACGTTGATTTTATTGTGGGTCGTCCTGGCCCGGAGCGAAAACGCGACGAGTTCGCGTTGTGGGGCGCGGTGTTGCGGTATCAGCAGGCCGAGCGGATAGCTGAGCGGCTGGTCAATATTGCTGTTGCCGAACAGGATCCATACAAGCTGTCGCAGGTGGAGGGGCTGGCGCGGGATTACGCCGCCAGGGCGCGGAAGTGGATCGCGGCGCGGCGCGGGTTGGCTGTGGCGGTCGACGAGACAGTGGCCGCGGTGGCGGAGTTGGAGATGGCGTACCCCTCCATAGGGGTCGACACGATGCGAAATGGCATCCGCGACCTTGCCTTGCCACCCAGGGATCGCCGAGACCCGGCGCAGAACGAGGCGGACTACGAGTACCGCTCGGCGGTGGCACAGCTGAAAGAGCTCGACCGCCGGTTCGACGGGATGCAACCGTTCATTGTGCCCGAGCCACCGAAAGCTGCGGCGGTATCAGACTCCGATCCGCGGGTGGCGCTGATCCCGGCGGAGTCGCGCTCCGGTTTCGATGCGGTGATCGCCGAGCGGGATATCGCGGCCGCGGAGATGGCCGCCTTGGTCACCGAGCGGCAGCTGCCGGTACACCTGAGCGACTTGGACCGCCTGGGTACCGAGAAGTACCTGGATGAGCTTCGCGGGCTGGAGAGGCGCGCTCGGCCCTTGCAGCCGCTGGCGGAGATGGTCCGCGATGACGCCGCGTTGTGGGCCACGACATTGCGCTACCACGAGGCCAACCGGATCGCCCGGGGCTACTTGGAGTTGGCTGCTTCACGGTCGGACGGCGTGTTGGCGGACTATGCCTACGCGGCAATGCAATGGGCCGCGGCGCAGCGGCGGATCGCCTCGGTCGGCGGTGAGACCGAGGCCACCGCGGCGGAGTTGGCGTTGGCCCAGCCCTTGCGCGAGGTGCTGTGGAAGCTGGAAGGTCTCCGCGAAGAGGGCCTGATCGACCCGGATCGGCGCACCCCCGAACTGCGTGCCGTCATCGACGGTCACCGTGTGGCGACCGAACGCATTCGTGAACTGCACCAGCGCATTCCTGGCTCGCAGGCCGGTCCGTCTGGTCCGGTTGGTGAGCTGCGGGTCCCGATCGCGGGCCTCTTCGCCCGCGGCCGACAGCTGCTACAGCATATCCGTGCCATGGAAGCTGTTGCGCCGCTGAATGATTCGGTGGTTCCCTACGAATCACTGCCGTACGCACACGAACTCAACCTGTGTGGGCAGTGGCTGTTGGCGGATTTCCGGGGGTTGACCGGCCGGGACCTGCCGATTCCGGCGAATACCGGGTCGGCGGGCATGTTGGTCCGGGATATCGAGGATCTGATCGGCGGCCAGTCGCGGCTTTTCGGCGGCGGTGTCGGGCAGGTGGCCCGGATTCTGGACAACTGGGGTGCCGCGCGGCACGCGGTGGAGCCCGGCAGCGGTGACGGCATGTCGGTGATGGTGTTCGACCCGACTGTCACTGGGGAAGGCCCGCACGGGGATCTCGGCCACGCCTTCTGGCTGGTGCGTCATGTCCGCAGCGACGGCACCTCGTGGATCGAATTCCGCGACCCGGGCCGGGGTATTTTCCGGCCGTTCAACCCGGAAGACCCGGACGACCCGGTCCATGAACTGGCCGGGGGCGCGCTATGGGGGCTGTACCTCGACAAGCGGGGCAAAGCGCTGCGGTTCCCCGGCCCGAGGGACGCCGAGTACGAGCGTGTCCCGGCCGAACTCCGTGTCGGACGCAGCGCTGTGGCGGAACCGGGCGCCGACGTGCTGCGGCTGCGCCGGCACGCCGAAATCCGGTTGGCGCGACTGCGGGCCGTGCTGCACAGGGAACACGGGCCGGGGCCGGTGGGGCGCGGATCGGATATCTGGAACGCGGTGATCGCTGGTCGCAGCACGGCACGGGAAATCGTGGCATCGGCCTACGGGTTGGCTCCGGAGGATCTGCAGGGCGATGCCCGCGGCCAGTTCATCCTCGATGTGATGCGCGAGCAGTTCGGCCAGTCCAATGACATGCGGGCAGTGGCACGTAATTTCGAGCACTACTTCTCCCAGGGGCGGATGCTCGAGGAAGTCGAGCGGCTCGAGCAGCGCATTCAGCAACTCAGCATGCTGGAAGAGGCGGTTCTCGACGGTCCAACGCTGCCGAAGAACCAGCGACGGCAGCTGCGGGCGGCGCTGGCGCAACTCGATGAGCAGGCGCGGCACCTCGGCTGGGTCGACGCGTGGGGTTATCTGACCGACAGCGGCGAGATCGATGTCCGGCGACACGATCTGCACCCGTTCGCCCCGCACCTGGGGATACCGGCCCGTGAGCGGTTGCAGCAGCAGCTGGCCACCGTCAGCGGGGAGCTGGCAGGCCATCTAGGGGTCGATCCCCACACACTGAGCTCCGTCGACGACTTGCAGGGGCGGGCGGCGCGGACCGGGGCGCCGGAGAACCTGGTGCGGCGGTTCCGGGAGCTGGTGGATCTGGCCCAGCTGGCCGAGGTACTCGACCAGCGCGACGGCGAGTTGCCGAGGCTGACTGACGAATTCGACAACCGGGTGGCGCAGGTGCTGGCGCAGGCCACCGCCGGAAAACCGCGGAACTACGGCGGTGAGACGGCCCGGCCGAGCACCACCGGTGAGCTGAGCTCGATGCTGCTGCGGCTGCAGAACGAAACGGCAGCAGGCCTGCATATCTACCGGAGCAGGCTGATCGAGCTGGGCGGGCCGTTCGGTGTTCACCCCGATAGCGTGGGACCACACACCGGCATTCGGTTGCGGATGCTGCGCACCGAGAAGGCCGCGGCACTGGTCGACCTGATCAATTCCCTGGAGCTCGACCTGCGGGTCACCGAGGAACAGTTGACCCCGCTGTTCATCGCGGACCTGACCGGGCAATGGATGCTTCGGTCGGATGCGACCATATTGGCTGCCGCGGAATTGTTCGACCTCGACCAGGTGATTGCCGATACGAGCTCGTTGTTCGTCGCCAACAGCCGGATCGATGGGATCGACACGCTGGCTGCCGCGCTGCGCAGGGTGGCACTGGCCCAGCACCGCAACCGGATGCGGGTCCGTCGGCTGGAATCCGATCGCCGCCGGCACACCGAGGCAGAGGTCGAACACCACCGTTGGCAGCACTGGACGGGTCGGCTCGACCAACTCACCGAAGCGCTGGAGATCCTGGCCCGCGACGCAGCGCCCGCCCCCCGATCCTCGGCCGAACACCTCAATGTCGGGCCGAATTTCGATGTCCTGTTGGCCGAGCTGCCCACGCTGCTGGCCGGGGAACCGCTGATGCTCGATATCCCGGACGTCTTGCAAGGCAACTGCGCCCCGCCGGTGGTCGACTTCATCCGGGAATTCATCGCCGAGGTTACCGGACGTCCGGCGACCGCGCCGCCGTTGGTGGACAAAGGCTCGGCGCGGATCCAGGGCCGCACCGAGGGCGAGATCGCCCGCGCGGTCGGCGGTGACTGGCATCCCGGCGGATTCGATTCGCTGTGGGATGTGATCGGCCACGTGCACGACAACGGTGGGGCCGTGGCGGGCGTGATGAGCTTCGGCGGCGTCGGCGGACACGCCTTCGGGGTTCGCCGAAATGCCGCAGGTGCGGTGGTAGTTCGGGAAGTCGACGAGCACGGGGTGCCCCGCACCTACACCGGCGACATCGAGGTGCGCGAATGGGTGCGCAGGCGGGCGAGCCAGGGTGTAATGGACGTCTTCGGCATCGTCTTCGACGAACGCGGCCGTCCGGAAATCCCGTTCAAGGAATCCCGCGTCCCCGCCGCGGTCATCGGCCGCGGCGACGCCCCGGAAGGCTTCATTCGCGGGTTTCCCGGCCGCAGCCCACCGGGCGCGGTGCTGGACCCGAATGCCTTCTCGGCCAGAGGCTATTCCACTCTGATCGCCGAACGAGACTCCGCCGCAGCGGATGTCGAGGCGCTGGCGCGGCGGTTGCCGGTGCATGAGGCCGACCTGTGGTCGCCGGAACGGTACGAGGCCGCGCTGCAGCGGTTCGAGCGGGGGCCGTGGGCGGGAGCCAGGTCCCGAAACGGGCTGTTGCTGCGTGAGGTGGTGGAGCGCTATCACGCGATCGAGAGGATGATCGGCCAGGCTGCTGAGTTGGTTTTCGCCGAACCGGACACTGCGCGCGAGCAGTATCGGTTGCTGCTGCGAGTCGCCGACGCGGCCCGGGTATGGACTGCCACCGCTCAACAGTTGCGGTCGGCCCTGTCGACGCGAACAGCGGATCTGACCGAGCTGTTTTCGAATCGATATGCGGCGGAACTGGATTGGGTTGATCCACAGCGGCAGGACAAGGAACTGCGGAAGCTGACCTGGCGGCATCAACACGCCAGGGCCACTGTTCAGGAGCTGGAACAGCGGCTCACTGCCCACCAGGTGGGTCCGACCGCGGAACAGTTCAGTGTCCACGGTCTTGCACAGCCGACCGATCTGGTCACCGGTATTCGGAATCTGCAGGCGCAGCCCAGGCTGACCGCTCCGGATCTGCGGTTGGAGTTCCTGCCAGGTCAGGTCGAGCATGTGGGCGCCGCCGTTCGTGCGCTCGGTGACCAGCTGCGGGCGTTGGAGTGGCGTGATCAGGCGCAGGTCGATGCGGCGACTGCAATGGTGCACCAGGCCACGACGAAGGCGTTGCGCTATCTGGAGTCGGCAGAACCGGATCTGCGTGACGATGTGTTGACGGTGAAAGCCATGCTGCGGTTGTCCACCGACGAGGCCGGTTTCCGAACGCTGCATGTCTCGGTCGAAGTTTTCAAGAACGGGGAACCCTACTTCGATAACGAAAGCCCGGTTGACTCCGGTGTGATGGCGGATTCGCAGCTGGCGGCCCGGTTGGAGGGGTCGGGCATTCGGTGGGCTACGGAACCGTGGCTGGAAGTTTGGGCTGATTTCACCGAACCGCGTCCTGCGGTGCCGTCGGTCGAGCCGAGCGCCGATATGGCCACTTCGACAATGGATCCTACCGATGCGGCCCGGATCCGTCTGGTACATGCCTTGTACGACGACCACCACATCCGGTTGCACGGTTGGGAGGACGCCGATCTCGAATACCTGGAAGCCGCCGATCAGGAGATCCGAGACTGGATAGCCACACATAACGGCCGATACGACCTTCGGGAGATCATTTTCGCCGATATGGCCGGCCATTTCGGCGGAACGAGAGTCGTATTGGCTTCGGGCGTCACATTCCATGACGGGCACCGGGCTGTTGTTATCGACCGGAGGACGGTCACCAACCGTGCGTGGGTCATCGGAATGGAGGAAGCAGAGCGGCAGGCACTCGGGGATGTGCACATGCCGTCGCCGTATGTCCGCAGGGTTCTGCGGCACGAACTCGAGCATGTCGGTGATGGCGCGCGCAAGAGACTTCCTGCGGGCACGTTCCCAGAAGCGTTGCGACAGTCCTTCGAAACCTATCGGGAAGAAGGCGCTCTCCCGATGTCCGGCGAGCTTTCGCGGTGGCGTGAATCGCTCGCGTTCCTCCGTTGGCGAGGACAACTGTCTCCCTATGGGTTCCATGGCTCCAACCGGTGGGGACAGCTGAGGCCGGGGGAGGCTTTCCCGGAGGGAGCGGTATCGGGACTTTCCGCACTGACGGCATTGACCGATCCGGCTCGGATAGCGGCCTGGCACGCTGTTACCGGCAATGGAGTCGAGGCGGCACAGATCTATGTGTCCTGGCTGAAGCAGCGAGCAGCGTTACATCAGGCCCTGTTCGCGCCCGAGCCGGCCAACGCGGAGGGGTTGCGACAGCGTTGGTGGGGGAAGGTGAAAGCGTTGCTCGGGCAGTCGGGTTCGGTTTCAGAGCCGATCCCGCTTGTGGAGGACGGACTGGCCGGCTACGTTGCAGCGGACCGGCCGCACCTGGAAAACCAGTGTGGCCCTTTGGTTCTCGCCGATATCCTGACCGTCTTCAACCGCACCGATGTCCGGGTGCGCCCGGCGGATCCGCTGGCGGGGATGCTGGTTTCCGAGATCGAGGCGCAGATCGGCGGGCAGGCGGACTGGCTGGGTGGCATCGGCGAGGCGGTCACTCGGCTGAAGGAATGGGGCGCACAGCTGGACGCCCAGAAGCCCGGCGGGATGTCCCGCTCGAACCCGGACCGAGGCATTCCGGGCGGCAAGGGCGACGGTGTCGCGGTCATGGTGTTCGAGCCGGGTCCGAACGGCGATATGGGGCACGTGCGCTGGCTGGTGCGGCGGGTGAACCCGGACGGCACCGTGCGCATCGAGCTGCGCGATCCCGGCAAGGGTGAGCTGCGCGCCAATTTTGCGCCGGGACCGGACACTCCGGGCGGTCCGGGTGTGAAGGCGCTGTTTTTGGACAACACCGGGCATGCCGCGCCGCTGCCAGGCTGGGAAGGGGCCGATACCCGGCCGCGGGCCGGCGACGACTTCGCGGTCGGCGTCACCCAGGACGCGGTCGACGATCTGCAGGCCCAGACCGGCCCACCGACGCCGGAGCCGTCGCCGATGCCGCGGCGGGCGGCCGTGCCGGAGCAACGTCGGGCCAGGCGGGCTAAGCCATCGCATCCTGCGGATCTGGGGCCGGAATTGATCCGGATGGCGCGCACCGACGCGCGCCTGGCGGCGCAGTTGGAGGCGGACCCGGTCATGGCGCCGCTACTGGAGCCAGGGCCGGCCCTGATGCGGCTTATGATCAACCAAGAGAAGGCACGCGAGGCGATGGCGGGACTCGGGATTCCGCCGGAACGGTTGCGCACGGCCGCTCAGTTGCAGTACGAAGCCGCCCAACTGCTGGCTCGGGGTAATGTGCCCGCGTCGGTGCTGAGGCGGCTGAATCAGCCTTATGAGGTACTCAAGCGCTTCGAAGCGATCGAAAACCTCACCCGCCGAGCCGAACAGCTCGCCGAGCTGGAACAGGCGATGCACGAAGTGCATTCGCGATCGGGCGAGGAATTCCGGCGGCTGTCCGCGACAGTGGCGGACCTGGAGGAACTGGCCGGGAGAATCCATGCGATCGCGGCCGGCGACCTGACGCTGCCGCAGGTGCGTGGCCGCGATATCCCGCTGAAGAACTATGATCTGGACCCCGACCGGATGCCGCCGGACGCGCAGACCGAGGCCCGGTTGCGGGCGCGACTCGATGCGGCACGGGAACAGTTGGCGCGGCGGCTGCCGGGGGTGGATCTGGCGACGGCGTCCGATGCGGAGCTGACCCGACTGGCGCCGGACCCGGTCATGCTTCCGAAATTGGCGCGCGAGATGCTGCAGGAGAAGTCGAAGCACTGGAACTACATCCAGTGGATGGCGGGGGCACCGGATGGTGTGGACTACGCGCAGCGGCTACGGGAGATGCCCGAGGACTGGAGCGCCGAGCAGTGGCTGCAGGAGCAGGGCATCGCGGCCGACAGTCTCGACCCGGTGAAGGTCGAGGCCGCCGCGGACGCCACCGAATTCCAGGATCTGCGGCGGATTCTCGACCACATCGACGCGCTGCGCGCCAACCAGGACACGCTGCCGCGACTGGAGACCACCTTCAACTCCCGGCTGGAGGGACTGCTCGCGGTCACCCAGCACGTGGACGAGAACGGTGTCACCACCTACCGCCTGCCGGTCACCGAGGACGACATCAACCAGTGCGCGCAATGGGCTCTCGCGCTGCATGCGGCCGAAACCGGCAATCCGGACATCCTGGTTCCGGAATACGTTGGCCCGGAAGGAATGTTGCTGTCGGGCTACGTCGCGGCGGCGGGCGGCGAGTTGCGCGGCTTCCCAGGGGAGCCGGGTCGCCCGCCCGCCCGTCAGGCGGTCGATGCGCTGCGCATGTTGGGCGACAGCCTGCCTGCCGAACAGGCCGAGGGGCTGTCGGTGCTGATGGTCTACGGCCACAAGGTGGGCGACGACTACGGCGTGGGTGGTCACACCTTCCGGTTGCGATACACCCGTGGCCCGGACGGCATCGGCCGAGTCGTCTGGCAGGACCCGGGCAAGGGGATCAACGAGCGGTACCGCGGCGAGCTGGACAATACCGACCCGGCCGACCTGACCGACGTCTGGCTGATGGCCTTCGACCGGCACGGCAATGCCATCGAGCTGCCCGGAACCGTCGACGCCGCACCGACCTTCGACATCACCGTCGGGCATTCCTCGCGGCCCGAGGATCCCGGACCGCCGATCCCGCCGGCGGGCAGCCCGCCGCAGCTGGGCGAGACGTTGGCGCAGATCCGTGCCGACGCCGCAGATCGGGCCCCGCGGTTGCGGGCCGAACTCGAGCAGAAGTTGCGCGGACTGGAGCAGAAGCTCGGGTCGCGCGTGAGTGTGGACGAGCTGCTGGACGAGCGCACGGGGACCCTCCGCGACTGGCGCGAGCGTTATCGCGCCGCCCAGCGGGAACTGGCCGCTCACTTTCCCGGGGTGAGGGCGTACGACCTCTCTGACGAGCCCGTGGTGCAGCAAGTGTTCGAGATGCTGGCCGAGCGGACCGACAAGGACCCGCTGCTGGCTGCGGCCGAGCAGAAATTCCGTGATCTCTATGACCTGTTGACGCTGGTCTCGCAATGGGATGTGGCGCTGACGCGGATTCGCCAGATCGACGGGTTGGTGGCGGCCCTCGGCTATGCCGATGAGCGCTACCGGCAGGGAACGCTCACCGAGACGCACTACCGCGAGACGCTCGCCGAAGCCGTACGCCTGGAGGACTTGGCCCGGCAGATCCGCTACGCCGAAACAACATTCACCCTCGCCTCCGACGACCTTGCGGGACTGAACTTCAGTTTGAAGCTCGGTTTGCAGGCTGCGGGCAATCATTTCGAGGGCCCCGGGAGCCCGCTGCCCGACACGCTGGTGCTGGTCCGCCACGAGGCGGCCGAGCAGCGGGACAAGGCAGACGCCGATCTGGCGCGGATAGGTGTCACCCATTTCCGGCACCGCGACCTGGAAATTACGTTCGATCCGTACGGTATGACTGCCGCTGAGGTGGCGCGGCTGCGCACCTTCCGGGAAAAGCTGGCCGAGGCACTCGCCACGCAACTGGGGGACGTCACAGCGGCCGACTTGACTCCGGCCGAGGTCGAGCAGCGCTGGCTGAGATTGTCGCCCCGCAGCGACAATCTCCCTTCGGCCGACAATCTCGAAGCGACCCGCATAGCCAGGACGTTGCGATCCTTCGACGCTGTATTCGCACCAGCGCAGAGGTACGTCGACACCGAAGCCCAGGTGCGGCACCTCGAGGCGCTGGAAACCGCGCTACGCGAGGCCTATTGGCACCGGCAGGTGGCCATGCTGCGGGGCGGCACCCCGCGGCGCGACCAGTCCGGTCCCGAGACGCATGCGGCCGAGGTCGCCCATCGGTACTGGGACGAGCGCTACCGCCGCTTGCGTTCGGCGGCAGACACCCTCAGCGCCAAGGTCGCGGAACGCGGTTCGCTCTGGCAGAAGTTCGACGCCCCGCTGCGCCGCCTGGGCAGCCTGGCCGTCCAACTCGACGACGTGGATATGGGGGCGTGGGATTCCTACCGGGAACGTTCGGCCGGCCTGCGCGAGCTGCGCGACCAGGCGTCCGGCGAACGCCGACGGATCCTCGGCGACATGGTCGAGGCGAATGTCGAGATCGAGGAACTCGAGGCACGAAAAGACCTCCTGCACAGCGAACTAGCCGACGGCATAGCGGAATTGCCCGAGCTGATAGCAGCGCAGCCGACGGAGCAGGTCGCCGCCGACACCGGATACCAACGCCCGGACACCGGGGCGGGTGCGCGTCGGCAGCTGCGCGCCGAACTGGCCACGGTGCGCGCCGAAGCTGCCGCTGCCGGCAATGCGGCCCAGGTGGCCCGAATCGACGCGCTGCTGGTGGCAGCTCGGACCGCCTATGCCGAGAACATCACGGCGCAGCGCCGGTTCGACGACCGGTACCGCGAGCACCTGCAGAGCTTCCCCGCCGACACCGACGAACTGCCGAACCTGCTGCAGGCCATGGATGCCGACCGGTATCGGGTAATGGCTGCCGCACTCGACGCGAACAGCGCAGAGGCGCAACGCTTGCGGAGCCTGGTCGAGCTGAGCGAGGCCGCCGCCGAACACCAGCACAGGCAGACGCGACTAGGCCAATTCGACAGCCATGCCGCTCGGCTGGAAACCCTCGCCGAAGCACGCCGCCGCGCCCGGGAGACCCCGTCGTTTGCCTACCACGACGCGGTGCTGGACACCGCTTTGGCACAAGGGCTCCCGTCGGTCCGCCCGGAACCGGGCACGATCCCGCCACAGCTGCGGCGGGTGTTGAATTGCGCGGTCGCGGTGGCACGGGACGGCCAGGCATATATCGAACGGGTATCCGGGCGGAAGCTGAATCTCCCGGTATTGGTCGAGACGGGGGACATCCGGACGCACGGTGTCGCGGAAGTCGAACTGGTGCGGGCCCTGAACGCGGAGTGGGAGGAAGGCAGCCTCGGCTACGGTGTCGCCGGTCTGCGCGAGGCGCTCGCGCTGGTCACCGACCTCGATAATGAGGTCGGATTCGTCGCCGGGGCAATGGTATTCGGTGACAAGGGGGCGCACGCCTTCTCGATCGAGCGCACCGCCTCCGGTGACGTCGTGGTCCGGGAAACGATCGATGATGTGGAATACACCTGGACCGGGGCGCAGCAGATCGGCGAGTGGCTGGCCGAACGCGCCGAATGGGGCATCGACGAGGTGTACGGCATCGTCATCGGCGACGACGGCCAGGCCTGGACGCGGTACGACCCGAAGCGCGACCGTGCCGAGGTCATCGGCCGCGCCGCTCCGGCGGTGCCGATCGGCGGCGTGGCTGCCCTGGCCGAACCACGGGCTGGACCGGAGGAACAGACCCAGCCGTCGGGACGCCAGGACCCGTCGGCGGTCGCGGCCGGTGTTCCGACAGGGATCCACGCGGAGCTGGACGCGATCGGGCGGCGGCAGCTGCGGCACGAGATCACGGCCGCGGCGGCGCTGGCCCGAGCCGGGTTCCAGGTCGAGCATCAGAACGGCGGATTCCGGGTCGAGGGACGGGATTTCGCGCACATCGCCCCGGCAGCCAGGGACGCCGAGGCGATCCGCACCCTGCTTGCGCATCAGGGGGCCGGCAGGGTGGTGGTCTCGCTGGCCGACAGCGCCGTCTCGCCGCATGAGCTGGCCGCGGCATTGCATCGCAACCCGATTCCCGGCGTGCGTGAGGTCCTGGTGGTTGATCGGCACCGTGCGGTGCTGCAGGGCGGCCCGGACTGGTCGAAGGGATTGCTCGGGGTATTCAAGACCGCATGGGCAAGGTTCGGGACCAGCACCCCGGCGGGCCCCGACTCGGGTGGTCGTGGCGCGGGTGACGGTGGCGGCGCGGACGGGCCGCCGTCGCTGCCGCCGGACGACGGTTCGCCGGAGTTCCAGGGACGGCTGCATCCGGCGCTGCACGCCCTGCGGCGCGCGGCGGAACGGCGACGGGATGGCCTCCTCGCGGCGCTGTCGGTGGAATACCCCATCGAGGACATACTCTCGGGCCCGTTCGACTCGCCGGCGCGCCGAGACCTGAAGCAGCGGCTTCACGAGAACCAGATGGCATTGGCGGAATTCGGTGACCTGTCGCCGGAAGCCCAGGTCGAGCACCAGGCCGAAATAGCGCACGCCACTGCCCTGGTGCGGACGCTGAGCGAGCAGATCCGGACGCTCGACGAAGCTGATCGGCTCAACGAGCGGGTCAAGCTGATCGACACGCTGGCGGCGGCGCTGTACGCGGAATATGGCAGGTATCGCCGCCGCCGCCTCAGCCGCGAAGGCCGCGATTTTGTGGTGTTCCGGGAGTTGGCCGTCCAGGCCACGGATCTCGGTCGCATCGCCGCGGAGCTGACCGACCTGCAACAGAATGTTCCACGGCCACGGCCGGTGCGTGGCATCGACATCGATCTGTCGGCCCACGGCTGGGATCCGATGAACCTGTCGGAGTCCCGGCAGAACCTGGAATTCGCGTTGCTGGCCAATGGGGCGAACCTGGGCGAGCTGTTCCCGAATGTGGATCCGGACACCGTGACTCCCGAGATGGTCGACGAGCTGATCACCAGGGAACCTGCCCGGGACGGGGTGTGGGAGGCGCATCAGCTGGTCCAGCAGCGGGCGGAAGTCCACGAGCTGCTCGACATGGCCGGTCGGATTGAGCGCCGCAATGAACGGCTGGAGCAGCTGAACAGCGAACTGACTGCCGGTTTGCGAGGGTCGGTCGGCGATGAACTGCGCGCGATTCCAGAGGGCTCGATCGGATTGGGACCAGAGCTGGTCGATCTGCAGCTCGAGGAACAGCAGTGGCGTAATGACCTGCGGGCGAAACTGGTCGCACTGGACGTCGATTTATTGGACGAGGCCGAGTCCGATCGTCTGGATCGGCAACGCGCCGACCTGGCCAAGGAATTCGTCGCGCTCTATTATCCGGGGCTCACCGCCGAGCAGCAGGCGCAGCAAGTCGAACGGCTGACGGCCACCGAGGTGCTAAAACTGACCGGGCAGTTGGAGCCGGGTCGCGGTGGCTCGGAAGCGGTCGAGGTCCTGCAGCGGCTGAGTGAGCTCGATACCGCCCGAGGTCTGTTCAAGCGCTACGTGACAGCGGAGGTGCGCGAAGTTACCCTCGGCAACCTGGATGACGCGCTCGATGACGCGTACACCCAGCTGCGTGAGGCGGGCCGGACCCTGGATGCCGCCGAAACAGAGGCCGAGCAGGCGCTGGCCCAAGCGGAGGTGGAGTACCGGCGGCATCGACTCGAACTGCTGCGTGCGCTGCGCGATGAGCTCGCCGAGCTGGTGACGCGGCGGCGGGCGGCGCAGTATCAACGCGGCCTCACCGAGCTCCGGCTGATCAAAGAGGCCAAAGAACGGGGCGTCGACTGGAAACAGTTGTGGGACAACGACATCGACTACTTCTTGATTCGCACCGAAATCAACACCTGTGAAGAGTTGTTGACGCTCGGGCTGTTCAAAGTCACCATCCTGCTCGATGGCTCCGACTTCGTTGCCTTCGCGCGGGAGATCACTGCGGCGGTCACCGCATACAGCGCAGGCGGACTGGGTGATGTCGGTGACGATATCGAAGCGATAGTGGACGATCTCGTCGACCGGCAGCCGCCCACCGCCGATCCCCGCAGCAGGCGGCCGCAGCTGGAGATCGACCGCGGCGCAGTCCGCCAGGCATTGACCAAGGCGGTGCGGGAGGCCCGCGACACCCTGCCCGAGGGGCTGCGCAACCAACGCCACCCGGTGGTGCTGCCGGTGCTGGAGACGGTGGACGCGCTGCTGCGGCAACCGGACAAAACGCTGAATATGTTGCGGGAGAACGGGTCTGATGAGAGCGCACTCGCCCTCATTTCGGGCCTGGTCGCCGAACACCATCGGCTCGATGCGAAGATCGACGAGGCCGACGAGGACGGTGCGGCGCAGATGCGTATCCGGGTCGTCGCGCTGGCCGAGCGCATCAAACTCGCGCGCCAGGCCCGGGAGAACGGTGAGCCCGCGGAGTCCCTCCTGGTCCCTGCGGTCGGGCCCGCACCCGAGGACGGCAACTGTGTGCCGACGACCGGGCTGACGGCCAATGACTACTACTACGAGGTGCGCAAGGCCCGCGAGGCGGCACGGCCCGAGGGCGAAGAGGGCAAACCGGTTCGCGCGGTGGCGATCCCGGATGTCGTGATGGACAAGGACGGTGCCCCCGCCGCCGCGTTGGGCTGGCTGGCCGGCGGTCGCATCGACTTCGCGGGCGAAGGGACCGCCGGGCATGAGCTGATCGCGGGCCGGCTGTTGGGGATGCCGGAAGGCCGCCCGCTGCCGAAGCAGCCGCAGGACGGTCCGAGTGAGGACCAGCGCCGCACCAAGCAGGGCCACGGGGCGTTGGTCATCGACACCTACTACGACGATGTGCCGGGCTGGGGCGGCAAACGCAAACGTAACCGGGTGCACGCCTACCTCGTGGTGAACGAGGGCGGCGAACTGATCAAACTCGATCTGCACGGCAATGTGATCGGTGAATTCCACCCGGCTATGGCGGTCGGGACGGTCAAGGAGAGCCACCTCATCGAACTCGACGAGTTCGGCGACCCGGCGCACGAGATCGGCACCGTCCCGGACGAGGCGACGGCTTCCCGGCTCGGCGACGCCGATGTCGCGGGCACCCCCACGCAACCGGAGCCATCGGAATTCACTGCGGGCGAGATCAATCCGGCGCTTCGTGAGCTGCGCCGCGCTGCGGAACGACGGCGCGAGCAGCTGCTGGCGGATCTGCTGCAGGACTATGAGCCCGACGACCTGCTGCCGGAATCGGCGGCGCGGCGCGAGCTGTTCCGCGACTTCGTCACTGTGTGTTCGGTGATGGAACGGCTGCGGGATCTGCTGCCGGGCACTTTGAGTAATCCGGTCACGCTGCTGCATGAGCTCGCGTTCCTGCAGGAGCTGGACGGCAAATCCACCGAGTTCGCCGCTGCCGAGGCGCAGCTGCGTCGCCTGCACCGCCGGGTACAGGGCTTCGCCGAAGCCGACCGGATGGCGCAGCGGATGCGACAGATCGACACCATGGACGCGGCGCTGCACGAGTCCTTCCTGCGGGCCGGCCGCGACCCGGGACACGTCGAGGCTTTCCGGCGGATGGCCGACAATTTCGCCTGGATCGGTCAGCTGGCCGTGGAACTCCGCGAAATGGAGAATCCACCGCGGCCGCAGTGGGTGAACGGCGCCGACATCGACCTGATCACTTACGACTGGAATCCCAGCCGGCCTGCGGAAACCCGGACGGGACTGGAAGAACGGTTGGTGATCAACGGAATTGAGCTGGCCGATTTTCTGTCCCCGGGTGAGGATCCGGATGCGGTGACCGGTCGGCGCCGCCAAGAGCTGCTGGACGGTGCGAGTGATCCGCTGCGTCGGTTCAAGCTCGAAGACCTGTTCCAGCAGCGGGCGGAGATCCGGGAGCTGCTCGACACACTCGACCGGATCGAATCCCGGGAGCAACGCCTGGCCGGGCTGCCGAGACTGCGGGACGATCTGGACCAGGCTCTGTCGCTGGCCGCGGACGCATCGCCCACGACCGCGCCGGTCAGCGATACCCCGGTCGGATTGGGGCCGATGCTGGTCCGGCTCCGTGGCATCGAGTTGCTGCAGCACCAAGCGGCACGCGTCCAACTGGTGGATCGTGCTCTCGACCCGGATGGCGACCCCGAGGAGATCGCCGACCTGGAACGCGACCGGAACCGGCTGGCCGACAAACTCGCCCGGTTGCGCGGCACGACAACGGTGACACTGACGCCGTACCTGATCGAAGCGGAGGCCGCCGGTCTGACGCCTGGTGCGGGCGGCACGCCGGAGACCGAGACGGTGCTCGAGCTGCGTGCGGTCGATATCAAACTGTCCCTGCTCGGTGACCGTGCCCGCACCAGGAACTCGGTCACGGTCGCGACATTGCTGGAACAGGCGCTGGTGGAGGCGCACGAGCAGCATCGGGTGGCGGAGCGCGCCGCGGCCGCGGCCCAGGGCAGCAGTCGGCAGGCCGCCGCCGAGCAGCAGGCACAGCGCAGCCGTGATCGGCTGGCGACACTGCGGCAGGCACGCACCGAGCTCACCGAGGTGGTTGTCCGTTGGCGGAAAACCCGGCAACGACTCGTCGCACTCGAGCAACAGCTTGCCGAGCAGGCCGACGAGACCGGTGCGGACCTGAACGAGTCGCGTTACCGCAACACCGAATACGGAATGCTGCGCATCGAAAGCCGGCAACGCGACAAGGAGCTCACCCTCGCCGCGGTGCGGACAACCGTGAAGGTGACGCGACCCGGCCAATCGGCCGGCACGGCGCAGCATGACCTGGGCACCGGCTCGGCGGATGTGACCGCGGTCGGCCTCGATGACACCGACACCGACAGCGACGCCTCGGCTGCGGACTCGACCTCGGACAGCGCGGCTGACCAGAAGCTACCCGCTCAGCCACCGCAGCCGGACTCGGACAGCCAGGGGGGCGGTAATGGTGACGGCGCGGAAGGAGCGCTGTCGCTGCCGGAGGATTCGCCGGAGTTCTCCGAGGGTGAACTCCGCTTGGCCATGCATGAATTGCGGCATGCCGCAGAACGGCACCGGGACAGGCTGCATGCGCGGCTGCTGCGGTTCTATGACGTCGCCGACTTGGCCGACCCCGCGCGTACCCGGGCCGACCTGGAAGCCGAACATGCGCAGGCCGTCGAGCTGTTGGAGTCGGTGCAAGGACTTCCGCAGGGGACACTCGATGACCCGGCCCGGCTCGAACAGGAGTTGGAGACCCTGCGTGCGCAGGCGGACAAGTCGTCGGAGGTGGACTCCGCCGAGAAGTACCTGCGGTCGCTGCACGATCGGATGGCCATATTCGCCGAAGTCGATCACCACGAGACCCGGATGCGGCAGATCGACACCCTGGCGCAGGCGCTGCATGAGCAATATCGGCGCGCCCGGCGAGATGTCCTGGCTATGTTCGAATTCCGGCAGTTGGCGCAGGAGGCCGCACGTCTGGGCCGGATCGCCGACCAGGCGCACACCCTCGAACAGTTCCCCCGGCAGCCGGAACAGGTGGCCGGTGCGGATATCGAGCTGGTCGACTACGCCGAGTGGGATCCCGAGCATCCGGCCGAATCCGAAGTGAAGCTGCTCCAGCGTTCGATGAACACCGTGACGGACCTGATCGACATCTTGGGTCAGGACCCGGGGTCGATGTCCCGCGAGGAGTTCCGGGAGCTGTTGGATCAGGCGGATCCGCTGGTGCGGTTGCAGATCGACAAGCTCGTGGTGGAAGCGGCTCAGCTGCAGGAGTTGGCCCGCACCATGCGGCTTATCCGCGACGACCAAGAAACGTTGGCGGGATTGCACGCGCAGCTGGACGACGGACTGTCGGATGCGATGCAGCGGTGGCCCGCAGCCGAACCGGTCGCCGATGTCCCGGTCGGCTTGGGTGCCGAGCTGGCCGGATTCCACGTCGAGGAAGTGCGGCGCCGCGACAGGGAACGCGCCACACTGAAAAAGCACGGTATCGACCCGGCATCGCCGGACACCGAGTACAACCGGTTGCAGGGCGAGCGCCCCGAGCTGGTCGAACAATTCAAACGGTTGTACGACGGCCATGTCCCGGCGGAGTTCGACGTCTTGGCGGCCGCAGTGCTGGCCATGGAACTGCCCGCGGACGATCCGGCCACTGCGGCGCTGGGGCAGGTATTAGCCAAGGACCAGGCGATGGTCCACGCCTGGACTGCCGCACGCCGACATTCCCGAATCGGGGCCGTCGAGATCCTGGAGAACGCGCTCCTGCAGGCGCATGTTGACCACAACCGCACCGTCAGGTCCGCCGCGGCCGGAACCAGCCGCGAGGCCGAGGCACAGGCAGTGGTGCAGCGCCACAACCGCACACTGATCCGGCTGCGCGAGGCGCGTGCCGAGCTCACCGACGTCGTCGCGGGGCGACGGATGGCGCAGCAGCGACTCCGCGACATCGAGGCTCGGCTGAAACTGGAGGCCGAGCAGACCGAGACCGAATTGGACCTGGTCCGGCTCAACGATCTCGAGTACCGCGCGCTGCAAACCGAATTGCAGCAGCGCGAACAGGACTTGGACGACACACTGCAGCGCACTCTCAGGACGGTGCTGCAGAACGATGCGCAGCCGACGGCGCCGGTAACGACAGACCCAGAGGGGATGTCACACGACAACGTCGAGACTGAAACGCTGGATGCCGACAGCGAAAGTTCTGCAGACGGCTCGGTTTCGGATGGCACGGACGAGTATCGGCCGCCGTTGCCGGAACAGGATTCCGTCGAGGTCTCGGCGACTGGTGACGCGGACCTGGACGTCGACGCCGAACCGCTGGTGTCGAAGGAAGACCAGCTGGGTGATGTTCGTGGTGACGTCCATGTCGCCGGCACACCTGCCCAGCCGGTCGGGGGTTCACCGCAACGCTTGGCGGAGTTGACCCGAGCCCAACATGCCGCGGATCTGGCGTACCGCCGGTTGCGTCAGCGGCGTGCGACGCTGGTGCAACGCGGGCCCGAGGACACCGAGCTGTCGAACGAGCTGCGGGGTATCGCGCAGGACGAGCAGCGGTTCGAACAGCTGCGGGATCTGGGTCGCCGCCATCTGCTCGCGGTGTTGGAGCACGCGCGGCGCGTGCCGGGGCCGGCCAAGGATGCGGCTGCGGAGCGCGTGGCCGAACTGGACCGGCAGATCGAGAACCTGTTGGCGCTGTGGGGAATTCACTCTGGCGCCATTGGGCGGGTGCTGCACGGCGACGTGGTGGCGGCGGTGCAGACACTGGCCGATTTGCTCGGCGACGATGTGGTCGCCAGGCCGGATACCGTCGCATTCGGCGCGTCACCGGAGGCTCTGCCAGAGGCCACCCGCGGGCGGGTGCTGCGGTATCCGGATCAGTGGTATGTGCGGCAGGATCTGATCGATCGAGGCTCGGGCGCAACGGCTTTGCTGATCGACCACACCGGATCCGGGGTGCGCCGCTATGTGCTGACCAACATCGACGGCACGATCATGATGATCGACCGAGACTCGGGCGTGGTCGAGGAGTTCGCTCCGGAACGTCGCGATGGCCGGATTGTCGAAGCAGTGCATTTCGATGCCGACGAAGGGCCGGTGCACCCGGTCGACGGCGAATGGCAGACCGTGCCGCAGACCCCGCCCGCGAATTCCACCGACGCCCTGATCGCGATGGGAACGCGAGCACAAGAAACCTTCCGGCTCTATGCCGCCACTCGCACGCAGCTGAACGGCACGGGACAGATCGACGCCGAACTAGCCAGACTGCACACTCTGCATGCGGGGCGCGTGCGGGCGATGGTGGACCACCATGTGGCCACCGCGGAGTACCGCGAGTTGACGGCAGAGCTCGGGTTCGATCCGGATACCTTCGGTCTGCAACAGCTTTCCGAGCTACAGCGGATGTCGCGCCGACCGATTGCGGAGGACGGACGGACGGCACTGAACCGGGTCGTCGCCGCGGTCGTGCGGGCGGATGCCGAGGTGCGACGGCTGGATCTGGCGATCGCCGACGGAGTCGCGCAGCTGCCCAAGGCCGCCATCGGTCGGCGCGGCGGCCCTTGTGGACCGGCGGTGGTGATGGCGGCTGCGGCCCTCACCGAGAACACGGATATCGGGCAGCTCGCCTGGGATGTGAATCACGTCGGCGGTACTCCGGATTATGCGCTGTCGGCCGCGCTCGGGGCGCAGCACTGGCAGTTCCCGGGCGGGCACGACCAGATACGGCAACTGCTCACGGACGGCGCCGTTATCGTGGTGACCGACAGCTACGAGGGTGCTCCTTCGCACACCTATGCGTTGACCAGCAGGGACGGCCGGATCGTGGTCGTCGACTTGGCCAGTGGCGAGGTCTACGGCTCCCGACACCGCGCTGTCGTCAATGCCGTAGCCTCCGGCGGTTTCCTTTTCAGGCCTGGTGGTTCGGCCCGGCACCCGCTGCCGGAGGCGGTACGAGCGGAATTGGAAAGCCTGGTCACCCAACAGGACCGGGATTTGCATACGCTCCGGAAGGCGCTCGAGTTCCGCGACGGACTGGCCGACCTCCTTCCACTCGAGCCTGGATATCGCCTGGAATCTCGCGAGGACATTGCGAATATCGTTGGACGGCTTCGACAGTGGGCCGACACCGAGCCGAAGCAGCGCCGTGTCACACGCTTCGAGCAGGCTGCGCTGACGCATCTGGAGGCGACGGAAGCGCTCGAGCGGAGCGCTGGCGCTGTCCGCGATCTGCTCTACGGCGCAGGCCGAAACGAGCCGCCGTCGTATACGCCCGAGTTCGCGGAGCTGGAGCGCCGCCGCGACGAGCAGGTGCGCGCGCTGCGGATGCACGTGGACGATGGGTCGCCGCGGATTCCGGTGCGTGAGGCGATCGATTCGATGCTGCGCTATATCGCGACCGAGCGGGTCGCGTTGGCGACCAGCCTCGGGGTTCCGGTTGACATACTCGACGATGTCACCTTGTTCGGTAGTACCCGTCTGCGCGACCTCGACAACCGCGGCGAACTGCGCACCATGCTCGACGACCTGAAGCGTTTATCGCGGATACAGGACCGTTACGAAGAACTCGCCGCGGAACTCGGCGTGCGGCGGCAGTCGGAGTTCCTGGTCTCGGCCTGGTGGCACGGTAAGAGCAGCCCGGTCGAGAACGCCCGCCCGAAACTTTCTCTGCTGCAGCGGCGTATCGACGACCTGTCCACCGAGATAGACACCTTGGCGGGGCGGCTTCGCATCGACGAGGATGTCGACGAGCTACGCGAGGTCTCGCCGGCGCTGGTCGAGCTGCGCAGGCGCGCCGAGTGGGAGTGGGCAACGCTGGCCGCCGAGATGAAGGTGGATCCGGCCGATGTGGCCGATATCGACCTGGAGTGGCTGCAGTCCTTCGGGGCGGGAACACCGTTGATCACGAGCGCGATGAAGTGGGACGATCGGCGTACGGAGATCCAGCGACAGCTGCGCTTCGTCGAGCTGGTCACCGAACGTGAGCACGCCCGGATGATGCTCGATGCCGAAATATCGCGGCGTGCGTTGGACGATGCGGAGCTGGCGGCGGATATCGCCGAGCGGACCGGCCTGGACTTGCGGCACGCCGAACCGCTGCGTGGGCATGTCCTGCATGTGGCTACGGCCGAGTCCGAACCCGATGTGCTGGTGCTCCTCGGCACCGACGGTGGCCCCGACGCGATACTCGACGATCTGGTCGCCCACCATCGGAAGTTCGCGAATGTCCTGGGACCGAATCCGCCCTACCGAGTGGTGTTCGTCCGGCTCGGCGTGGACGAGTTCGAGTTGTCGACGCGGTGGCCCGGCGAGCCCGCGATCGCGGTCGACGCCATCGAAGAGGTTGCGCCGCGGTATGCAGAACCCAGCAATGCGCAGATCCGGGCCGCCTTCCTCGACGCCTATCTGAGCTATGGGCGGCTGCCCGGGGTCGGATTCGACACCTGGCTGGCCTCGGTAGGGCCGATCACCGCCGACACCACCCTCGGCGACCTGGCCCGTCGGGTGCCGGCCGACGAGGTCGACGAGCTGGGCGATCGGTTCACCGCCCGAGCCGTGGCCCGCCGGTTGGTTCGCGGTGAACTCGGCGGCCAGCACCTGCATTTCGACGCTCCGCCGCGCAGGAACCATCAGCGGGGTTCGGTTCGGACCGAGGTCGCCGGATTCCCGATCGACATCGCATACGTCCGCGATTGGGACGGTACCTGCTGGGTCAACTATGGGGAGGACTCGTCGGGTAACGGGCCTACCAGGGTGTTGGCGTCCCGGTTCGACGGCTGGCACGGCGCCGACGAGGAAGCCTTGGCCCAGACCATCACCGCGGCCCTGCTCGATCCGGCGACGGAGATCGCCCCCGCATCGCTACCGGATGAGTTGCCTGAGGATGCTTGGCAGGAGCGGTTCGCCGAAAAGGTCGACAGCCTGGCGACGGCCTGGCAGAGGTGGGCGGTGGCCTCCGGCCCGCAGGAGTTGCCTGAGGCCATCGTCAGCCGATTGCGCCATCCCGAGGCCCGGCTGGCCGCCGGGGTGCTGGCCGCTCGGGATGTGTTGGCCGCCGAAGGCGCGGTCCCGGTCGGCGAAGGCGTCGGGATCGTGCTGGGCAAACCGTGGCGGATTGTGGTCGCCGGCCCGGTCGCGAACCTGGATGCGGTGCTGCACCAGGCGGGTCTGGCCCGTGCCGGCGTCCCCGTGACCTTCTTCCATGTCACCGTCGACGAGCAGGGTCGGCGCACTGTGACCCGGCTGCCCTGGCCCCCACGGACTGGAGGTAGTCGCTCCGAGGCGCCGGCTGTCTATTACGAGCCGCATTACCAGCGGATGTATGCGTCGTCCTGGGACGCCGCACTCGAGGCCGGCCTCGCGCATCTGGATACCCAACCAGTACAACCGGATTCGGTAGTGGTGACCGACAACGGCGACACCGCCTGGCTCGCGCCGCTGGGGGAGCACCTGCGCAACCAGTGTGCGGTACAGGTGTTGGCACAATTGCGGGCATGGAGCGATTTCCAGTTCGGTGAACTGGAGAACGTCGGTCTGGCCGGTGTCGACCCGAAAGACTTCCGGAAAGCCCTTCGGGCGCAGCTGGTTCCGATCCCGACGGACCCAGAGGAGCCGACGGACCGCTACGCCGCGGTGAAGCGTCGGCTGCTGGCATTGGGCAACGGTGCCCAGGCGGTGATCGTCGACGAGTACGCCGAGCATGAGCACGAGGTGATCGACGGGAAACGGGTGGGTGCGCACACCTACCGGTTGGTGAACGTAAACGGCGAGATCCTGGTGTTCGATCCGGGCCGTAACCGGTACCACCCGTACCCACCGGTGTCTGATCGGGTTGTCGTTGGTTCCTGGTCGGCCGAATTCCGCCAGTTCGGGGTCCCGGTCAACCGGTTGACCGAGGAGCATGTCGACGCTCCATTGCCGTCGACGAATATCGGTATGTCGGAGGACACTCCCGCCGAGGGTGACCCGCGGCTTGCGGAGCTGGCGCGAGCACAGCACGCCGCCGACCTCGACCGCGGCCGGCTGCGGCAGCAGCGCCGGGAGGTGCTCACCGAGCTGAACGCGGACCCGAACCGGTCCACGGCGGAACTGCTTGCGCAGGATGATGACCCGCGGTTGCAGGCAATTCAGGAGGATGAGCAGCGGCATAAGCGGATGCGGGCTGACAGTCGAGCACACCTGGCCGCGGTGCTGGAGCACGCGCGCCTGGCCGGCCGTGGCGAGGACACGACCCAGGCCGCGGCGCAGGTGGCCGAGGCCGACCGAAGGCTGGGCGAAGCATTGGCGGAGTTGGATATTCGACCCGAGGAAGCCGTCGCGGGCGTGAGTCCCAAGACGGTCGCCGCGCTGGTCACGGTCGCCGACCTGCACGGTGACGAGGCGGTGCTGGGATCGGAATACGACAACTTCTCCGCCATGCTTCAGGATTTATCCAACGGTGCCGCCGGGCGTGAGTTGCCTTATCCGGAACCGGATCTGCTGGTTGCTGACCTGATTGACCGGGGACCGGGTGCGACGGCGTCGGTGACAGAGTTCACCGACACCGGTCCGAGTGCCTATGTGCTGACCAATTACGACGGCACGATCATGCGGATCGACCGCACCATCGGTGTGGTCGAGGAATTCGTCCCGGTCCGGGATGTTTCCCGGACCTACCAGGCGACACTGTATGCCGACGGCGCGCAGGTGCATCCGGCCGATGCTGACTGGCCGATGGCGCCGATTCTCCCGATAGCCAAGTCGGAGATGCGAGATGAGCAGCACCGGGTATTGTTCGCGGCCACGGTGGACCAGTTGGATCGGTACGGTCACCTAGACGCCGAGTTGCAGCGGCTGCACGCCCTCGTACAGCGGCGGCTGCTGGTGTTGGTGGACTACTACGAGGCTAGCTATCCGCGAGCGGGCTTGCCAGGCTTGGCGCACCTGGCGCGGCTGCGTGAGCTGGCGCAGGGCCCGCCGCTGGAAGACAGCGTGATTGAATTGGCCGCCCCCGTCGACCGGGTAACGGCGTTGGCTGCCCAGGTGGCGGAGCTGGACCGAGAACTGGCCGATGGGTTGGCGAATTTGCCGGTGCCCGAGATAGATCCGGCCGATCTGTACGACATCGTCTGCGGGGCTTCGGCCGCGTTGTCGATGGCGGCCCTGACCGGCAATACCGGGATGCGGCCGACTGAAGCGGATATGGTGAAAATCGGCACCGCGCAGTTTGAGTCCGCTGCCGCGGCAGGCGCCTATCCGCGCCGGTTCACCAGTTTCGATGAGGTGAAACAGGTTCTGACCGACCTCGGCCCCGGTGCCTCGATGCAGATGTTCTTCCGCGACGGTGACACTGCGGGTCATACCAATGTGGCGATCAACCGTGGCGGCCGGATTCTGGTGGTGGACTGGGCGGGCGCGTACGTCCACGACTTCTACTGGCTGCCGGATCACACCCCCAAAGCGCCGTTCGTCGAAGCTCTGGTGTTTGTCGACGATGTTGCCATGCATCCGATGCCGGAGCGGACACGATCGCGGATCACCGATATCACGCGGCGGCATAAGCGTCAGATACGACTGGCTCGGGATGCGCAAGCCGAGGCGGAAGCCGCGGCCGGTGAGCTCGGCATCGCCCCCGAAAGTTTCCTGGGATTCCCGACAGCGACTGTCGCGGTTTTCTCACAGCTGCGCCAGGACACCACCGATCCGCGGCGGCTGCAGCTGATCGGAACATGTGAGGCAGCGGCCGCCGCATACATCGAGGCCGTGAACGCGCAGAACTCGCTCGACACCGCGGGCTTCGACCTGTTGTATGGGTCGGGACAGGATGCAGCGCCGCTGTATGCCGATACCGATGCGGATGCGCCGGTATTGGTAGGAGCCCGCGGCCCCTTGGTCCACGGAGGGCGCCCTTTTGCGTTGGCGCAGGCGCTGGGTGTAGCCGACACCCATTACGGTTCGCTGCGGCGGTCCCTGTACGACGAACTTCGCGGTCTCGGGTGGGAAGCCGATCGGGATCAGTCGACTGCGGAGCTGTTGTCCGCTGCGCCCAAAGGTGCGTCGCGCTCCATTCTGGCCGAAATCCGTGCGGCAGAGCAGTGGCACGACAGGCTGGGGGACCTCGCTCGCCAATATTGTGTCGCGCTATTGGAATACGACTACCAGCTGAGCAAGGCCGGTGAATCGCCTGAAGCTGCCAAGGCCGTCGTCCAGGCCATGATCGCCGTGGATCAGCTGAAGGCGCGTCTGGTGGATGCTTTGGCGGAGTGGGGATTCCAACCCGATGACACTGAGCTGCCGCGCTCCGAAGCGCTCGCGGCGCGGCAGACGCTTGTCGACCAGGTCTTCCCGGCCGACGTCGAGCCACAACTGGTGCCGCGGTTCGACTCCGGGGAAGTGTCCGACCACCGGTACGAGCAGGCGCAGCAGCTGTATGCCACGGCATTCGAACGGGATCGGGTGCACGCCGAGGCGATGGAGTTGGCGCAGCAGCACGGCGTCGATCCGGAGCAGCTGGATCTGGCTCAGGAGCAGGTTGACATGGACCCGGCGCTCGGCAAGCTTGCCGAGCTGCTGCGCCGCCACCAACAGCTCACCGACGAACTCGCTGGGCTGAACCCGGTGAACGCGGAACGGGTGCAGGCGATAGTGGCCCACCATGCCGCCACCGCCGAATTCACCGAACTGGCCACCACTCTCGGACTGAATCCGGCGGCGCTGAGCCTGGAGCAGGTGGCGCGTCTGAATATCACGGAATTGGCCGAGCTTGCCGCCCGGGTCGCGCAATGCGATGCCGAGGTGCGTAGCCTCGACCAGGCGATGGCCGACGGTTTCGCCGCTCGCGATCCGGCGGTGATCAGCGCGGGCGAGGTGCGGGACTTCGCTGCCCCGGCAGCGGTGTTGGCTGCCGCGGCGTTGACGGGCAACCCGAATATTCGGCCGGCCGGCTGGGATGTGGACTCAATGTCCGGCATCGAGCATTACCTGACCGCCGCTGCGCTCGGTGCCCAACCGCGGAATTTCCGTGGCGGACACGACGAGATGGCGCAGGTGCTGGTATCGCACGGCGACACGATCGTGGTGCTCGGCACCGATGGCGGTCATCCCTATGTCATCACCAACTACCGGGGCCGGATCGTGGTCGTCGACTGGAACGGCGCTCTGGTCCATGACTTCCCGCCACGGGGTGCGAGTGAGACAACCCTGATCGAAGGCATTGCGTTCGTGAACGGTTCGGCGCTGCACTCGATGGCCGACGCTGTGCGTGCGGAGCTGGAAAATTTTGCCGCGCAGCGAGACCGCGTGTTGCGAGAGGCGCGGGCTGCGCGGGAGGAGCGCAACCGACTGGCTGAGGGACTGGTATCCGATCCGGATGTGGAGCTGGCTTCCGGAGCGAGTCTGGCCGACGAGGTCGCACAATTGCGGCGGGAATCATCGCCGACCGATCTGGCGCGCCATGAGCGTCTGGATCGGCTCGAACGTGCTGCCATGGACTATCTCACGGCATTGGACGTAGCTCGCAGCATTGATTTGGCGGCGGGCGATGCGCTGTATGGGCCCAGCGTGACGGTAGCGCCCGATTACTCTCCAGCCGAGGGCAGTCAGGAGCTGTACGACGAACTCGAGGAATTCGAGTTCGCCGACGAGCCGGAACGGTCAACAGCCATTGGCCCCTACGAGCAGCCCTCGCAGTCGGAAGGCCGCGTCGTACGGAATACGAGCGATGTGGACACCGGCTCGGATAGCACGGAGGGTGGTTCGCCGCCGTGGATGCTTTCTACCGTGCGGCTCTATACCACCTCGATCGAACTGGGGCGGATCGAGGCCCATATCCAGCAGCTGGCAGAACAACTGGATGACGCCAACAACATACGACGATCCGATTCGCCGGTGACAGAGTTGGTTGCCGATTTCGACAAGGCGATTGCGTTGCGGCAACAGGTCACCGAGGAACTTACCTGGCTGAATGCGGTATATCGGGAGTATGTCCGGGCGCAGATGGCGGCTCGCCGATATGACGCGACAGCGGATCAGGTTCAGCGGGCGACCACAGAGGTACATCGCCTCGGAAAGGTGTTGCGTGAAGGGTTCGCAGCCCGCCGACGGGTGCCGGACAAATTTGCCCTCGACAGCGTGCTGTATGACTTCTGCGCGCCGCAGTCGATTCTGTTGGTGGCGGCACTCACTGGCAATCCCGATATTCGACCGATCCAGCGGGATGTCAGCCTCACCGGAACCCATCCTTTCGTGGACGCGGCTGCTCTCGGTGGCCGACTGCGTCCGTTTTCGGGGCCCGATGAGATAGCGCAAGTCTTGGATGACTTGGGTGACGGTGCTCTGATGTTGGCGAGCCGGACACTTCGCGATGGCAGTGGTCATGTCTTTGTCGTATTCAACGACAACGGCCGCATTCGTGGGATCGATGCTGTGGACCTCACCATCGGTACGGTGCTGTATGACTTCCCGTCGGAACTCGACCAGGAAGCGACGTCGTGGGAGGGAACTGTTTTCGGCGCTGACGTCCCAGTGTCGCCGTTGACCGATGCGGCACGTGCCGAGCTGGAACAGCTCTGGCCGCAATACCTCGAAGCGGACGCCGAACATACGCGGCGGAAGACAGAGGTGGACGAGTTTCTACGCCAGTTGCCACCTTCCCTGGCGACTGCGCAAGCGGAGACGACTTTGCAATCGGAATGGTACGCGGCGATCGAACGGTTGCGCGACGTTGCGTGGGAAGGCAAGTCGACTCGGTTTATCGACGATTTCGCGGCGGCTTCTGGCCGCTACTTCGAAATGGTCGACACGGTCAATAGGATGTCGAACCGGGCGCAGGAATTGTCCGGAATGGCCATCGACTACGTGTCTCCGGCACCGGGTGTCGTGTCGCTGAAGCGGCGGATCGATGAACTGACCACCGAAATACAACTACTGGCACCGGAAATGAATGTCAGTAGTGAGGTGGGCCCGCAGCAGCTGGTCGAGTTGCGTCGTCGCGCCAGGGCCGACTGGGCGGCCCTGGCCGCCGAATTGTGGGTCGATCCGTCCGTATTGCTCGATATCGACCTGGAGACCATTCCGGGCGACGAGACCGTGCAGTCCACGCGGCTGGCCTTGCGGCTGCGGGATCTGGCGCAGCGGCGGGAGGAAATTCAGAAACGCCGTCGGTTCGACGGGCTGGTCACGAAACGTCAGCACGAGCAGAAGCTGTTCAACCGTGAGATGTCGCGGCGCATGATCCTCGGCGGAAAGATCACGGCCCAGATCGGCCCGCATTACGGTCTGGACCCGGAGCGGGCTCGCACGGTGAACGACCATGTCGTGTATGTCGCCACCGCCGAGTCGGAACGTGATGTGCTGCTGGTCTTCACGACCGATGATCGTCCCGAGGTGGCACTCGACGAGCTGGTCGCCGGCCACCCGGAGTTTGCGGACGTGTGGGGACAAAACCCGCGCTATCAGGTGGTGCATGTCAAGCTCGACGTGGACATCAGCAGTGAGTCGGCCATGAAACTCCGGTTGGCCTACCGCGACGAGAAGATCGAGCCGCGACGGCCCGGGGAGCCGGGAAATATTCCGGAGCACCGAGATAGGATGGTGGATCTGCCGCCGGCCCGGCCGGCATGGGAACCGGCTGCGGGTAGGCGTGCCTGGCCGGAGGCTGTTACCGCTCGGCTGCATCATCCGGAAGCTCGGTTGGCTGCAGGGGTGTTGGCGGCTCGGGATGTGCTCGCTGCCGAGGGTGCGGTGCCGCTGGCTGAAGGCGTCGGCCTGGTGGCGGGCAGGTTCCTGCGGATCGTGGTCGCCGCACCGGTTCCGAACCTGGATACGCTGCTGCAGAACGCTACTGGGATGACCCGCGAGGAATTGGCGCGTTTCGGTGTCGCGGTGACCTATCACCATGTTTCGGTCGACAGCGATGGCGCGGCCACCGTCCAGCAGCTGGCACGCTCGCCGCAGTCGGCGACCGTGTCGCGGACTGCGCAGCAGATGGACTACTACAGCCAGGAATTCCAGCGCCTGGACGCGTTGGCTTGGGAGGCTGTGGTCGCGGCGGATCTGGCGCATCTGGACACCCAGCCGGCGCAGGTGGTCTCGGCCGCGTCGACTGGCGACAGCGACACCGACTGGATTCCGCCGCAGTTGGTGGAGCATCTGCGTAACCAGTGCGCGGTCTTGGTGTTGGCCCAGTTGGAAGCAGCGGGGGTGCGGGTCGGTGATCTGGGTGAGGTCGGCTTGGCCGGGGTGGATCCGAAGGTGTTCCGGAAAGCTTTGGGTGCCCGGCTGGTTCAGGTCGACGCGGATTCGGCGTATCCGGGTGATCCGCTTGCGGCGGTGAAACAGCGGCTGCTGGATGCGGGTGATGGCGCGCATGCGGTGATCGTCGAGGAATACGCCGGACAGCATCACGAGGATGTCGACGGAAAACGGGTGGGGGCGCATGCTTTCCGGTTGGTGAATGTGCGCGGCGAGGTCATGGTGTTCGACCCGGGCCGCAACCGGTACCACTCGTACCCACCGGCCACCGACCGTGTCGTGGTCGGCAGATGGGCGGCGGAATTCGGCAGGAACGGCCGTCCGGTGGAGGAACTGACACCGGAGATGGAGAACGACCCGCTGCCGACCGTGAACATCGGCATGGACGAGATTCCCCCTGATCCAGGGCCTGGGGAACCGTTCGGGTGGATGTCCGACGAGCAGTGGCGACAGCGTGTTCTCGAGCGGCTGCGGGCGCTGGGGCGGGAGCATCTGGATGCGGTGCTGGACCATGCGCAACAGCCGCCGGGGTGGGTCGACGATGCGGCCGCGGAGCGGGTGGCCTCCCTCGACAGTCGGATCGATGCGACCTTGGTGCCGTCGGGGATTCGAGCCGAAACCAGCGCCTCGGTGCCCGATGGTGATGACATGCTCGCTGCGAATGATGCCGCGACGAGGCGGGCGGGACTGCACGCCGAGCGTGTGGCGCAGCTGGAACGCCGCCGCGCCGAGCTGGCGGGACGGTTGGGTATCACGGATATGCGGGTGTTGGACGACGACGTGACCGGGGAGGCGTGGCAGGTTGCGCTGGCGGCGGCGGCGGATTCGGTGGCGAAGGATCGCACTGCCCTGCTCGGGGAGCTCGCCACACTCCGCATCGATCCCGAACAGCTCGCCCAACCCCAACTCGAGCTGCCGTTGATGTACCACCACGTGCTCCAAGACCGCCTGACCGACATCAGTGGGCGAGAACCCGCCATCGAAGAGCTGCGTGATGTCGTCGAGCGGCATCGCGCGGCGGTGATGGTTGTGGTGGCGGCGGCACTCAGGCAGGGGTCGGGGGATCGCATTGTGCCGGAACGAATCGGCGACGTACGCACGGAATCGACCAGGCACCGCGATCAGCCGGAAGAGGCCGGCGCACCGCTGCCGGTGGACCGGCAGCCGGCTCGTGAGAACTCGGCGGAAGATCTGCGGGCTGCCGTGGCGCCGGTTCACGAGCGGGAACAGGAGCGTGCCCGGCTGGCCAGGGAGTTGTTCGTTTTCGTTGCGGACACAGCGGATCCCGAGGTGTGGCGGGCGGAAATCGAGAAGCGTCACAGGGAGCTGGCCGTCGAATGGACGGCCCTGGCAGGTGACCTTCGCGCCGCCGATCCGTTGACATTGCAAGAGATCTCGCTGTGGGACGGATTGGAGAATCTGCGGGCATTGCAGGTACGGCGCACCAACCTGCGCCGTCAGGACGAGAAGCTCACGCGGCTCTCCGAGGCTGTCGGTCTGCATCAACAGACCGTCGAGGACGCGGCGGTGAAAGCCCGCGCCATCGACGCCGCCGCGTCGAAACAGACCCTCGAGGGTGTTCTCAACGAGTATCTGCCACAGAGTCCGGGCACAAAGCCGGTCAACGACCATGTCGTGCGTGTCCCCGGCGCCGGTACGGACGGCCGGGACCTGCTGGTTGTGGTGGCGATGCCGGGCCGACACAGTCTGGCATTGCTCGATTTGGCCAGGGACAAGGAATACGCGAACCTCAGCCCCTTCGACATCATTCATCGGGAGGTGCAATCGGATGTCACTGTGCCAGTTGCCGCCCGATCCACGGAGCCGGCTGCCGAGGACCTGCGCGCCGCACTGATCCGCACATACTCCACCTTCAACGGTTTGGAGTTGCTGCCGCCCAAAATGAGCTTCGAGAAGTGGCTCAGGCAGTTCGGCGATGTCGCCTTCTGGCGTGCGCGGGATGTGAAGGGGCGCGAAGGAATCGAGCGCGGCGACCTCAAGGAGTCCGTCGTGCTCGCGATGGCACGTGACATGCCGGAAACCGACGACCCGCTCGGACCATGGGAGGTTGCGCGGGGGCTGTTCTCCGGCCGCACGGATTCGGTCGGTATGAGGCGTTTGCCGGCACCGGACCGTCCGATCGGCACGAGGGGTGTCAAGCTCAGGATCGGCAGCATCCCGGTGACCGTCTGGATTTGGTCGGGCGCCCCGGGTTTGCCTCAATGGCCTCAAGTCGCCGAGCCCCCTGCGGGCAGCGAGAGTGTCGACTTCGTGGTGTCGGAATTGTTCAGTGGCTGGTCAGACGAAAAGCTCAACCGGCTGGTGTCGCGGATTGCGAAAGCGTCCCCGAAGGGATCAGCGGTCTTACCCACCCGCCTGCAGGTGGAGACGCGGACTGCGGTGTCCCTCGAATCGCGCCAGGAGCAGCTGAACCACAACCCCGACTCGGCCATAGCCGAGCTCGAGCTGCCGGCCGACCCGACCCGACCCGACGAGGGGAGCGAACCGGCCTGGAGGCAGTGGCAGCTGGACCCCGAGACTCCACTGGGCGAGCCGCGGGCGAGTGTGCGCAAGCAGATCGAGGCGGCGGCCGAGCACACCGAGGAGATCCACGGCTATCTCGTCGAGCGGCTCGAGGCGCTCGGGGTAGCGCACGGCGGCCTGAGTGTGTACGAGATCAGACAGGCCGTGCGCGAATTGCGCGCGCGGATGGAGGCGGAGAGGTCCCGGCTGTGGTTCGGTGCCCAGCGTAACCGCAGCGAGAATGTCGTCGACGATGAGGTGAACGCCAGGCTCGACCAGTTGACGCGGCTGTTGATCAACAGCTCTGTGATCGAGCCGATCATAAGTGCCCTCGTGGCCGCACGCGACCGCGCAGACGATGTCCTGGTCGCGGCGAACATAGTGGCCGCACGAGATTGGCTCGCTGCCAACCGCGCGGTGCCGATAGCGGACGGTGTCGGGATCGTGCTCGGCGAGCCGTCCACCATCTGGGTTGTGTCGCCGCTCGACGATCCGCGAGGTCTGCTGGACGCGAAACTGCCAGGGTTGCGCGCCGAGGCGGAGAACAGTGGTGTCCTGATCCGGCACGTACAGGTGAAGGTCGATCAGGCCGGCCGACAGTCGGCCGAGGATCTGGTACTCCAGCCGGAATCCGGCGGGCAAGGACCTGCCGTAGGCGAATGGCTCGAGAAGACAGGTGAATTCAGCACCGATACTGGGCTGATCACGTTGCTGAACGGTCTCACCGAAACGCGGTCGTTCTCGGAGATCGTGAAAGCGGCGATCAAATCCGGACGGGTCGGGTCCAGGCCGCAGCGGCCGACCGGCATGGAGGTCGAGGCGCACGAGGATATCTATCGCGACGGCACTCGCCTGATCCGCCGCCGGTACCTCAATCCCAAGGCCGCCGCCGACGCGGCGGTGGTGCCGGTAGTCGCAGACGCCTTCGGGGTGAAGGCGCAGCAGGTGCATCGGGATGGGGACTGTGACACCTACACCGAGTGCGTGCCGGGAACACCAGGGTCCGACCTGTCTTTCGCCGAGCAGGCGGCTCTGGTCGAGTCCTCCAGCGGCCGGCGTTTCCGTGCCTTCGTGGCGCTGATTCACAACATTGGAAGGCAGGGGTCGCCCGGGCACCGGTTGCACGGCGAGTGGCTGCGTAGTGCCGACGGCGACGTGGTCGGCACCGATCTGGCGTTCAACGACGGGCCTGTCCCCGCCGACGAAATCGCAGAGTGGCTGCGGAATATCCCGCAATCGGACATAGCGGCATTCGTGCAGCACGGCATCGACCTGACGACGGAGTTCCAGCGCCTGGGTCTCGGTCCCCTGCACGCCACTCTGGTGGAACGGCTGGCCGCGAGAGAGTGGCACGCGCAGGACAGCACGACACCGGACTTCATGCCCAGGATGGTCGCCGAGTTGGTGCGGCAGATCGAGAAACTGGCCGAGCTGCTCGGGATCACAGACCAGCAGATGTTGAACGGCGATCCGACTGGGCAGACATGGCGCGACACGATTGCGACACAAACGAAATCGGTGTCCGCCCGACGCGCCCAACTGAACCGCGATGTCGTCAGGGAGCGCGTCCTGAACCGCAATGGCGTCAAAGAGCCCATGACAGTGGACAGGTTCGAGAAGCTCGAGAAGGCCGGGCACCCCATGCCGACGGGGTACCTCGGAGTGTGTCGCACGCGCTCGCGCAAACTCCGTCAGCAGGAAACCGCACTGCAGGCACTTCCGGAACTGATCGAGCAATATCGCACGGTCATCGGTATGGGCGAGGCGGAGGACGCCGCCGATGCGGAAGGGCAGGCCGACGGCACCGCAACGCGCCCGACCGGCGAGGGCGATCCAGATCCAGTGCGCAAACCCCAGTCCAGGCACCAGGCGCCCTGGAACCAGGCTGCCTGGGGCGCGGGCCTGGCGGACAGCGGTGCCCAGCCTGCGGCGGTAGAGGTGCCCGACGTAGATCCTGGTGTGGCGGCCTACGACTACTTCGACAATCATCCGGAGGAGAACAACTGCGCGGCCCTGGTGCAGGGGGTGGCGGAGATCTGGGTGGCGCCGGAGCAGGCGGCGCTGATGGATCCGGTGTCGCCCCAGGATCCGGATGTGGTACGGGCCGGGATGTCCGGCACCAGGTTCGTGCAGGGGTTGGCTGCGGACTGGTTGCCGGAGGCGCTGCGGCCGGGGCGGTTGGGGCTGGCCGAGGTGATTGCCCGGGTGCGGGACCGCAGCGGTGGCGTGGGCATGATGGCGTTGGCGTTGGAAGGCGACCACGCCCTGGGGCATGCGGTCTTGGTGGTCGAGGTGAACCAGAAGCTGATCGACCGCTATGCACATCTGAAGAAGTACCGCGGTCAGGTGGTGGTGTACGACAATGCCTACTCCGGTGCCGACGAACACGGCTTTGTGGTCGGGCGCGCAGCGGTGGACCAGTGGGGCCACGATGTCGGCGCAGTGGTGGAACACCTGCATGCGGCCGGGTTCGATAAAGACGGTGTAGCGCTTCAGCAATTGGCGAAGGGACAGATTCCAGCACAGCGTGGCCCGGACAAGGACCTCGGGGCCTTGCTGCCGCGGATACGCGAGTGGCTGGACATCCAATTGTCACAGTTGCCGGGCCGCGGTGGTCACTACGAACGGAAGCTCGCGGCACCTTTTGCCCGTGGTTGGCCGTCGGATGAAGACGGTCAGTACGGGACCGGGTACTACCGAAGCGGGAGCCTCCGCCGGTTGGCGAATCTGCAGCGGGGCGCGGACAAGTGGCGGCTCGATGCGGCCGAGAAATTCCGGGACGCGGTGGCGAAGCTGCGCTTGGACGCGACCCGTCCTGTAGCCGAACATGTTGCCGCGCTGGGTGATCCGGCCGAGGTACGCAGCGAGCAGCGCCGCGCTCACATCGAGGCCGTGCATCGCTACCACTACCTGCAACAGGCACACGCCTGGTTGGACGCGGTGAGTGCCGAGCTGCACGATGCGGTGCTGGCGCGTACCTACTGGGCGAGCACGTTGGCACACAGAATCCGAGCACTCGGCATCGATGTCCACACCGAATCCGAAACCGCGAGCCGGAAGGTCACGCTGGCGCAGCAGCTGGCGGACGGAATCCGGGATTGGGATGCCGTGCAGCGGCAGGAGAAATCCGCCGAGCTGGCCGAACTGGATCGGTTCGTCGAAAACTTGCGGGAGGCCGACACCGAGGTGAATCGGGTCGCGATGGCGTTGGATGAAGGTCTGGTCGACCTGGCCGAACTGGAACTGTTCAATCGCGAAGCAGCCGACGAGCTGAACACCTACACGGTGGTGCGCACATTCAAGAATATGTACGGACCCGCGGCAGTGGAATCAGCCGAGAACAGTCTCCCGGATAGCGACAGGTCCGGGCTCGATCAGGATTATCACCTGCGGAGGATTATCCAGGATGAGCGCTTGCAGGCTCGGCTGCGTGGTCGCATGGTGTACTTGCCGGGCTACGGCGAAATGGACGCATTGCTGAAGGCGCTGCCCGCGGGTTCTTCGATCGCCGTTGTGGACAAGAGCTACGGGTTTCCGCAGCGTTACACGCTCATCAATTACAAGGGGATCATTATCAAGTGTGATCCCGCCGACGGGGTCTACGAGGAATTCGACCCGAATTTCCCGGATCGCCCGCGGACCACGCAGTTGTACGGGATCGTTGCGCGCGACGGCGGGGCCCTACTACACCCGGCCGAACTGGTCGGAAACCTCCCGTTCCCGTTGGAACCGGTCGTACCTCCGGAGCGCGTATCCCAGGCGCTACGGATATATGCCCTCGATGTCGAACGTGGTAATGAATGGCAGCGGGCTCGGCAACATGCCGACAAACTCGGGTGGCGACAGCACCTGCTGCGCCCAGAGGACAGCGAAGAGGTTCTGGCCGCGCTGGCGAAGCTCCCCGACGGGGATGAGCCGCGGGCCGGGTGGATGCGGGAACTGCGCGATGCGCTGGTTCGGCATCAGCAGATCACGGCCGACCTTGCTGAGCTGACCGAGCTCGACCGAGTCAGATCGCAGGCGGTGTTGGTGCACTACATCGTGTCTGCCCGAGTGGAGGCGGCAACCGCGGTGCCGACGCCACCGTCGCTTGCCGAGCCGGAAAAGCTGCAGAATGCGCTCATCCAAGCGAGCCGGGATGTGGAAAGCGCCGACCAGGCGTTGGACGAGCGGTTGGACCGACTCGCGCCAGAGCCCGGAGCAGCCGATTCGGTAGAACTGTTCAAGAATTACTGTGGTCCCATGACGGTCAGGGCAGCGTTGGCGCTGACCGGCAATTCGCAAATCATACCGATGGAACGTGATACCTCACTGTCGGGTACTTACACTTTCGAGTTGATGGCAGCGCTGGGCGCCCTCCCGCAAGAGTTCGACAATTACGAAGAACTCCGGAAATCCCTGCCGGACATCGGAATCACCTGTGTAGCCGAAGGCTACGGCATCGGCGGTCACGGTTATGTGATCGTTTCGCTGGGCGGATATCACATTGTGCTCGACAACAACGGTATCCTCGTGCGCGACTTCCCGCCGATCCCGTATGACCCGTTGCGCGGGAAACTATCTGCCTTCGTACTCAGCCCGGAGGGCATATCCGGGTTGCCGCTGCCCGACGACAGCCGCAGCAGCTTGCTCGAGTTGGGCCGGCAGCTGAGCGAGCCGGTGCGTGCGGCCACTCAGGCCGGGATGGACCGACAGGAATTCCGGGACACGGTCGTCACGGGGCAGCAGTTCACTCGCATCCTCGCCGAATCCCGCCAGGCGACAGACGCAGCACGGAAGTCCGGATTCCCCGCGGTGCCGCAACGGCCGGCCGCTTCGGATCCGGTGCTTCCGAAGGTACTGGAACGGGCAAATCAATTGCTGGCCGGCGTACCTGCGGTGCAGCTCGATTCTGTTGTGGTACGGGAAGACCGGCAGTCCGCCCCGGTCGAGGCGGGCGCGCTCGTCGACCCGACGGCTACGACCGATCGCGGGCAGCGGGCCGAGCCGCCCGAGGGAGTCGGGGATGGTACGGCCGACATCGTTGCTGCCCAGGCGCAGTCGGATTCTGCTGAGGTTGGCCATCCGCAACTGCCGGTGTGGGTCGCGGTTGCCGAGGAAGCACAGGTGTCGGTGCGGGCGGTGCGGGCGGCCACCGCCGGGCTGCTGGCCGATGGTGATGCGCTGCAACGGATCCGGGTAGCTGCTCGCAGACTCGACCTGGAGTTGCAGGACCCGACGTGGCGAGCGCTAGCGGAAGATGCCCTGCTGCACACCGGCATCGAGGTGGTGGCCACGGCCGCTGGCGTATCGGAAACCGAGGTGGCCGAGGTCCTGGCCGGTAAGGATCCCGATCATGAGCAGCTGGCGCTGATCCTGACCGCAGCGGTGCTGCTGCGTTGGAATGATATGTCGGCCGCGATGCACGCCATCGGCATGCGCACCCGGGTGGCGCCGGATGTCATCACCGCGGTACTCGGCGGCCGGCTCCAGACTGCCACCGGCGCCGGGGCAAGGGTGGTGCATAAGCTCCGACACTTGGTCTTCCCGGAATGGCTATTCGGATATTCAGCCCGGTTCGACGGCTGGGCGAATCTGCCACTGATACTGGTGGAGAAGCAGTTCCCGGTCGGCCGGAATGGCAGCGACGGCAACCAAGAGCCGGTACCAGCCGGTGTCGGGGACGGCGCCGATTCGGATAGTCGCTCCGAGGCGGTGAAATCCGAGGAAGAACGCGACCGATCGCTGTCGGCCCATCTGGTGTCCGGGCCGGCCAACTGTGGTCCGCTGGTGCAAAAGTTCATCCAGCATGTACTGGGGCCGTTCGCGCTGATCCAGGTGAATCCGGCCGATCCGCACGATGTCGGCATCGGTCTGGTCGGGATGGACAAGGTCGATTTCGCGCGCCGGTTGAAAGCCGGCTGGCTCGAGGAACCGGTCGGCCAGGGCAGTGCGGCGCTGCGGGCCGTGGTGGAGATGGTGCGCGCATCGAACGGACCTTCGGTGGTCGCGGGCGGCATGGAGTTCCCCGGGATGATCGCCGATGACGAGGCGACCGTCGGGGCGCACGCCTTCGCGGTGGTTCGGGTGACCGAGCGGATCCGGGACCTCTTCCCGGAACACAATCTTCGACCCGGCGACGTGGTGGTGTTCGACAATGCCGCGGGCGGGCTGATCAGCGGTGCGGAGGTCGACGCCTGGGTCGAGAAGGCCGGCGAGGGTGCGGGCGATGTGCACATCGTTGTCGTCGACGACCATCCCGCGAAGGTCCCGTTCCGCGCCGAGGAACAGGCGACTCGTGGCCCGCGCAAGAACCTCGGTGCACGGCCGGACGCGGTCACCGAGGCCGACCCGGCGGAACACACCCGTGCCTCGAATCGACCGAACCAGGCCGCGGTCCCCGAGGGGGTTCCGGCGGGTATCTCCGCCGATCTCGATGCGATCGGGCGGTGGCGGCTGCGGCAGGGGATCGTCGCGGCGACGAGATTGGCGCAGGCCGGTTTCCTGGTGGAACACCACGACGCCGGCCTCCGGATCGAAGGAGAGACTTTCGCGCATCTTGCGCCGATGACCGCGGATGTCGAGGCGCTCCACAGCCGGGTGGCGCGGCGCGGCGCGGACCGGGTAGTGCTCACCCTGGCCGACAGTGCCGTCGGGCCGCACGAATTGGCTGCGGTCTTGCGCCGTCATCCGATTGCGGGGCTGCGTGAGGTCCTGGTGATCGACCGGCACGGCAATGTCGTTCACCTCGACGGTGCGGGGCGGGTGGTGGCGTCGGTCTCCGGCGACGGTCCGGGGGCGCGCACCCCTGCGGGAATATTCGACGGCTCGGCCGGGGGCGGCGACGGGCAGCCACCGGATTCCGGCGGTCGCGGTAGAGGCGACGGTACCGGAGACGGTCCGCCGTCACCGCAGCCGGAGGATTCACCGGAGTTCGCCGAGGGTCGAGTGCACCCGACGCTGATCGGCATGCGGCGCACCGCCGAGCGTCAGGCGGAGGAATTGCAGGCGAACCTGTTGCAGGCGTTCGATATCGAGGATTTCGGTAACCCGAGCTCCCCGGCGCGACTGGAACTGGGCTTTGCGTACCAGCAGGCACATGAGCGGCTGGAGCGGAGACTGGGCCAGCGCTTCCCCGACCCGCATCTGCTCATCGCGGAACTGGCGACAATGCAAACGCAGGGATCTCTTTCGGGCGAAGCGGACTCGGCCGCAGCGCAATTTATGGACTTGCACGGCGATGTGGCCATGTTCGCCGCGGCCGACCGGTACACCGAGCGGGTGCGGCAGATCGCCGCACTGGAAGCAGCGCTGTTCGAGGCGTATTCGGAGTCTTGGCGGGGCGGCGAGCATGCCGACACCTTCCGGTCGGTGGCCACGGAGGCGGCTCGGCTCGGCCGGGTGGCGCACGAGCTGCGCGAGATACAGGATCGACTTTCGCAGTCCGGTCAGGTGCCCGATGTCGAGAGCGAAGCAGCCCTGCGAGAACGGTTCGCGTTGGCCGGAGTACTGATGGCCACCGACCTGCCGCAGGGAGTCGACCTGGAGACGGTGACCCGCGAGCAGTTGGTCGAGCTGCTGCCCGACGACCCGATTCTCCAGGTGCAGGCAGCGCAATTCGTGGAGCTGCGTGAGCAGGTCGCCGTCTTCGACCTGAGGGTCGCCCTGGATGACGGTCTGGCCGGCGCGGCGCAGCGTTGGTCCACCGCCGAGCGGTCCGTCACCGTCTTCACCGGCCTAGGCCCCGAGCTGGTCGTATTCCGGAACTTGCAGGCTGCCTGGCTGGCCGTCTGCAGCGTCCAGATGCAGACCCGCGGAGCCAACCCCCACAATTCCGGTGAGTTGGAGCGGCTGGACAGCGATCGGGTTCCGTTGGTCGAGCACTTCGTTCAGCTGGACCGCACCGGCCTCAGCGTGGGGGAGCTCACCCCTCGTCGAGTCCGGGAACTGCTGGCACAGGGCGGGCGCAGTCCGGAAGAGATGAACATCCTCCGAGCGGTGCAACGTCTGGACGAGGCGTACCAGTTCACCACTGAGTTCTTCGCGGCAACGGACCGGATCATGTTGCTCGACCGGTTGGAACAGGCCTTGCGCAGCGCGCATGAGTCGCGGTGGGACGCCGCCAGGCAGGCCGCCACCCTCGGCCTCGCTCCGCACGACCCGGTAGCGCAGGCGCAGTTGGTGCCCGCGCGCGAGGTGTCCGAACAGTGGCGAGAACGACTGGTCCTGCTGCGTGCGGCGCGCAGCGGACTCGATGAGGTGCGCGCCCGGTGGCGCACAACGCGCCGACGCCTCGTCGAGGTGGAGGACCGACTCGACGAGCTTGCCTGGCAGACCGACGTGGATCCGACCTTGTTGCAGGCCGATGATCCCGAGTTCGGATTGCTCAGCGTGACATTGGACGACCTCGAGCAGCAGATGGACGACCTGTTGCAGCGTACCCAACAGATCCTGGAGATGCGCGAGCCGGAGGTTCCTCCGCTGAACGAACTCCAGTCGTCACCGACGACCAGCAGGAATGCCTGCGGTCCCTGGGTGCAGTGGATCGTCAAGGACGCGTTGGGTCCGGTGGCAGGACGCAATGTGGTGCCCGCGCTGTTCGACGACATGGTGCGGACGAATGGAATATCCGGCCTGGAGTTCGCGCGCGGATTGAACGCGGGGTGGCTGCCGGACCCGGTCGGAGCGGGAGCCGTCGGTCTGCGCGCCGCGGTCGAGATGGTGCGCGCCGAGGACGGGCCGCAGCTGCTCGCCGGAGCCATCGAGTGGCAGGGCATCGAGGATCGGCACGACCTGGTAGTCGGCGCGCACGCGTTCGCGGTGGTGAAGGTGACCGAGGAGTTCCGCACCCGCTACCCGCAGCTCGAGGTCGGCGAAGTGGTGGTGTGCGATATCGGCGCCCCCGGCGTCATCCTGCGCGGCAAGCAGGTGGACGACTGGATCGACTGGGCGGGCAGCGGCGGCGATGTGCATGTGGCTGTCGCCGATGAGGAACACCCAGACCACGTCCCGTTCGACGAGGCCGAACAGGCCGAACACGGTCCACGCAAGAACCTCGGTGCGCTGCAGCCGGATTGGAGCAGGCCGGAACGGTTGGACCAGGCCCGCCGGGAGCACGCCGATGCCGTGACCAGACGAGATCAACTGCCTGCCGCCGGAGCCGCCCTGGATAAGCCCAGGTTGAACGAGGAGATTCGCAAGCGCGCGGAGGTGGTCAGCGCCTACGAACAGCGCGAGCAGTTCCGGGTCCGGCGGGACCAGGCGGCCGCGGACCTGACGGAGAATCCCGACGACCCGGCGGGGCTGGAACGCTGGGAGAACGAACATCGAGAGTTGACACCGCAGGTGCTCGAGCTGCGGGGCCGCGCCGCCAGTGAGTTGAACCCCGAACAGCGCGCCATCCGTCGTCGGCACTCGGCGCTGGGCGAATTGATCAACAGCATCAAGGATTTCACCAGTCTCGACGAGCGGGCGCAACGCCTCGACGCGCAGGTCCAGTCCGACTTCCCGCCTGCGCAGCCCGATCCCGCGCCGTCGTCGCCGGTGCGGTTGAGCATGTCGCCGAATGAGTTCGCCGCACTGCCCCCGGTGGTGAAGTGCGAGGTCGCACTCGATGAAATCAGCGACGGCGCAGTGTCATTGCCGGATGACGCGGCGCGGGCCGGTTTTGTCCAGATGTGGAACCTGGGCTTCCAGCACATCCGGGATGAGCTGAAGAACGCGCTGCGCTGGGCCCGCGGCACCTTCGGCGGATACCGGGCCGCCAACGACTACCTGAACCTACCGGAGGACCAGCGCTCCTCGAATGATCCAGAAGCCATGCAGATTCGACGTGTGGACCAGGCGCTCGCGGCCAGCCCCTTGAACAGCGATGTCATCGTGACCACCGAGATCGAGCTGAGCGACAAGGACCTGGCGAATCCGGAAGGCCTGCAGAGCCGTACCGTCACCATCCCCGACTACCTCGCCGCCCAGCTCGCCGACGAGCCGACCGACAAAATGCGCACCGTACGCGCTGTCCTGACCGTGCGGGTGCCCGCGGGCACCCCGGCACTGTGGACCGGCGCGCTGACCCGGGAGGCTGCAAACGCGGAGCTGGCGCTCGGCCGCGACGCCCGCCTCGTCGTGACCCGCGCCTTCCGTGACGCCAACGGCCGGGTCCGGGTCTACGGCTACCTGCTGCCCTCCGACAGCGGCGAGGACCCCGAGCCATCCCAGCGGCCATCGGGCCCCGACGACGGCGCCCGCCCGAAATCGCCGTCGGGTGTCACCGACCTGTCGGACTGGCGCAGCCGGCGAGAGCGTCCCCCGCAGCCGCCCAACCTGGGTGCCCGCGACAGCCGCCGCGGCGGCCGAGACGTCGCCGATGGCGCGGCGAAGCACTCGACGGATGCCGGTGGCCCGGCGGCAGTCGATTCCGCAGTGGAACACGGTGTCTCGGAATACTGGCTGAAGGCCACGATGGGGCTCTACGCTGCCTCGATCGAGCACGCGCGCATCGACGCCTCCGTCCGAACGTTGGGGCGGCAGCCTGGGATAGATCCGAATCTGCTCGTCGACGAGTTTCTGCGGCGAGAGCAAATTGCCGGCGAGATCACCAGGCTGAGCGCGCTCTATCGGGAGTTCTGCAGGGCGCAGGTGGTCGCTCACCGGGACCACGCGTCGCCGGCGCAGGCGCGTGCGGCGGCAGCAGAGGTCCTTCGTCTCGCGGACGCGCTGGCGGACGAGTTCGCGGCCCGGCGGCCGCTCCCAGACAACCTCGCGGTACGCAAGCTCGGAATCGATTCGTGTGTGCCGCAGTCTGTTCTGCTGGCGGCGGCCCTCACCGGCAATCCGAACATTCGACCGATACGGCTGGATGTCGCGCTCAGCGGGACAGTGCGCTTTATGGCCGAGGCCGCGCTCGGCGGGCGGCACCGTAGGTTCGAGGGACCCGATGAGGTGGAACAGGAGCTTCTAACCCTGGGGGACGGCGCCCTGATCGTGGTGAACGCGATTTTCCAGGAGGCCTCCAATGACGGTCCCAATGGTCACACCTTTGTCGTCTACAACGACAACGGTCGGCCGCGGGTGATCGATTCCGATGACGGGGGGATCGTGCTGCATGATTTCCCGCCAGCGGACGCCGAGTCGGTGATCCAATGGGAGGGAGTTGTTTTCGACGCCGAAGGCGCGGCGCAGGATTCGCTGACCGAGGCGGTGCGCGACGAACTCGAGCGAATCTGGCCGCAATACCTCGACGCGAGAACCGAACTCCTGCGGCTGCAGACCGAGTTCGCGGCCAAGGCTGCGCAGCTCCCGGAGTTCCGAAACGTGACGTCGAAAGCGGAATTGGATGCACTGACCGTCCAGTTGCGCACATTGTCGCGGGCAGGCGAGGCGACCCCCCTCATCGACGAATTAGTCGATACCGCCGACCGTTTCGACGCCGCGCGCAACAAGCAGAATGCCCTATCGCGCCGGGCAGAGCAGCTTCGGTCACCGGACTCGTCGTCCTCGACCGGTTCGGAGTCCTTGTCGTCGGCCGGTGCGCGGCCGGATCCGGAGTGGTTGCGGCGGAAGATCTTCCGCCGCACCCGATCCGAGGCGAACGTCGAGTTGCCGGAGCCGTTGGTCACCATGCGGCGCAATGCCGAGGCGGATGTGCGCCGTATGCACGGCGAGTTGGAAGGCGTTGTGCCGGCGAAGGATGTGCCGGAGCTGCTGAACCCGGGCTCGGACATCTGGCAGCGGTGGTCGGACAACCTGGCGGAGGCGCGCACCCAGCTTGCTTGGCTGCTGCAGATCCCGGCGAGTGAGCTGCACTCGGACGTTCAGGTGGCGCAGGCGCTCGCGGATCTGCAGGTCCGCAAGAAGGCCTCGACGACGCTGGCGCACGATCGGGAGCTGTTGAGCGCCGCGGAAGACGAGTTTGTTCGTTGTTTCGCCGTGATCAAGGCGGTCGGCGATATCGGCCGGCTGCAGAGTTTGACCGAGCGGCTGGACATCCTGGAAGCCGCGTTCCACGCGGCACATTCCCGAGCCGAGCAAGGTGCTGGCCCCATTGACGCACAGTGGGCTCAGCAGGTTGCTCGGCTCGGCGAGTTGGCCCGGAAACTGCAGAACTCGCGCGACCGCCAGATCCTGCCGGACGGCGTCGCTCTCGACACGATCTCGGTCGATCCGACCAGTCTCGACCCGGCCAGCGGCCGCCAGCCCCGGATGGGTAGGCAGGACCGCCAGGATCTGCAGCAGGACTACGAGGAGATACTCGAGGACATTCGGGATGCCGATGGTGTCCACGCAGAGGTGAGACGAGCGATGGCGGCGCTGCTGGAGTGGCGTCGGCGGGTGCTCGACTGGGCGGACAAGGTCGACGAACGCGACGGCGAAATTCACACGCAGCAAGAAAAGTTCGACGACGCTTTCGCCGCCGTATCGGCCCCCCTCGAATCGAATGGCATTCCACGCCCGCATTTCGGGGCGACGCTGGGCACAGAGCTGACCCGACTCGGCGACGAGTTGGCCACCGAGCGGGAACGACTGCGCGCCAAGGTTGCCCGGAACGGCCCGCAGTTCCGGGTCGACCCGACGGCCGTCACCCCCAAGGTGCTGTCTCGACTGCGTCTGCTGCGCATTGCCGCCGACGCCTTCGATCCGCGCCTGCACGGAAAGACGCCGAGTGAGATTCGACAGCTGATGCGGGAGTGGGCAGCCGATTCCAACCCTGACAGCGAACTGCGCGACCGGGCACAGAACTGGCTGCGCCTCGATGAACTGACCGACGATGTCCAGTCGGTGCTGTCGGCGGATCGGCTGGTGCACCGTTTCGATACGCTGCGATCGGCGTTGCGCCACCGGCATGCACAACGTGCGGTGGCCGAGCAGCGTTTCCACCGACAGCTCCGGGAACGGTTCGGCGACGATGATGCGGCCGCCCTGGCACAGGGGCCGCACGACGTGACCGAGTTGCGTGCGTTGCGCGAGCAGGCAGTCCAGGATCCGCAGCGCCACCGGGAACTCGGCGAACTGCTGAAAATCGCCGAGGAATATTACCGCTGGGATACTGAATTCAACCGGCTGAACGAGCGGGTGCGTCGGCTGGAATATCTGCAGACCGAGCGGCAGCGCATCACCGACCGGATGGAGCAGGAGCGTAAAACTCTGGCGCAGTTGGCCGGGGAAATCCGGATGCGGATCGACGACATTCCGCTTCGGGATCGTCCTGTTGTATTCCGCGGCTGCTTCGAAGCCGAGCAGCAGACACTTTCGAGGTTGCTCGAAATGTCCGATCCCACCGAGCTGACGCCGGCCCGGGTGTCGACACTGTCGCTGTCGTCGGATGAGCAGCGTGCGGCGGTCGCCAAGCTGCTGCACTACGAAGCCATGGCCGCGGCCGCTATCGAGATGAACGTCTGCGCTACGGAAGTCGGCCGCATCGACGTAGCGGTGAGTGACGGCTTGCGGCAGCCTCCCGAGGAGGTGCTCGCCGCCGCCGTCGCCGAACACCAGCGCCCGGACACCACGAAACCGGTCCAGCTGATCGGCGACTGCGCCCCGTATGCGGTGGAGACCACCGAGGCGGCCAACCGCCGGGCCGCCGGGCTGCCCGAAGTCGACAAGCCCCGGCAGCCGAGGGAGTTCTCCCTGAACGGCGACCACCCCGCCGACGTCGCAATGGCATTGGACGGAGACTGGAAACCCGGCGGCTACCGGGATATCGACGAGGTCATCGACCATGTGCTCGAAACCCGCGAAACCGTCACCGTCGGTGTTCAATACCGCAGCGGGCTCGGTGCGCATATGGCCACCGTGACCTGGGACCCGGATCGCAACACCATCGTGGTGCACGAACGCCGCGACGGAGTGGTGCACACCCACCGCAGCCCCGAGCAGATACGCCGCTGGGTCGCCGAACAGTCGCGGATCGCCGAAGGCGTCTTCGGCATCGAATCCAAGGACGGCACGCCGAAACGCCCCCTCAACGGCAAACCGCCCACCGCGATCGCCGGTAAGGACATGCCGCGCTCGAGGTTGTTCGGCGTCCCACCCGCCCCCGAACCGGCCGGTCCCCGCCCGCGCCGAGCACTGTCCGCGGATGCCGGGGCGTTCTCGTTGCCGGAGCCGACGGCCGGGTTGCGGCGGGATGTTCGGCAGCGGGCGCAGCAGTTGATCGGCGAGCTCGAAGACTGGTTCCGCCCGCTTTTGGTCGACTCGGACGTGGACGAGACCAGTTACGTTGCCCAGTTGTTGTCGCTGGGATCGTCGGGCTGGAATTTCTGGTTCGGCAGGCTCGCCGAAGCACGGGCCGAGGTGGCCGGATTGTTCGACATTTCCGCGGAAGCGCTGATGGACGACCGGAACGCTCGCGCTTTCCTCGAAGGTCAGGCGCGGATCGATGACGCCACCAAGTCACCGGAATTCCTTGACGCCGAAGTGGATTTCCGGATGTATTACTACCTGATGGCCAAGGTCACCGAAGCCGGTCGGCTGCGGACGTTGGACGAGCAACTCGGCGCGTTCGCCGATGCGGGGTACGGGACGCAGGCCCGATTCGAACAGGGTGTGGGGTCGGTCGACGAGATCCGTCGGCAGGCCGCCCAGGCTGCTCGAATCGATGAGCTCGCCGAAGAGATCCGCCGGTTGTCGAACGACCCCGCCAAGGGGATCGACCACACCGAGCGGTTGATGCAGCGGTACGACGCACTGCACGCCGAGCTGGTCGATGTTCCGGTCGAACCCACCGCATACCGGGGGCGCGATGGGGCGGACATCCTGTCCGGTGCTACCGCCGAATTCCGTGCCGAGACCATGGCTGCCCGGACGCAGGCCCAGGCGGAACTGGCGCAGCGAAGCGCTGACTTCTTGGTACCAGTCGACCGGGTGGCACCGGGAGCCGCCGACCGGTCCCGGCTGGACGCCGAGCGAGCCGAGCTGGCCGCGTTGCTGGCCATGGACCCGATCCAGCACCCCCCGGGACCGTTGGACGTCCTGCCCGCCCATCCGGACAGCCCGGAGTGGGCGGTGGCGAACGAACGGGTGCGACAACTCGGCGTGGTGATCGCCGCGCTCGACGAATTCGTCACGGCCGATACCGGGATTCGTCGCCTCGACGACGCGGAAGCCACCCTGCGCCGCACCCACGCCCACTACCAGGTGGCCGACCGCCGTTACCAGGACGCACGCAACAGCTATCGGAAGCGGTTCGGATATCCGCGACCGATCACCTCACAATCCGGTTTCGAGCTGGACACGCTGCGTGAGCATCGCACACACCTGACCGCACAGGTGCAACGGCTGCCGGAATGGACGGCGGCAACGGTGACCCCGGATACCGTGCGCGCCTGGCAGATCGGGCCACACGCGGCGGGCGCCTCGCAGCAGCAGCTCGACACCGCCGAGCGGTACCTGCTCATGCACGACTTTGCCGATGCCGCCGAAAACCACGACAAGTGGCGGCTGCGGTGGTACGCGCAGACCGGCTACGCGTACCGGCTGCACGACCTCGTCGTGCGCCGGCAACAGTTCACCGGCAGCCGCGCCGCCTATTTCGGCGAACTCGTGCAGCTGGCGGTGGAGCTCGACGAGGACCCAGCACTGCGCCCGCCGCAGCTGCGGCGGATGCGGGAGCGGTCTCGTGCCGAGCTGGAACGGATGCTGCGGAATACCCAGGGTGCCGAGCTGGCGTTCACTGCCGGCGAACTGCCCCACCACCGGGTCGCAGACCTGTTGGCTGGACCGTTGCTGCAGGGTGAGCAGCGGCAGGTGGCCGAGCGGGTCCGTGATCTCGGTGCCATGGCCGAAGCGGCGACTCGGGTCGCCGAATTGGACGCAATGCTGGCGCATCTGGATCGTGGCCTGGGCGCCGGTCTGGTGGACCTGGCCGGTGCGACGGCCGACTCCGTGCTCGCCGAGGGGACGATGGAGGGTGCGACCGGTTATCTCCCGGCGGATGTCCAGCGCCGACCGCAGCCGCTGGCCACCTGCTTCAACGACGCCGCCCGCGCCGCGTTGACCGCGGTAGGTGCCGAAATTCCTCCGGAACTGGCCCAGTTCCGCCCCGGCTCCGCGGGAACCGCGATGCGCGTCGCGCCGACATTGATCCGCGCCGACCTGCACAGGGGCGGCTTCGCATCCATGGACGACGTCCGTGCCCATGTTGCCGCCCATGGCGGTGCGGTGATCGCGATGATGGTCTTCGACGGTTTCGCCGACCGCACCATCGGCGGTCACGCGGTGTGTGTGCGCCTGGAAGGCGACCGGGTCGTAGTGGAAGAAGACGGTCGCGTAGTCGACTTCGAGGAGTGGGTACATCCACCCGACGTGGTCGGCGTTTTCGGCATCGTCCTCAATGCCGACGGCACCGCCGAGCACCCGCTGGGCCCCGGCGAGGAATCCTCCGCCGGAATTGGCGTCGATTTCGAAGACACCAATATCGGTGCCCGTCCATTGGCAAGGTCGGCGCCCATGACCGAGGAGCAGTTGGCGCGCGCGATCGGTGTGGACCAGTCGACTGTGAGCCGGGTGTTCACGCGCAGTACGGGGCAGGTGAGCAAACGTAACGCATTGCGAGTGTTGGCGGAGGCCGAGCGGTTGGAGTGGGGGAGCATACCGGAGGACCGGGAGTTCTGGGAGGCTCAGCCCGAACGGGTGTTCGCGGAGGACGTGGCTTACGAGGTCGGGGTGACCAGGTCCACCGTGGTACGGGTACGGGCATGCAGTCCGTTGGTGAGTAAAGCGACGGCACGGCGGGTATTGGCTGCGGCGGACGAGCTCGGCTACCCGATGGCGGCAAAAGTGCGCCGTTTCTACGAGCTTCTTCCGGACCGGGACGAAGTGGTTGCGCACCTGCGGAGGGAGGGGCCGAAGGATTGTGGCAGTTGGGTGCAGAAGATCGTCAAAACCGCCTTGGGGCCGGTGGCCGGCCGGGGGGTGCGTCCGATAACGGTGGACGAGGACATCGCCGCGAATGGTATGACCGGGGCGGATTTCGCGCGAGGCCTGGATGCGGATTGGCGGGTGGAGCCGATCGGCACGGGAGCGAAGGGACTGCGGGCGGCGATCGCCCACATGCGTGAGAACGGCGGGCTGATCGCCGGGGCGATGGATGTGGTTCATCGGGGGAAAGTGGTGGGCGCGCATGCATTCGCCGTGGTCGAGGTGACCGAGGAACTGCAGCAGCAGTTCCCGAGGCAGGGGTTGCGGCTCGGCGAGATAGTGGTGTTCGACAACACCGTCGACGGCGGTGTAGTGCGTGAGCAGGATCTGGATGCTTGGGCGGTCCGCGCCGGGCACGGGGTGGCAGACGTGAATGCGATCGTGTTCGAGCGCGGTGGCGAGGCGGAACACCCGCTGGGCGGCCAGCCGCCGAAGCGAGGCGGTCCGAATGTGCGGATCGGTGCCCGCGAGGGCTGGGGTTCGGACGACGGTGGCGACGGCAGGGCCGGCGGGACTCGACCGAAATCCCTACCGCCGCCGCCGGGCCCGTCCGATGGCCGGGTCCGTATCGGCGGTCCGGGGGTTGTCGACGGCACGCCATCGCACACGGCGGTGACGGGGATGACGAATTTCGGTTCCTCGACGGCCGGCGATCCGAATGCGCAGCAGCCGGACGACAGCAATCCCGCAGTACTGCGGATGGCGGACAAGCCCGCTGTGGTCAGGAGCGGAAACCTGGGTGCGGGCGAACCGCGGGCCTTCGGTTCGGTCCAGGCGGCCCGACTTCGAATGCAGTGGGGGCATATCGTCTCCGAACAGCTGATGCGGCTGCTGAAGGTGTCCCCAGAGATTGCCGTCGAGATGACCGACCAGGTATTCCAGCGGATGTCCGAGACTCGGCTGCGTGCGGGACAGGACGTGCGGGCACTACTGCCGCGAGTGGTGGCAGAGCTGGCGGCCGAGCACCAGCGCGAGTCCGTACCGCGACAGCGGACGGTGTCGCGGGACCAATTGGCGCAGGCGGCCGGTGTGCATCCGGACATGGTGAGCGCGGTATTCGCCTGCAAACCCGATGACGTGGGCAAGGCGACGGCGTTGCGGGTGCTCGCGGTGGCCGAGGAGCTCGGGTACGTGTCACGGTGGCCGTTGGTGCGTGAGTCCGGGGAAGCTCAGCTGCGTCCGGGACAGAACACGCGGACGCAGGTGGTCGCCGAGCTGACGGCCGAGCACCAGCGCGAGTCCGCACCGGGACCGCGGACGGTGTCGCGGGATCAATTGGCGCAGGCGGCCGGTGTGCATCCGGACACGGTGAGTGCGGTATTCGCCTGCAAACCCCGGGTGCACAAGGCGGTCGCGTTGCGGGTGCTCGCAGTGGCCGACGAGCTGGGATATAGGTCGCGTAGGCGGGCGCTGACGCGGGAGCGGGCACAGGCGTTTTGGGAAGCTCAGCCGGATGTGGTGCCGCGGGAAGAGGTAGCGCAGGCGGCCGGCGTGGATTACACCACGGTGAGCTGGGTGTTTTCCCACAGCACCCGGCATGTGAGCAGGGCGACGGCGTTGCGGGTGCTCGCGGTAGTCGGCGAGCTGGGCTATGTGGTGCCACCGCGGCTGCGTCTGTTCTGGGAGGCGCGGCCTGATGGGGTGTCGGTAGCCGAAGCGGCCGAGGTGATAGGGGTGGGCCAGACGACGGTGTTCAATGTGCGCTCCGGCAAGGCGAAGGTGAGCCCAGAGACGGCTTTCCGGGTGATCGCGGGTGCCGATGCGGTGGGGGTGGAGATCCCGGTGTCGGCACGGCGGTTCTACCAGCGGCAGTCCGGTGTGCCGGACGCTGTGGCTTTCCCGGGCCTGACCGAGCACCGGGCAGGCGCAGGCCCGCGATTGTCTGCACCGGTGGCCTTGGATTTCCTGGAGCAGCGAGGCATTCGGCTCCGGCATCCGCTGTCGATTGACGCCGACGAGGTCATTTCCGCCGGGGTGGACCTGACCGTCGTGGCGGACGCGCTGGGCGCGGACACCCGCGATTTCGATTCGGTGCGTTTGCTTGCCGAGCAGGCCGAAGCCGGTAAGACGGTGCTGGGGGCTGTGGATTACGGGGCCGTGGTCGGGTATGTCGTGCTTTTCCCGGGTGACGACGGCCGGGTGTGGGTGTCGGAGTTCGATGGTCAGCGGGAAGTAGTGGCGCCGTATGCGGACTGGCCGAAACCGATAGGTGCGATGGCGGTGGAAGGCATCGTCTTCGGCACGGACGGCCCGGAGGATCCGCTCGCGCCCGGGCAGTCACCACGCCGCAGGAAACAACCATCGTCGGTGCAGGAGTTTTGGCAGGCCCAGCCGGACCGGTGGCCGGTCAATGAGATAGCGCGCGCGGCCGGCCGGTCCCACACCACGGTGGGCATGGTCTTCGACCGCAACACCCAACAGGTGAAAAAGGCGACGGCGTTACGGGTGCTCGCGGTGACCGAGGCGCTGGGGCATGTGGTACCACCGCGGCTGCGCCTCTTCTGGGAGGCACAGCCACACTGGGTGCCGGTAACCGAGGTCGCCCGGGCGCTGGGGGTGGGCCGGACGACGGTGTCGGCGATTCGCGACGGCGAAGAGAGGATGAGCCCCGAGACCGCGCTTCGGGTGATCGCGGCCGCCGACGCGGTGGGCCTGGAGATCCCGGTGTCGGCGCGGAGAGTTCATCAGCGGCGCGCCAATGTTCCGGACGCCGTCGTGTTCCCTGGCCTGATCGAGCATCGGGCCGGCGGCGGTCCCAGGTTGTGTGCACCGGTGGCCTTGGATTTCTTGGAGCAGCGGGGTATTCGGCTGCGGCGTCCGTTGCGGGTCGATGCGGAGCAGGTAATTGCCGCCGGGGTGGATCTGAATGAGGTCGCTGACGCGCTGGGCGCGGACACCCGCGACTTCGACTCGGTGGACGAGTTGGCCGCCGAGGCCGAAGCGGGCAAGACGGTGCTGGGGGTGGTGGATTACGGGGCGGAGGGCGGGCATGTGTTCGTGCTGTTCCTCGGCGACGACGGCCAGGTGTGGGTGTCGGAGTTCGACGGCCATCGGGAAGTGGTGGCGCCGTATGCGGACTGGCCGAAGCCAGCCGACGTCATGGCAGTGGAAGCGTTCCTCTTCGCCGACGGCGAGCCGATGGACAAACTCCAGCCCGGACAGCAACCCCGGGAAGGCAAGCGGCGGTTCATGGTCGGGGCACGGGTGGATGTGGCCGCGCTGGCACATGCTGCGGGTGTGCCGGAAGCCGAGGTGGCGAGCGTACTGCGCTGCAGTCCGGTGGTGGATACGGCGACTGTGTTGCGGGTATTGGCGGTCGCCGCCTCGAAAGGGATTGGACTGCCCGGAGTGCGGGCATTCTACCGCAGACTTGCCGACCCCGCTCCGTCTTCCGAGCCGGTCGATGTAACGGAATTCAGTGAGCCGCAGTCGATTCCGGGTTCCGACGCGACAGTGATCGCAAGTGATTCAGCGGTGCGCACGCGGATGCGGGACGTGATCGAGGTCGAGGCGCGCAACCTCGGGGTGCCCGGGCGGCTGCCGCGAGTTGTCGGCGAAGTGTTGAGAGCACTGGAATCGTTTCTGTCCGAGGATATGTCGCCGGAGCAGCTGAGATTCGAGGAATTCCGAGCGCGGCTTTCGACCGCGGTGGCGGCGGGCTGGACATCCGGGTCGCCGAGATTCCGGGCATTGCTCGATGCGGATCCGCAGGTACTGGAGCGGTGCCTGGACCGGATGAAACCCTTGCAGCGGCGATGGCTACGGCAGCGATTCGCCAGTGGCCTGCCGCGGGCGGAATCCGGGCGTGTGATGGCTGAATGGGCGAAGCGGCAACAGCTGCGGTTCAGCTATGACCAGGACACGCTGCGGGAACTGGACGGTGATTTGCTCGAGGAGTTGACCCGCAGACTGCAGATGGAGGTCGGATACCCACCGATCGATATCGACGACGATCTTCCCGCGCTCTACGACGTCCAGCATCCGGACAGCCCCGTGCCGGGGTTTGCAGCCGTTCCGCCGCGGTCGCGGTATGCCACACCAGCGTTTCCGCTGGACGGGATCGCTCAGCAGCACGGGTTATCTGGGGTGCTGGACGAGATCGCTCAGCAGCTCGGTATATCCAGGGTGACCGTTATCCGGTCCGTGAACGGTGATCTGGATGTGGCCAAGGGGACCGCATTGCGGGCACTCGCGGCTGTCGAGCGCCGGGGGTTCGAGGTGGATCCGGCAGTATGGGATTTCCATCGCGACCGCCCAGACCCCACCGTGTCGATTTCCGCGTGGGCACGGGCCGCCGGCGCCAGCCGGACGACGATATGGCGGATGTCCGCCAAGGATCCGAATGTCAGCCTGGACACCGCGAAACGACTGCTCACGGTGGCTGATCAACTCGGCTTCGACCTCGACCCCGAGGTGCGCAGCTACTACCAGGCCCGGATCGATGGGCGCGATCCGGATGTCGAAACCCCCTTGGACGAAGTCGGTGACAGCGAGGACTCGGGTCAGCTGGATACGGCGACAGTTCCGGCGCTGGCCGAGCAGATTCTCCGTAATCGTGAAGACAATCGCAGCAGCCGAACTCGTGAAAAGGCGTGGGCCCTGCGAGCGATCGAGACGGCATCGGAAATCCAGTTGGGGGAGGCTGTTCGACAGTTGCCTGCAACCGATCAGCAGGTTGCGACCTGGCTGTTCGTCGAAGGCAAAGACGTCAAGGAGGTGGCCCGACTGCAGCCCGGTCGGTCACTCAACGCGGTCTACATCCACCGGACCCGGATCGCGAAAGCTCTGGCGCAGATCCTTTCTCAGGGTAAGCCGCGCAGCGACGAGGATGCGATGCTTCTGGCCAGAGTGGCCGTCAAACATGATCCGGAACTGCTGGTGGATTGTGTCGCACTGTTCTCGAAGAACGAACTTGCCTGTTACAGATGGGTTTTCGAAGAAGAAAAGACGGTGGTCGCGCTGGCTAAGGCGACCGAGACCAATGAGCGCGCCCTGTATTCCCGTGCGCGTCGGGTAGCTCATCTGCTCTGCGATGCCGTCCCGCTACCGGTGCAGAGACGCTATCGTGAATTCGGCCTGCTGAATCCGGCGGTTGCGGTGACTCTGGCCGATATCGCACGTGAAGCCGGCGTGAGCCGCACCAGCGCGCATACCATTGTCAATGGTGGTCGGTTGTCGAACAGCGAAGCCGACGGTCGGGTTCGTGCCGCCATTGCTCATCTTGGCTATCAGAAGAAACCCACGTCGACCGACGGTGCCACTGACCATGTCGAACCGGGCGCGGCTCTGGCGTCACTGCTGTTCGGGGCTCATCGAGCTGCCGCCGCGCGGCAGGAATTCGAGCGGGCGGTGTTCAACCGACTGCTGCGACTACTGCGGAATCCGGTTTATGCCGGCCAGGCGACCGACCGGGTCTTCGAGAAACTGGCCACAGTGCCGTTGCGTGATATCGGTGATGTCGGTGTGCACCTGGGGATACTGGTCGGTGACGTGGTGGCCGTCCTACGCACTGCCGCACTGATCAAACCTCATACCGGGCCACTGAATTGCGCAATTCCGGTGGTGCGCCGGATTCGGCTGTTCCGGGCTCGGCACGGAAAGGCCGTGTCCGCCGTCGAGTTGATCGACACCGAGACGGTGCGGTTGGCGGGAGTGACCGAAGGGGCGGTAGCAGCGGCGCTGGATGCCGATTGGCGGCGGTTCGAATCGTTGTCGGAGCTGGTCGATCATGCGCGCAACGGTCGCGGTGCGGTGGCCGGTGCGCTGATCTTCCAGCGCGCGCCCCGGATGGGGCACATGTTCGCCGTCGAGTTCGATGAGCAGGGTCGGTTGGTGGTTCGCGAGAACGACGAACACGGGGTGGAGCGCACCTACGAGGATGTCGATGCGTGGGTGGCCAGGCGTGAGGCACAGGGCATTTCGCGGGTCTTCGGAATCGCCGTGGACAGCGAGGGCAATGCCGAGGTCGAGTTCCGGTCCGGAGATCGGCTGGCCCGGCCCGGTGTCGACGCCCCGGATGTGCGATTGGGCGCACAGCCTCCGGAAGCCGAACGTGGCCACCGGAGCAGTATTCCTCGTTCCGGTACTACCTGAACATGTGCCAGAAATTGTCGGGTCAACCGGATGTCGACCGACCCCATACTGAAAAGATCTCTTCCTCTACGGCCGTCCCCGACCGTGAGCAAAATTCGAGTCGCTCAGAGGTCGGGTCAGCCGATCTGATCGTCGGTGGCCCGACGGTTACCACCTCTACGGAAGCCGCGCGGGTCGCTTTCTACGCGGTCGGATGTGGTCACGCCGGCGCAGCCATCGATCGGTGGCATCGCTGCTGCACTTCGTCCGCTTCGGCGTGCCTGCCGGTGCGGCCGAGGTCGGCGATCCGGACGGAGGACTCGACTACCAGTCGGCATCGCTCCAGCCGCCGCTGTGTGAAGGCGACCAATGCCTTCTCGACGTCGGCCGCTGCGGCCAATTCCTCGGCGAGTAGAAGGCCGTCCTCGATGGCGAGAGCGGCGCCACTGACCAATTGCGGTGAGGGCGCGTGCGCGGCATCGCCGATGATCACGGTGCGGCCGCGGTGCCATGGGCCTTCGACCATGACCACCTCCACAGGCCGCCGCACGACGGACGCCGAATCGGTGATGAGGTCACGGACCTCGGCGACTCGCCCGCTGAACGGAGCCAGCAGCTCCCGCATCCCGTCGGCCAGGGTGTCCTCCGGTATCGGGGTAGGTTCCGCCTGGTTCTCGGTGAGGAAGACGTACGCTCGGTCGTCCGCGATCGGGACGAGCCCGGCGTTGTTTCCAGTGCCCGCGAAGGTGTGCAGTGATGTCGCCCAGCCCGGGCGAGGTACGAGAGCCCGCCACACCATCTGCCCGATGTACCGCGAACTGCTGGGAATGCCGAGCAGTGACCGCACCCGGGAATGGACCCCGTCGGCACCGACGACGACATCGGCGAAGCGCTCACTGCCGTCGCTGACGATGGCTTGGACCGTTTCTCCGTTGTCGTGCAGCCCGTCGATCGTGCGGCCGTAGCTGATCACGACTCCGGCTGCCAGCGCAGCCTCGCACAGGATGTCGTAAAGCGCCGGCCGACCGAGCCCGATCTGGCTGGGGCGCTGTGGACCGAGCAGCGGCGGCAAGGGGATGATGTTGCGCACTTCGCCGTTCGAGCCGCAGTTGCTGATTGCCGTGATTCCGTATCCGGCGGCGATGCACTCGTCGGCGAGGGCGAGCACATCGAGAGCTCGCAGACTCGGTCCGGTGAGGCTGAGGCCCCAGCCGGCGACGTTGCGGTCCGGATTGATATCGAGGACTTCGACGGTGGCGCCGCGTCGCGCGAGCGCGATCGCGAGGGTAAGTCCGCCGATGCCGGCGCCGATCAGCAGGGCCCGGCGAGGGGAAGACGACGAACTCACAGCAGCTCCAAACGCTGTTGACCTGGTCACTCAGCCTTGCGCGCTTCCAGGATGCTGTCGGGTGTGGCGGTGGGGGTTATGCGGACCAACTCGAATCCCGCGGCGGCGAGAAGCTCGCGGAATTCCCGTTCGGTACGTTCGCGACCACCGGCGCTGACCATCATCTCCAGATCGAGGAAATTGCCCCGGTGCGGCCGATTTCCTTCGGGAAGAACTATTTCCAGCAACAGCAGTCGTGCCGACCCGGTCATGGCACGGTGTACGGTGCGCAGGATCTTCTCCGCCGCACTATCGGCCCAGTCGTGCACGATGTGTTTGAGAACATAGGCGTCACCGCCCTCGGGAACTGTGTCGAAAAAGGAACCGGCGACGACGGTGCACCGGTCTGGTGCTTGCACGTCGGCAACGATTTCGGGCAGGTCGAAGAGAATGCCGCGGGTTTGGGGTGCTCGGGCGAGAATCTCGGCGAGCATCCTGCCACGACCACCGCCGACGTCGACGATCGTTCCGAATCGGTGGAACTGACCGGCGGCCAGCATCGGTTCCAGCATCAACTCCGAAATACTGGTCATGGCGCCGTCGAAGACGGCACCGAATTCACGGTCTTTGCGGACGTAATCGAAGAACGGAAGACCATCCATGCCCTCGGGAATCACCGCGGTTCCGGTGCGCACCGCATCGCTCAGGTATGACCAGTACTGGCGATGCTGGGGCGACCCGATGAACAGCGCGAAATTGCGCATGGACACTGGCGCGTTTCCGCGTAGGGGTTCGGCGAGCGGTGTCAGACCGTAGGTTCCGTCTGGGTGCTGGGTGAAGATGCCCTGGCTGATCAGCCAGCGAAGCAGTCGCCGCAGGTAGTCCGGATCGGCGTCGACGTCGGCCGCCAGATCTACGAGGTCGCGCGGGCCGGCGGCCAAGGCGTCGGCGATGCCGAGCTGAGCAGCAGCACAGACGGCCTGTGCCGTCGAGGCGGCGGCAATCATCTCGAACAGGGCTAGGGGCGGGGGCGCGAGCTTCCGGTTCAGTACTGTCAACGCGGCGCGAATCCGCTCGACGACCCGGATCACGGGCAGCGGTGGAACCTTGTTCTTGCTTGCAGCCATCGGTGTATTGTGCGGTACTCATCCGGTTTCGGCAGGTTGAAGGCACACTATGCCGCCATACTCCACCCGGACGCCGTGCTCTCGGTGGTGGCGCGCTGACGAGGTCGTTTCGGGCGGCCGGGCGGGGGCTCCTACACCCCGCCCGGACCGCATAGGAGTTCTACCAGCTTCTGCCCGGTGAATCGGGGATATCCGCGGCGTCTCACTAGAATGAGACGACCGTGTTCGTCCGCTTCCGGGAGCCAGCCGTGACCATTCAGCCCGTTCGCCTGTTCGGCGATCCCATCCTGCGTGCCCGCGCCACGGAGGTCACCGCGTTCGACCGCGACCTGCGACAGCTGGTGAACGACTTGACCGAGACCATGCACGACGACGGCGGAGTCGGCATGGCGGCGCCGCAGATCGGGGTCGGGCTGCGGGTGTTCGTCTACGACACCGGTGATGCCGCCGGACACCTGGTGAACCCGGAGTGGGAGGTCATCGGTGACGAGGAGCAGGTCGGTCCGGAGGGCTGCCTGTCGATACCCGGCGTGCGTTACGACACACGGCGCGCGCGGCGCGTGCGCGCGTCCGGTGTGGACTTGGACGGCGCGCCGGTCACGTGGCAGGCAGAGGGTCTGCTCGCACGGTGCGTGCAGCATGAGACCGATCACCTCGACGGCGTGCTGTTCATCGATCGCCTCGACCCGGCCGAGCGTAAGGAAGCGATGCGGACCATCCGCGAATCCGATTGGTTCTCCGCGGGGTTGACGGTGCGGCCCGCGCGGTCGATGAGTGGAACGGGCCAGCCCAACCCGTTCGGTATGGGCCGTTGATGCGCATCGTCTTCGCGGGGACACCCGATCCGGCAGTGCCGTCGCTGCGGCACTTCCTGGAATCGGGGCGCCACGAGGTGGTCGCGGTGGTCACCCGGCCGGATGCGGTGGCGGGGCGGGGTCGCAAGGTGACCAGGTCCCCGGTCGGCAGGCTGGCCGACGAGCACGGCATTCCGGTGCTCACGCCGCGGCGGCCATCCGAGCCCGAGTTCATTGCACAACTCACCGAATTGGCGCCGGACTGTTGCCCGGTTGTGGCCTACGGTGCGCTGTTGCCCCAGCCGGTGCTCGATATCCCCCGGTTCGGCTGGATCAACCTGCATTTCTCGCTGCTGCCCGCCTGGCGCGGGGCCGCGCCGGTGCAGGCGGCGATCGACGCTGGCGACGAGATCACGGGCGCGTCGACCTTCCAGATCGAGGTCGGACTCGACACCGGCCCGGTGTTCGGCATGGTAACCGAGAAGATCTCCGTTACCGACACCGCGGGTACGCTGCTGGAGCGTCTCGCCGACAGTGGCGCCCGGCTGCTCGAGGCAACCCTGGATGGTGTGGAAGACGGGTCGCTGCAAGCGGTTCCGCAGTCCAATGACGGCGTCTCCTACGCACCGAAGGTCGGTGTCGAGGCGGGGCACGTCCGGTGGGATCAGCCCGCGCTGGCCATCGGCAGACGTATACGCGCGGTCACTCCTGCGCCGGGGGCGTGGACCGAGGTCGACGGCACCCGACTCAAGCTCGGCCCGGTCGAGCTGGTCGAGGAGGTGTTGCCGGAACGGGCGATCGAGGTCCGCAAGACCGGCGTCTTCATCGGCACCGCGACCACCGCGGTGCGGCTGGATCAGGTTCAGCCGCAGGGCAAGCGCATGATGGCCGCCCTCGACTGGGCGCGTGGTGCGCGCCTGCGGCCTGGCGCGGTGGTCGAGTGAACCCGCGCGAAAACAGGCGTGGCGAAGACAGCCAACGCAGTGGGCGGCGCGGCGGTGAACGGGATGCCGCGGCGGAGCGTACGAATCGGTCCGGCGGCACCGGTCGGGCTCGCGCCAAGGGTGCGCAGCCGAGTGGCGCACAGCAGCGGAATTCGGCTGACAGCGGCGAACGTCCGAAGCGCGTGACGCAGAACCGGAACGGCACCGGGCAGTCGCGCGCCGCCGAGCAGCGTTCTCGGGGTGGCGGCCAGGGCGAGTCGGGCGGGCGCAGCCGTGACGAACGGCGTGCCTCCACAGGGCAGCGGGCGACGGCGGGTCGAGCAGATCGTGCCGCCGAGCAGCGCCCGGCGCGCGACACCGCGAAGCCGAAAACTGTTGCGCGTCAAGGCGCGCGGGGTGCCGACCGCTCTGGCCGGCACGTCGATCCGCCGCGGGCGGTCGCCAGGGACGTGCTGCGTGCGGTGCGCGAACGCGACGCCTACGCCAATCTCGTCCTGCCCGCTCTGCTGCGGGACCGCGGGTTGTCCGGGCGGGACGCGGCCTTGGCGACCGAGCTCGCCTATGGCACGTGCCGGTCGCTCGGACTGCTCGACGCGGTGATCGCGGAGGGCGCCGGCAGGCCGATCGAGGAGATCGACGGGCCGCTGCTGGACGTACTGCGGTTGGGTGTCTATCAGCTGCTGCGGACCAGGATCGGCGCGCACGCCGCGGTCGACACTTCGGTGGCCCTGACCCGCGCCGAATTCGGCACGGGCAAGGCCGGTTTCGTGAATGCGGTGCTGCGGCGGGCGGGGGAGCGGACCACCGAGCAATGGGTCGAGGCGCTCGCGCCCGCCGACCCCGTCGGCAGGTTGGCCTTCGAGTATGCGCACCCGGTGTGGATCGCGCAGGCGTTCGCCGACGCGCTCGGCGCGCGGGCGGGCGAGCTGCGCGAGGTGCTCGCCGCGGACGACGCCCGACCGCTCGTGCATCTGGTGGCCAGGCCAGGCGATATCACCGCGGAGGAACTCGCGCTGGTGACCGGTGGCGAGGAAGGCCGATGGTCGCCGTACGCGGTGTACTTGGAAGGCGGCGACCCCGGCAAGCTCGAGCCGGTGCGCGAGGGCATGGCAGCTGTACAGGACGAAGGCAGCCAGTTGGTCGCGCTCGCGCTCACGCGGGCCGCACTCGATGGCCGAGACAACGGCCGCTGGCTCGACCTGTGCGCGGGACCAGGCGGCAAGGCCGCACTGCTCGGGGCGATCGCCGCGATCGACGGCTTCCGGGTCGACGCGGTCGAGCCCGCCGAGCACCGCGCCGAACTGGTGCGCAAAACGGTGCGCGACCTTCCGGTCGACGTCCACGTCGCCGATGGCCGCGCCAGCGGACTGACCCGCGGCTACGATCGCATCCTGGTGGACGCCCCGTGCACCGGCCTGGGTGCGCTACGCCGCAGGCCGGAGGCGCGTTGGCGGCGGACCCCAGGCGATGTCCGTGAGCTGGTCGTGCTGCAGCGCGAACTACTTGCCGCCGCATGGGATCTGCTGCGCCCGGGTGGGGTCGTCGTGTACTCGACCTGTTCCCCGCATCTGGCCGAGACGGTGTCGATCGTCGCCGATGCCGTGCGTCGCCTGGGCGCAGAGCAGTTGGACGCCCGCGATCTGCTGCCCGGCGTCACCGACGTCGGCGACGGGCCGGGGGCGCAACTGTGGCCGCACCGGCACGGCACCGACGCGATGTTCTTGGCCGCGCTCCGCAAGCCGCGGTGAGTTCCATTCGTCCAAGCGTGGACGCTCTGAGATGGCCGAGGAAGAGGCGCTGCCGGCCTCGGGCGATCCCGCCTACTAGACCAGGGCTGAGCGCTGTCACTCTCGGCTGGACTGATCGCGCAGGCGGGCAAGGGTTTTCGCGAGGATGCGCGACACGTGCATCTGCGAGATCCCCATCTGCTGTGCGATCTGGGTTTGCGTCATCGATTCGAAGAACCGCATGGTGAGGATCCGGCGTTCCCGCTCGGGCAGTCCGGCCAGCAGCGGCCGGATCGCGACGTATTCCTCGACGCGGTCGAACTGGGACTCCTCCTCGCCGAGGGTGTCCAGCAGCGAGGCTTCGGTGTCGCGACCGAGCGTGGCCGCGTCGATCGAGCTCGGCTGGTAGGCGTTGCCGGCGATGACGGCCTGGGTCACCTCGTCCGGATCGACGTCCAGCTCCGCCGCGATCTCCTTCGCGGTCGGCGCGCGGCCGAGGCGTTGCGAGAGCGAGTCGATCGCCGCGCCGATGCGTAGGTGAGTTTCCTTGACCCGCCGCGGGACTCGCATCGCCCACGTATTGTCGCGGAAGTAGCGGCGGACCTCACCCATGATGGTCGGCACCGCGAAGGATAGGAAGTTCGATCCGCGCTCGACGTCGAAGCGGTCCACCGCGTGCACCAACCCCACCCTGGCCACCTGGGTGAGGTCGTCGAACGGTTCGCCGCGTCCGCTGAACTTGCGTGCGATGTGGTCGGCGAGCGGGATACAGCGGCTGATCAGTTCCGCGCGTAGTGCGGTGTGTCGCGCGGTGCCCGGCTCGCTGGTGGTGAGCTGCCCGAAGAGCAGTCCGACATCGTCGTAGCCAGGGACCGCACCCGCTGCTTCGAGGGTTTCGCTCTCTTCGGCGGCGTCCTCCGTGGTCAGCGTGTCGGCGTCGTCGTCTCGTTGGGATTCGGACACGGTTTCCTCGTCGGTCACTACGCCTTCCCCCGGAGCCGACGGAACTCGACCCTCGTCGGATACCCGGAAACCGTCGAATCGAACGAATCCTGTGTCGCGTCCACCGCGTCGGTGAGCGTGCGCAGCACATGCCAGCCGAAGCTGCGCTGGTCGGGCAGCCCCGGCTTCTCCGCGATCCCGTCGACCCGGACGAGTAGCTCGGTGTCACCGACGGTGAATCGGCAGTTCAGGCTGGTTTCCTGTGCCGCGACCGCGATCAGCGTCGAGCAGACCTCGTCGACGGCAAGCCGGATGTCGGCCACCTCGTCCAGCGTGAAATCGCTGAGTAGGACGAGAGTTTCGGCGAGCCCACGCACAATGGGCAGCTGTGTCACCGATGCGGCCACCCGGATCTCCACCGGGGTGCTGTAGAGCCCCTGTTCCGCCGAAATATTGATCACCCTATGCAGGCTACCCACTCCCGCGCCGGGCAACCCTGCCGACCGTTAGACTGCCGCGTTGTGTCCACCCCGACTTTCACGCGTCCGGCCGTCCCGATGATCGCCCCGTCCATCCTGTCCGCCGACTTCGCACACCTCGCGGACGAGGCGCGGGCCGTCAAGGGCGCCGACTGGCTGCATGTCGACGTGATGGACGCGCACTTCGTGCCGAATCTCACGATCGGTCTTCCCGTGGTCGAAAGCCTGCTGAAGGCGACCGACATCCCACTGGACTGCCACCTCATGATCGATGACCCGGGCCGCTGGGCGCCGCCGTACGCCGAGGCGGGCGCCTACAACGTGACCTTTCACGCGGAGGCGACCGACGATCCGATCGCGGTCGCGCGCGACATCCGCGCGGCGGGCGCCAAGGCCGGGCTCTCCGTGAAGCCCGATACGCCGATCGAACCGTATCTGGAGATCCTGCGCGAGTTCGACACACTGCTCGTGATGAGCGTGGAGCCGGGCTTCGGCGGGCAGTCGTTCATTTCGCACGTGCTGGAGAAGGCGCGCATCGTGCGCAACCTCGTCGACTCCGGCGAGCTGCGGTTGGTGGTCGAGATCGACGGCGGCATCAACGCCGACACCATCGAGGCCGCCGCGGCGGCGGGTGTCGATTGCTTCGTCGCCGGGTCCGCGGTCTACAACACCGCAGATCCCGCGGCGACCGTGCAGGCGCTGCGCAGTACGGCGGCCTCGGCGCGGACGCTCTGAAACTTCTTACACGACGCGAACTTTCCGCGTGCCGACTTCCCTCGTCGCCTCGATCACGGCGCTGAGCGGCGGCCGGGTCGCCGCAACCTCCGGTGGTCGGATCCAGGTGCGGTAGCCGGTGCGCTCGTCCTCCGGCGAGGGCAGCACGACCTGGCTGCCGGTACACGCGACCGTGGCATACAGCCGGAACAATTGGGCCGAGACGCCGGTGCCGAGCGTGTCGCGCCGGGCGGGCCCGGTGAGGAATGTCCAGAGCCGGGCGCGCGGATGTTCGACGACCGGACCGGCGATCCCGGCCTGGACCAGCCGCTGCTGCACTCGTTCGCCGAGATCGGCGGGCATCGTGATGGCGCCGTAATCGGTGCCGATATGCAACAGAATGCGGCGCGAGGTGGGATCGACCGCTGCGGGCAGATCGAATTCGCGGCGATACTGCGAGCAGCGGACTTCCAGCGCCGAATCGAGAAGGGCGGTCACACCGCGCCCCCAACTGTGTCGAACTTGATGTGGCCCACTGTAGTTTTCGGCTTTCTCGAGTTGTGGACATCCTGGGACGAACTTCCTGGGCGTGTACTGCGGCCCCGCGTTCAACCGCTCCGCATCGAACTGCTCTTGCGGGAAGTTGAACGGGAAGCATCAGATATATGACGATATCGCCTCTATTTCCGCCTGTGTGCTAATTCACGTTATAAGCGTGTTTCGGTGGGGTAGCACGCATGAATCGAACGTTACGCACCGGAGAAGAAATTGATCGGGCGGTAACGAAAATAGGCTTGAATAGGAATCTTCTTCTTGCGATCGGCGCTGATTTCGGCATGCGTGGGCAATTTTTGTTCCGCTTTCGATGGCGGGTGCTTGTTCGAGTGCGACTTGCTCGCCCTGCGGTCTGCTTCCGGTCTCCCCGGCAGGGCCGGGCTTCGATCGGCCAGGCCGCTGTCCGCTGGCGTCGTTAGGCTGAGGGGGCGGCGGGAATAGCGGCCGGGACCCGCGCTGTTCCGCAACCGGAAGACAACGACGCGACAGGGAGTCAGGGCACATGTTCACAGGCATCGTCGAGGAACTCGGCGAGATCGTCGCCAGCGAGCAGCTGGCCGACGCCGCGCGGCTGACGATCAAGGGCAAGCTGGTGACCTCCGATGCCGGACACGGTGATTCGATCGCCGTGAACGGGGTGTGCCTGACTGTCGTCGAGGTGGTCGGTGGCGAGTCTTTCACTGTCGACGTGATGGCGGAGACACTGAACCGCTCCAGCATCGGCAAGCTGGACGTCGGCTCGAAGGTGAATTTGGAGCGCGCCGCCGCGCTGAACAGCAGGCTCGGCGGCCACCTGGTGCAGGGCCACGTCGACGGCACCGGCACCGTGCTTTCGCGCACCCCGTCGGAGAACTGGGACGTGGTACGGATCTCCCTGCCCGAGAATGTCGCTCGCTACGTCGTGGAAAAGGGATCGATCACCGTCGACGGCATCTCACTCACGGTCGCCGGTCTCGGCGTCTCCGACGAGCCCACCGAGGAAGGAAGCCGCGACTGGTTCGAGGTCTCCCTGATCCCGACCACCCTGTCGCTGACCAACCTCGGCTTCGCCACCGTCGGCACCACCGTGAACCTGGAAGTGGACGTAATCGCCAAATACGTCGAACGCCTCCAACAACGCGGCTAGTCGTGTCCGATCCGCTCGGCCTCGTTCGCTCTGCGAGGGGGCGCGAACGTCTCGAGCCCTGTTCGTGGCCGGGCTCGTGTTCGACCGGAGTCGCGAGTCTCGTCCGGCCGGCTGCATGTCACGACGCGGCCCCGTACCTCGTTCGGCTCAGCACAGCCCACGCCACCTCAGAGCGCGACACCATCGGGAGACCGTTGCGGTCTCGCTTGTCGCGTACGAACGGCCTGTCGCGTACGAACGGCCCAAAAGTGGCCGCCCGATCAGCGAGTATCCGCCCCGGCCGCGGGCCGGGCCGCAGCACGGCCCGCGGTCTGCACGGTGTGCTCTGTCGGTACCACCACAGCGCGAGGCGATCGAGCGCCGTTCGCGGCCCGCTCGCGCCCGAAGCGCACGCGACGCAGTCGCGAGCCTCGCCCGTCCGCCCCAAAACAATGCCCGAACAGCCCAGTCACCGCACTCCCAGCCCCGCCGAGTGCGAGCCTCACGAGCGCCGTTCGCGGCCCGGCTCGTGTCCGAGTGGCGAAGCGCATGCGACGCAGTCGCGAGTCTCGCCCGCTCGGACACGAGCCAAGAGGGGGCCGCGAACACGCAAGCGCCGCAGGCGCTGCAAATTGAACACAGTACTGTGGTGAGGCACCTATTTCGAGATGGAGCACAGCAGACGTGACCAGGTTCGACAGCATCGAGCGCGCAGTCGCCGACATTGCCGCCGGTAAGGCGGTCGTCGTCGTTGATGACGAGGACCGCGAGAACGAGGGCGACCTCATCTTCGCGGCGGAGAAGGCCACCCCGGAGCTGGTCGCCTTCATGATCCGCTACACCTCGGGGTACATCTGCGTGCCGCTCACCGGTGACGACTGTGATCGCCTCGGGCTTCCGCCGATGTACGCGATGAACCAGGACAAGCACGGCACCGCTTACACCGTCTCGGTGGACGCGCGCGAGGGTGTCACCACCGGCATCTCGGGCGCCGACCGGGCCACCACCATGCGGCTGCTCGCCGACGCCGATGCGAAGGCCGACGACTTCACCAGGCCGGGCCACGTGGTGCCGTTGCGCGCCAAGGACGGTGGCGTTCTTCGTCGTCCCGGCCACACCGAGGCGGCCGTGGACCTCGCGAGGATGGCAGGACTGCGGCCCGCGGGTGTGATTTGCGAGATCGTCAGCCAGAAGGATGAGGGCCACATGGCCCGCACCGAGGAGTTGCGCGTTTTCGCCGACGAGCACGAGCTCGCGCTGATCTCCATCGCCGACATGATCGCGTGGCGGCGCAAGCACGAGAAGCATGTGGTGCGGGTCGCGGAGGCGCGTATTCCCACGTCGCACGGCGAGTTCATGGCTGTCGGCTACCAGAGCATCTACGACGAGGTCGAGCACGTCGCGCTGGTGCGCGGCGACATCAGCGACGGTGAGGACGTGCTGGTGCGCGTGCACTCGGAGTGCCTCACCGGCGATGTGTTCGGGTCGCTGCGCTGTGATTGCGGTCCGCAACTGGACGCCGCGCTGGAGATGGTCGCCGCCGAGGGCCGCGGCGTTGTGCTGTACATGCGCGGGCACGAAGGGCGCGGTATCGGCCTGATGCACAAGCTGCAGGCCTACCAGCTGCAGGATTCCGGCCACGACACGGTCGACGCGAATCTGGAGCTCGGCCTACCCGCAGATGCCCGCGACTACGGCACCGGCGCGCAGATTTTGGTGGACCTCGGTCTCCGCTCGATGCGTTTGCTCACCAACAACCCGGCCAAGCGCGTTGGTCTGGACGGCTATGGCCTGCGGATTACCGACCGGGTGCCGATGCCGTTGCGCGCCAACGCGGAGAACCTCCGTTACCTGCGAACAAAGCGTGACCGGATGGGCCACGACCTGATCGGGCTCGACGAGCTCGATCTCGGCGAGACGGCACACTGAACTCCCGGACCGGAAAGGCGGACATCGATGAGCGGTACCGGCGTACCGACTTTCGCGCTCGAGGATGCCAAGGACCTCACCTTGGGCATCGTCGCGTCGCGCTGGCACACCCAGATCTGCGACACGCTGCTCGCGAATGCGGAGCGGGTGGCCAAGGATGCCGGCGTCCACCGGATCACGGTGGTGCGCTGCGCGGGCGCGATGGAGCTGCCGGTGGTGGCTCAGGAGCTCGCCAAGGCGCACGACGCGGTGGTCGCGCTCGGTGTGGTGATCCGGGGTGATACACCGCATTTCGAGTACGTCTGCGATGCGGTGACCGCGGGGCTCACCCGGGTCTCGCTGGACGAGGGTACGCCCGTCGCGAACGGGGTGCTCACCACCAACAACGAGCGGCAGGCGCTGGATCGGGCCGGGCTGCCGGATTCGCACGAGAACAAGGGTGAGCAGGCGGCCGCCGCGGCGCTGGATGCCGCGCTGACGCTGCGGGCCCTGCGGCAGTCGGCGTAGCCGATGCCGGTCGTCCGTATCTTCCGCAGGAGCATCGGCTCACACGCGGCGGAAAGCGATTCGCCGGTCTGGGAGTTCGAGGTGCGTCCGCGGCGCGCGGTGCGGACGGCTTGGATTGTGGCGGTCCTGATCGCGGCAGGGTTCACCGCGGGTGGTGTCTGGTTGCGCAGTGGGTCGACCGGCGTGAATTTCCGCTTCGCCGACCAGGTCGCGATGATCGGGATCGGCCTGCTCGGTGCGGCGGCGGTGCTGCTGCTCACGAGGCCGAGGGTGCGGGTGGGGTCGCGCGGCGTGTCTGTGCGGAACATTTTGGGTGACAATGATTTCGGGTGGGACCACATCCGCGGCGTGTCGTTCCCGGATCGGAAGTCCTGGGCGCGCCTGGAGTTGGTCGATGACGACTACGTCCCGATGCTGGCGATTCGCTCCAATGACAAGGAGCATGCCGCGCAGGCGATGGCCCGGCTGCGCGAACTCGGCGCGAAATACTCCGGGAACGAGTGATCGGTACGCGCCCGGGCGCGGATGTTGTCCCCGCTGTTCCGTCCGCCGTACGAAGGTTTCGACGCTGAATCGGTCTCGCTGGCGCCGGGTGCGTGCATTCTGGCGGAGACTTTCGCCGACGATCCGCTGATGACCTACATCCGGCAGCGATCGGCGGCCGCGAAAGCCTCGCCGCTGTTCCGGGATTTGCGCACCGCGGCGTTTTACAGCACAAAAGGGGCTGGTCCAGCTGGCAAACCTATGGGGCTTTGACCATGTCCCACACGATAGAAGTCACCGCGCGGGCCATGGGTTCGGTGCAAGCTGTTCAGTGGGTGTCGCCGAGGACCGCCCCCTCGCGGCGGGGGTCGGCGCCACCGATCCAGCTATCGGCGCCGTCGCGTCTGAGCGCGCTGAGACCGCTGATCTGTGGCGCGACCGAGACCTGATGGCCGAGTTCACGGAGCCGGAGTACGAGCGGGTCGTGATCGCCGTTGTCGGTCGCGTCGACCGCGGGGTGCTCGCCGCCGACGCCGGTGGTTGGGCTGTTCGCCGCGCCGAAGGCGACCGCGGAGGCCGCCTGCTGCGGGTCCAGACCCCAATCGAACATGTTGATCAGGGCTTTCACCACATACTGGATGATTACCGAACCGCCGGGGGAACCTGCGACGTGGGTCAGTTCGCCGCGCGAGCCGTCGGCGGTCTTGTCGAACACCAGTGTCGGGCTCATCGAGCTGCGTGGACGTTTGCCCGGCTGGACTCGGTTGGCCACCGGCACGCCGTCGGTGCCCAGCGGGTCGGCGTTGAAGTCGGTGAGCTGATTATTCAGCACGAAGCCGTCGACCAGGTGGAACGAACCGAACGCCGACTCGACCGTGGTGGTCATGGCCGCGGCGTTGCCGTACTTGTCGACCACTGAAATGTGGCTGGTGCCGTGCTCGGGCGGCTGCGGGCTGGTGCCGACTGGAACCGGGCCGAAGTCGCCGGGCTGTGCCGTGCCCATGCTGCGGTTCGGGTTGATCAGCCCGGCGCGCCGCTTCAGGTAGTCCTTGTTCAGCAGTGTCTGAGCCGAAGTACCGGGTAGCGGAACGAAGTCCGTGTCGGCCACGTACTTGTTACGGTCGGCGTAGGCGAGTCGCTCGGCCTCCGAGATGAGGTGGACTGCCTGGGCGTCCGGCTTTCCGCCATTGCGGTCGATGTTGTCCGGCCGCATGGCGGCCAGATCGAAGTTCTCCAGAATGCCGAGCGTGGCGGCGACGGTGATCCCGCCGGAGGAGGGGCTCGGCATGCCGCAGACCTCGTGCGTGCGGTAGCCGGTGCACAGCGCGGTGCGCTTCTTGGCCTGGTAGGCGGCCAAGTCCCCGGTCGTGATCAGGCTCGGGGTGCGCCCTCCGGAGGACCGGCCCGCGGCGTCGACGACGTCGCGGGCGATGGCGCCGGTGTAGAAGGCCTGCGCGCCGTCGGCGGCGACAGCGCCGAGCGTTTTCGCCATGGCAGGGTTGGTGAGCACGGTGCCGGCGAGCTTGGGGCTTCCGTCCGGGTTGAGGAAATATGCCCTGGCGCCCTCATCGACGGCGAGATCCTTCGCCGACTCCGCGATCTGACCCGCAAGGCGTGGACTGATCGGGAATCCGCGATCGGCCAGTCCGATGGCCGGATCGAAGAGGTCCCGCCACCCGGACTTGCCGTGGTCGTGGTGCACCATTTCCAGCATGCGCAGCACGCCGGGCACTCCGATGGACCGACCACTGGCACGTGCGTTCGGCTTGGGCTCGGCCCGATCGGTGTCGCCGACCCAGCGCAGGTAGTTCTCGGTCGCTGCGGCGGGGGCGATCTCGCGGCCGTCGTAGGCGTCCACGGATTTCGTGTTCGCGTCGTAGTAGAGCAGGAACGAACCGCCGCCGATGCCGGACGCCTGCGGTTCGACCAGTCCGAGCACCGTCTGCGCCGCGATCAGTGCGTCCGCCGCGGTGCCACCGTCGCGCAGCACCTCGCAGGCGGCCTTCGTCGACACCGGGTTCGCGGTCGACACCGCGAAGCTGTGCGTGCGCACCGGCGTCATGCCGGAGCGGTACCCGCTCGCGATCTCCGGATTCGTGCTCAGATCCTGGCTGCCGCGGCCCGCCGGACCCGCCGAGGCCGCCGCGACCGGCGTGCCGTTCGGGACCGTCGCGCACATGCCATCCGCCTTGTCCTCATCGGACGAACAGGCTGTGGCCATTCCCACGGTGAGCGCCAACGCCGCGACAGCGCCGACCCAGGTTCCTCGCTTGCGCCTCATGCCCGGACTCTATCGTCCGGCACCGACTCGCGCGACTCGCTCTGACCACCCACGAAATCGCCCTGGCCGCAGCGGGTGTCGCCACTCGGCGCCGTCGAATCGGTCCGCTGGGGTGCTCGCGACCATGCGGGCCCGAATGGTCCGTCGGTAGGCTGGCGCGGTGACGATCGATGCCGTGTTGTTCGACTTCTCCGGGACCCTGTTTCGGCTGGAGGAGGACGAAACCTGGTATGAAGATCTGACCCGGCCCGACGGCCGGGCGTTCGGCGTGCGCGAGAAGGCCGAGATCATGCGGCGAATGACGGCGCCCGTCGGACAGATCGTCCGGTTCGACGCGGAGAAGCAGTACGCGTGGGACAACCGTGACCTCGACCCGGCGCTGCACCGCGTCGCCATGCTGGAGGTGCTGCGGAAATCGGGCGTGCCCACCGACGAGGACGCCGAGCGGCTCTATGCCCGGCTCATCGACCCGATGCAGTGGACGCCCTACCCCGACACCGTCGCCGTCTTGGAGACTCTTGCGGCACAAGGTATTCCGGTTGCCGTCGTGAGCAATATCCCGTTCGACATCCGTCCCTCGTTCGCCGCGCGTGGCTGGGACCGGTCCATCCAGGCGTTCACATTGTCCTACGAGGTGGGCGCGATGAAGCCGGATCCGGTGATCTTTCGCTCCGCCCTCGACAAACTCGGCGTGCCCGCCGACGCGACGTTGATGGTCGGTGACAGCGCCGAGGCCGACGGCGGCGCGACGGCGCTCGGCTGCCGATTCGCTCAGGTCGAACCCCTCCCCACCACCGCGCGCCCGGATGCCTTGCTGGGGGTCCTCCGCGGGCACGGCCTCGCGGAGTAGACGACCGCTCGGCGGGGCGGTCGCCATCCAGGCGTACCACGCGCGTTTGCCGAAGTCCGAGTTGTCCGGGTCGGTGTCGTGTTAGCGTGCGGCTCGGCCTGTTCTTCGGGTGTGTCAATTCGTTCAGTGGAACGGGGGTACGTCTGTGGATTCGGCGTATTCGGGTGAGGATCCGGTCTTGGCTATGGAAGCGGAGATGCCGGACGCGGTTCAGGATGTGCGGGAGGCCATCTGGGGGATGGTGGGGTTCGCGACCGCCTACCCGATCATCATGGGCGTGACGCGCGGCGCCGAAGCTGCCGCCGCGTCGTCGTCCCAATTCTGCGTCGCCTGGGCGCTCGGCCTGCTGGTTTTCGGATTCGCCGAAGGCGCGCGCGCCGTGCGCACCCTCGCGCTGATTCTGGCGATCGGGCAGGCCGTCGTCGGGTGGCGTGTGATCGGCGACCTCGCTACCGTCCCGCCCGCCGTCGGCGTTCTCGCCGCCTGCTACTCGCTCGGCACGACGGCGGCCGTCGTTCACCTGCTGCGGCGGCCGGACGCGAAGGCATGGTTCGGCGTCCAGGTGTCCTGACCGCGGCCGCTGCGGAGCGGTGCCGGGCTGTCGGAGCCGGTGGATAGGCTTGACACGTGGCAGATCCAGCGACGTACCGGCCCGCGCCGGGCACGATCCCCGTCGAACCCGGTGTCTACAAGTTCCGGGATGCCCATCGGCAGGTCATCTACGTCGGCAAGGCAAAGAGCCTGCGCAGCAGGCTGAACTCGTACTTCGCCGACGTCGCCGGTCTGCATCCGCGCACGCGACAGATGGTCACCACGGCCGCGAGCGTCGAGTGGACGGTCGTCTCCACCGAGGTGGAGGCGCTGCAATTGGAGTACAACTGGATCAAGGAGTTCGATCCGCGCTTCAACGTCCGCTACCGAGACGACAAGTCGTATCCGGTGCTCGCGGTCACCCTCGACGAGGAGTATCCCCGGCTGTTCGTCTACCGTGGAGCGCGCCGCAAGGGCGTCCGGTATTTCGGTCCATATGCGCACGCCTGGGCGATCCGCGAGACCCTCGATCTGCTTCTGCGGGTGTTCCCCGCGCGGACCTGCTCCAACGGAGTCTTCAAGCGGCACAGCCAGATCGGGCGCCCGTGCCTGCTCGGGTACATCGACAAGTGCTCGGCGCCGTGCGTCGGGCGGGTGAGCGCCGACGAGCATCGCGGGATCGTCGAGGATTTCTGCGACTTCCTCGCCGGCCGCACCGACCGCATGGTCCGGGAGCTCGAGCGTCGCATGCAAGCCGCCGCCGAGGACCTGGACTTCGAGAGCGCCGCCCGCCTGCGCGACGACATCCAGGCGCTGCGCCGCGCGCTGGAGAAGCAGGCCGTGGTGCTCGGCACCGGCACCGACGCCGACGTGATCGCCTTCGCTACCGACGAGCTGGAGGTGGCGGTGCAGATCTTCCACGTCCGCGACGGTCGCGTGCGCGGCCAGCGCGGCTGGGTGGTCGACAAGTCGGGCGATGCCGTCGATACTCCCGAAGCGGCCGGCGAGCTGGCTGCCCTGGTCGAGCAGTTCCTCACCCAGTTCTACGGCGAGCAGGTCACCGTGGCCGAGCAGGCGACCGACGAGCAGCCCGCCACCGTGGTGCCGCGCGAGGTGCTCGTCCCCGAGTTGCCCGCCGACGCCGAACAGGTCCAGCAGTGGCTGTCGGACCTGCGCGGCTCGGCGGTGCGACTGCGGGTACCGCAGCGCGGCGACAAGAAGGCCCTCGCCGAGACCGTGCAGCGTAACGCGATGGAAGCGCTTGCCCAGCACAAGCTCAAGCGCGCAAGCGATCTGACCTCGAGATCGCAAGCTCTGCAGGACATTCAGGACGCGCTGGAGCTCGACAGCGCCCCGCTGCGCATCGAGTGTGTGGACATCAGCCACGTGCAGGGCACCGACGTGGTGGCCTCGCTGGTGGTGTTCGAGGACGGTCTGCCGCGCAAATCCGAGTACCGGCACTACGCGATCAAGGAGGCCGCGGGCGACGGCCGCTCCGACGACGTCGCCAGCATCGCCGAGGTGACCCGGCGCCGATTCCTGAAGCTGCGCCGCGACCGCGACCTGATGGAGCAGGAAGACCTGGCCGCCGTCGGAAGCGACGATGACACACCGGAACTCGTCTCCCGCCCGGGCATAGACCCACACACCGGGCGTCCGCGGAAGTTCGCCTATCCGCCCAACCTGTATGTGGTCGACGGCGGCGCGCCTCAGGTCGCGGCCGCCGCGGAGGTGCTCGACGAACTCGGCATCACCGACGTCGCGGTGATCGGCCTGGCCAAACGCCTCGAGGAGGTGTGGGTGCCGGGGGAGAGCGAGCCGGTGATCATGCCGCGCAACAGCGAGGCACTGTACCTGCTGCAGCGGGTACGCGACGAGGCGCATCGCTTCGCGATCACCTTCCACCGCAGCAAACGCTCGCGTCGGATGACGGCGTCGGCGTTGGACTCGGTGCCCGGCCTCGGCACGGCACGCCGGAGCGCACTGGTCACCCATTTCGGGTCGGTAGCCAAACTGAAGCAGGCCACGGTCGAGCAGATCACCGAGGTTCCCGGCATCGGGCTGGCAACCGCGAAGGCGGTCCTCGCCGCACTACAGGCGGAATAGTCGCTGACCGCGCACCGGAAGTTTCGGTTTCGCGTACGTTATGTGTCTGTGCCCGATACCGAAACCGGTGCGGGATGATCGGAAGGCACCCGAGAGACGGATCCGGTAGAACATGACACGCGTCGAATCGAACAGCAGTGCGGGCGGTCCGCCGACGAGCGGAGGGCGAGCGGGCATGTCCGGCGCCCTCGCCGGAGCGCACCCCCAGGTCGAGGTCGTGATCGTGACCGGACTCTCCGGCGCGGGCCGTGGCACCGCCGCGCGCGTACTCGAGGACCTCGGCTGGTATGTCGCGGACAATCTGCCGCCTGAGCTGTTCGGACGCATGGTCGAGTTGGGCGCCTCCGCGACCCCGCCGATCCGCCGCCTGGCCTTGGTGATGGATGTGCGCAGCCGGTTCTTCACCGGCGATCTCTCGGCGGTCACCGAGCAGTTGCGGACGCTCGGCGTCGGCACCAGAGTCCTGTTCATGGAGGCGTCCGACGACGTGCTGATCCGCCGTTTCGGATTCGCCCGGCGCCGTCATCCGCTGCAGAGCGAGAGCAAGGACGGCACGCTGTCGGCCGGTATCGCCGCCGAGCGGGTGCGCCTGTCGGCCGTGAAGGCCGCGGCGGATCTGGTCATCGACACCACCGAGCTGTCCATCCATCAGCTGCACCGCAAGCTGGAGGAGGCATACGGAGGCGGCGCGCCCAGCGCGCTGCAACTCACCGTGCAGTCCTTCGGCTTCAAGTATGGGGTTCCCCTCGACGCTGACATCGTGTTGGATGTGCGTTTTCTACCTAATCCACATTGGATACCGGAATTGCGGGAACATACCGGTCAGGAGGCGGTGGTCAGCGAGTACGTATTGTCACGCCCTGGCGCGGACGATTACCTGCGAACCTGTCACCACCTGGTCGATCTGACCACGAACGGTTACCGCCAAGAGGGGAAGCGATACATGACCGTGGCAGTGGGCTGCACCGGAGGCAAACACCGGAGCGTCGCGATCGCCGAGGCACTGGGCGAGCTGATCGGCGAGGTCACCGGCGGGTCGGAGGGATCGGCCGACGTGGTGCGCGTCGTGCACCGGGATCTGGGGCGCGAATGACCGGTTGGGAATCCAATCCCAGCATCGTCGCGCTGGGTGGCGGACATGGCCTGTACGCGACACTGACCGCGGTGCGACGGCTGACCAGGAAGATCTGCGCGGTGGTGACCGTTGCGGACGACGGCGGCTCGTCCGGGCGGCTACGCGCCGAATTGGGGGTGCTGCCGCCCGGGGATCTTCGCATGGCGTTGGCCGCCCTCGCCGCGGACGCCGACGGGGTGTGGACGCGGACCGTTCAGCACCGTTTCGGCGGCACAGGAGCGCTGGCCGGGCACTCTGTCGGCAATCTCATCCTGGCCGGGCTGACCGAGGTGCTCGGCGATCCGGTGGCCGCACTCGATGAGGTCGCCAAAATGTTGCGGGTTACCGGGCGAGTGCTTCCGATGGCGCCGATCACGCTCGACATCGAGGCGGATGTGTCTGGGCTGGAAGCGGATCCGCGGGTGAGTCGCTGCATTCGCGGCCAGGTTGCCATCGCCACCACGCCGGGTAAGGTGCGGCGGGTGCGGTTGATTCCGTCCGATCCTCCGGCCAGTCCCGAGGCGACCTCGGCGATCGAACACGCCGATGTCGTCGTGCTCGGTCCCGGTTCGTGGTTCACCAGCGTCATTCCGCACGTCCTCGTGCCCGAGCTGCGGGAAGCCCTGGTGTACACCAGGGCGCGCAAGGTCTTGGTGCTCAATCTCGCTGCGGAGCCGGGTGAGACGGCGGGCTTCTCCGCGGAGCGGCATCTGCACGTATTGTCTCAGCACGCGCCGGAATTCGTGGTCGATGAGGTATTGGTCGATTCCGGGTCCGTGCCAGAGGGGCGCGAGCGAGAACATGTGGCCAGGGCTGCCGAGCAGTTGCGGGCACGAGTAACCTTCTCCGATGTCGCCGAAGCGGGGACGGCCCGGCATCACCCCGGAAAGCTCGCCGCCGCACTGGATCAAGTGATCCGGCAACCTCGGCCGCAAATGGCAGGGCTTCGAGTCGAGGGACGGCACATGGGTCAGGATGTGCGTTCCGGGTTGGGTGGAAAGGAGCGCGTCTCGTGGCGATGACAGCCGATGTGAAAGACGAGCTGAGCAGGCTCGTGGTGTCGCAAGTGAGTTCCCGCAGGGCCGAGCTGTCCGCGCTGCTGCGCTTTGCCGGCGGCCTACACATCGTCGGCGGCCGGGTGATCGTCGAGGCCGAGGTGGACATGGGTTCCATCGCGCGCAGGCTGCGCCGGGAGATCTTCGAGCTCTACGGCTACGGCTCCGACGTGCACGTGCTCGGCGCGGGAGGTCTGCGCAAGACCTCGCGGTACGTGGTGCGCGTGTCCAAGGAGGGCGAGGCGCTGGCCAGGCAGACCGGTCTGCTCGACGTGCGCGGTCGTCCGGTGCGTGGTCTGCCCGCGCAGGTGGTCGGCGGCAGCATCGCCGACGCCGAAGCCGCTTGGCGCGGAGCGTTTCTCGCGCACGGCTCGCTCACCGAACCGGGGCGCTCCTCGGCGCTGGAGGTCAGCTGCCCCGGGCCGGAGGCGGCGCTGGCGCTGGTCGGCGCGGCTCGGCGGCTCGGGATCGCGGCGAAGGCGCGCGAGGTGCGCGGCACCGACCGCGTCGTGGTGCGCGACGGCGAGGCGATCGGCGCGCTACTGACCAGGATGGGCGCGCATGGCACCCGGATGGTCTGGGAGGAGCGCAGGTTGCGCCGCGAGGTCCGCGCGACCGCGAACCGGCTGGCCAACTTCGACGACGCCAACCTGCGCCGCTCGGCGCGGGCCGCGGTCGCCGCGGCGGCCAGGGTGGAACGCGCGCTGGAGATCCTCAGCGACGACGTGCCCGACCATCTCGCCGCCGCGGGCAAACTTCGCGTGCAGCACCGCCAGGCGTCGCTGGAGGAACTCGGCCAGCTCGCCGACCCGCCGATGACGAAAGACGCCGTGGCGGGGCGCATTCGGCGTCTGCTGTCGATGGCCGACCGACGCGCCAAGGAACTGGGCGTGCCCGACACCGAATCGGCCGTCACGGCCGAGTTGCTCGACGACGCCTGAGCCCGCCGTCCCGGCGGACATCCGCCGGGACAGTGCGGTTGTGACCAGGCACCGCACGAATGCCAGGTGCGTGTCGGTGAGGTAACGGCAGGGCATTAGTGTGAGTAAGGCATCGAAATGACCCGCCTGAAAGCTGAGGAGCGATAACGTGACTGTCCGGGTAGGCATCAACGGTTTCGGCCGTATCGGACGAAACTTCTTCCGAGCGGTGGAGGCGCAGAAGGCGCTCGGCACCACCGACATCGAGATCGTCGCGGTCAACGACCTCACCGACAACGCGACCCTCGCGACCCTGCTCAAGTACGACTCGATCCTCGGCCGGTTGCCGCAGGATGTCTCGCTCGACGGCGACGACACCATCGTGGTGGGCGATCAGCGGATCAAGGCTCTGGCCATCAAGGAAGGGCCCGCGGCGCTGCCGTGGGGCGATCTGGGCGTCGACGTGGTCGTCGAGTCCACCGGCATCTTCACCGATGCCACCAAGGCCAAGGGCCATCTCGCCGCCGGCGCGAAGAAGGTCGTCATCTCCGCCCCTGCCAAGGGCGAGGACATCACCATCGTGATGGGCGTCAACGACGACAAGTACGACGGCAGCCAGAACATCATCTCGAACGCCTCGTGCACCACCAACTGCCTCGGCCCGCTGGCCAAGGTGCTCAACGACGAGTTCGGCATCGAGCGTGGCCTGATGACGACGATTCACGCTTACACCCAGGACCAGAACCTGCAGGACGGTCCGCACAGCGATCTGCGTCGCGCCCGCGCCGCCGCGCTGAACATCGTGCCCACCGGCACCGGCGCCGCCAAGGCCATCGGCCTGGTGCTGCCCGAACTGCAGGGCAAGCTGGACGGCTACGCGCTGCGCGTGCCGGTTCCGACGGGTTCGGTCACCGACCTGACCGCCACCCTGCGCAAGTCCGCGACGATCGACGAGGTCAACGCCGCTTACCGGGCCGCAGCCGACGGCCCGCTGAAGGGCATCCTGAAGTACAACACCGACCCGATCGTCTCCAGCGATATCGTCACCGACCCGGCCTCGTCGATCTACGACGCGCCGCTCACCAAGGTGATCGACGACCAGGTGAAGGTCGTCTCCTGGTACGACAACGAGTGGGGCTACTCCAACCGTCTCGCCGATCTCATCGGCCTCGTCGGCAAGTCGCTCTGACGCGTATGGCTGTCAAGACACTCGCGGACCTGCTCGAAGAGGGTGTCGAGGGTCGGGGCGTGCTCGTGCGCTCCGATCTGAATGTCCCCCTCGACGACAACGGAAAGATCACCGATCCCGGCCGGATCGTCGCCTCGGTGCCGACCATCAAGGCACTGGTGGAGGCGGGCGCCAAGGTCGTGGTGACCGCCCATCTCGGCCGCCCGAAGGGCGAGCCGGACCCGAAGCTCTCGCTGGCGCCGGTGGCCGCCACACTCGCCGAGGAGCTGGGCCGCAATGTCCAGCTGGCCGGTGACGTCGTGGGCCAGGACGCGCTCGCGCGCTCGGAGGGCCTCACCGACGGCGACGTGCTGCTGCTGGAGAACATCCGCTTCGACCCGCGCGAGACCAGCAAGGACGACGCCGAGCGCGGCAAGTTGGCCGCCGCATTGGTCGAGTTGGTGGGCGATGACGGCGCGTTCGTCTCCGACGGCTTCGGTGTCGTGCACCGCAAGCAGGCGTCCGTGTACGACGTGGCGAAGCTGCTGCCGCATTATGCGGGCACGCTGGTCGCCGCCGAGGCCGACGTACTGGCCAGGCTGAGCGAGAATCCGGACCGGCCGTACGCGGTCGTGCTCGGGGGGTCCAAGGTCTCCGACAAGCTGGCCGTCATCGAGGCGCTGGCGCCGAAGGTCGACACCCTGGTGATCGGCGGCGGCATGTGCTTCACCTTCCTTGCCGCACAGGGTCTTTCGGTAGGCTCCTCGCTGCTGCAGGAGGAGATGGTGGACACCTGTAAGAACCTGCTCGAACAGTACGCCGACGTCATACACCTGCCGAGGGACATCGTGGTGGCCGACAAGTTCGCCGCCGACGCCGAGTCGAAGGTCGTACCGGCACATGAGATCCCGGACGCCTGGATCGGTCTGGACGTGGGCCCGGAGTCGGTGGAGCGTTTCGCCGCGCTCCTGACCGAGGCGAGGACCGTCTTCTGGAATGGCCCGATGGGCGTGTTCGAGTTCGAGAAGTTCGCCGCGGGAACCCGAGGGGTCGCCGAGGCGATCGTGACCGCCACCGGCAAGGGCGCTTTCAGCGTCGTAGGCGGTGGGGACTCGGCCGCGGCCGTACGCGTGCTCGGGCTCCCGGAGGACGGCTTCTCGCACATCTCCACCGGCGGCGGCGCCTCGTTGGAATACCTGGAGGGCAAAGAACTCCCTGGCATCGCGGTGTTGGAGGACTGAGCATGGCACGCAAACCGCTCATCGCGGGCAACTGGAAGATGAACCTCAACCACCTCGAGGCCATCGCTCTGGTGCAGAAGATCGCGTTCGCGCTGCCGGAGAAGTACTTCGACAAGGTAGATGTGGCGGTGATCCCGCCGTTCACCGACCTCCGCAGCGTGCAAACGCTGGTCGAGGGGGACAAACTCCTGCTCACCTACGGCGCGCAGGATGTCTCGGTGCACGAATCGGGCGCCTACACCGGAGAGATCAGCGCGGCCATGCTCGCCAAGCTCGGCTGCGCCTTCGCCGTGGTCGGCCATTCGGAGCGGCGGCAGTACCACAACGAGGACGACGCTCTCGTGCTGGGCAAGGCAAAGCAGGCGCTGAAGCACGGGATCACCCCGATCGTGTGCATCGGCGAGGGTCTGAACATCCGCGAGGCGCAGACGCATGTCGAGTACAACCTCGAGCGGCTGCGCGGTTCGCTGAAAGGTCTGACGGCGGAGCAGATCTCGAAGATCGTCATTGCCTACGAGCCGGTGTGGGCGATCGGCACCGGCAAGGTCGCCACCCCCGCCGACGCGCAGGAGGTCTGCGGCGCGATTCGCGGGGAGCTGGCGCGGCTGGCCTCGCCCGAGGTCGCCGCGGAGGTCCGCGTCCTCTATGGCGGCTCGGTGAACGCGAAGAACGTCGGAGAGTTGGTCGCCCAGACCGACATCGACGGCGCCTTGGTCGGCGGCGCGTCGCTCAAGGGCGACGAGTTCGCCACCCTCTCCGCGATCGCCGCGGGCGGCCCCCTTCCCTGACGTCGTAGATGATCAACGCGCAAAGCCCGGTATCCTCCCTGCGATACCGGGCTTTGCCGTATCCATCACCAGGAGTGGGTCTTTCGGCCGGCGCGGCATGACCGGTAGCCGTAGGATGATGGCTCGGTGTGATACCCCTGCTCGACAAGGACTTTTGTGACTCCACGCAAGCTGTATGTCGTACTTCCGGCCGCGTTTCTCGCGCTGGCCACCATCGTCGGCTGTTCGGATGTCCCGTCGAACGACCACGATCATCACCATGCCGCATCGGCCACCGGGACGGCGTCAGTGCGGCCTGAGCAGCAGGACGCCGGGCATCGCAAGCTGAATCAGCTTGTCGGCGAGTGGAAGGGCGAGAAGTCGACCTTCATCGCGGGCGGCACGGCGGACCATCCGACCAAGAGTGAGATCGTCTCCCACTGGGAGTGGATCACCGAGACCGGCAACAACTTCCTGCGGGAGGAGGCCGAGGGAACCCTCGGCGGCAATCCGTACTACCGGCTGGGGCTGCTCGGGTTCTCGCCGACCGACAACCGCTACGAGTGGTCGACGGTCGACAGCGTGACCCCGATGACGATGACCTACAAGGGCGCCAAGGGAAGTGGCGGCGATGCCGACATCATCATGGCGGGGGAGTTCACCGATCCCGGCGTGCTGGGCGAGCAGTTCGTCGGCAAGACCATTCCGATGCGCACTGCGATCCGGCTGGAGTCAGCCGATCGGGTGGTCATGGAGATCTTCTTCGCGCCGCCGGGCGAGCAGGAAAGGATCGCTGATCGCGTGGTGCTCACCCGGCGGCAGTAGGCGCTACCGGCGCCTACTGCGCGTGCAACGTGAGACCGCTGCCGTTCTCGTTGCGCAGGGTCAGCGTGTCGGCGTCGACCGTGGCGGTGGTCTTGCCGTCCAACGCTTTCAGGACCGCCTGTTCGACCTCCATCACCTCCGGGGAGCACAGCATTTTGGTGGTGGCGATCCGGAAGGTGATCTCCGAGCCCGACACCTCGGCGCTGCCGGTCATGCGATTACACCCCGTGCCGCCGGAGACGCCGCCGTCCTCGGCAATGGTGAGGGCCGGTTTCGTCTCATCGATGGTTTGCGAGCGGATTTGGGTGTCAGAGGTGATGAGCGCGGTGACGAGCCACGGTGTCCCCTGCACGGGCCTGTCGGGTTGAGCGACTTTCTTGTCGATCATGGTGACCGTGCGGTCGTCGCTGTGCAAGGTGAGCTTCGCGTCGTCGAGCCGCCAGCTGGGGTCGGAATTCAGCAGGCCGCTGAGCCATTCGTCGGCGCCCTGACGATCGCCGCCGCAGGCGATCAAGGTGCTGGCCAGGCCGGAGACACGCATGGTGTGGTCGTCGAAGGTAACCGCGCCGCTGTACTTGTTGCAGCCCGCGTCGGCGGAGACGCGGCTGTCGGTGAAGGTGACCGTGAGCGGGCCGCCGCCAGGGATCGGCGTCCCCTCGACGCCGGTGGAGAGGAAGGTGCGGCCCATCGGGCTCGGCTCGTCGAAGCTCTTGTCCGGGCCGACGCTCGAGCATGCCGCGACGGCGCCGAGGGCGAGCAGCACTGCCGGACCGAGTCGAGCGAAGTGTGCTGCCATGGGGCGATGCTACCGACGACGCGCATCCCGGCCCGGCTGTTCGCCGGTTACCGGCGTGCCGAGCGCAGCAGCGAAGAGTTGGTGGGTATTAGTATCTGTGCCGTGCACCGATGCTTCCCGATCACGCCGCCGCCCGCCTCCTGAGCGAGGTGTAGGTTTCCGGCGCGCCACCGACAGGTGAGCGCGCGCTTCTCGGCATCGCTGCGCACCTCGCTTCCGCGACCACCTCCCCTTTCTCGTCGCAGGAGCGCGATCCTTCATGTCCACATCTGTGTCTACGGCCGACCGTTCCGGCCTGGTCTACCTCGTCGGCGCCGGAATGCTTTGGGGCACTGGCGGTTTGCTCGGTACCCTGTTGAACCGGGCCACCGGCCTGTCCCCTGTTTCGGTAGCTACCTGCCGGCTCGCCGTCGGCGGGCTGCTGTTGGTGGCGCTGCTGGCCACCATGAGGCGGCCTTGGCCGCGAAACTTGTCGGCGTGGCGCAGAGTCGGCGCGGTCGCCGTGCTCGCGGCGATTTTCCAGGCGGCCTACTTCGGCGCTGTCGCGGCATCCTCGGTCAGCCTGGCCACTCTCATCACCATCGGCATGTCGCCGGTGGTTGTCGCGATGCTGGAGCACCTCACCGGAAGGCATATGGTGGACCGGCGTCGCGCTGTCACGATCGGCATCGCCCTGTGCGGCCTTGCGCTGCTGGTCGGTGTTCCCTCCGGTGGGGTCGGCGCGGGCGGGTTACTTGCGGGCGCGGGGTTCGCGTCGGCGGCAGCGGCGGCGTTCGCGACGGTCACCGTGATCAACGGGGTGCCGGTGCCGGGACTCGATGCGATGACCACTACGGGTCTCGGGTTCACCGGCGGCGCGCTGCTGCTTGCCCCGCTTGCCGCGCATTCCGGCCTGGCGTTCGATCCGACGGCAGCCAGCATTGCGCTGGTCCTGGTGCTGGGTCTGGTGCCGACCGCGCTCGCCTACACGCTCTACTTCCGCGGGTTGTCGAACGCCGGGCCGGGGATCGCCGCGGTCCTCGCCCTGCTCGAACCGCTGACCGGCGCGGCGCTCGCCGCGGGGGTGCTCGGCGAACGGCTCACTGCGTCGGGGTTGGCAGGCGCCGCGCTGCTCGTCGTGGCACTGCTGCTCGCCGCCACATCCTCGCGGTCGACAGCGCAGGTTCCGGACACGGCGACAGGTCGGCGCCGGTCACGAGACTAAGCTTCGGCGAGTGAACGCTGCCGCAACGACTGTTCCAGGCTCCACCTGGGCGCCGATGCGTTCGCCGGTATACCGAGCGCTGTGGATCGCCCAACTGGTGTCGAATCTCGGCACCTGGATGCAGACCGTCGGAGCGCAGTGGATCCTGGTCGACCAACCCAACGCCGCGGCGTTGGTCTCGTTCGTGCAGACCGCCATCACGCTGCCGGTGATGCTGCTGGCCATCCCGTCCGGGGTGATCGCCGATCTGGTGGACCGGCGCAGGCTGCTGCTCGGCGCGCAGTCCATGATGGCGGCGCTCGCGACGATTCTCGCGGTCTCGACCGCGACGGGGCACACCACCCCGGGGGTGCTGTTGACCTTGCTGTTCCTGCTGGGCTGCGGGCAGGCGTTGACCGCGCCCGCGTGGCAGGCGATCCAGCCGGAACTGGTGTCGCGTGCGCAGATCCCGGCCGCCGCGGCGCTGGGCAGCATGAACATCAACATCGGAAGGGCGGTCGGCCCCGCGCTGGCCGGTGTGCTGGTCTCGCTGTCCGGGCCGACGCTGGTGTTCGCACTGAACGCGGTGTCGTTCGGCGGGATCGTCGCGGTCCTCACTGTCTGGCGCAGGCCGGCGACGGATCGGCGACTGCCCACCGAACGTCCGCTCGCGGCGTTGCAGGCGGGCACCCGGTTCATCCGGGCCGCACCCGCGATCCGCCGGGTGCTGCTGCGCTCGATCCTGTTCATCGCGCCGGCCAGCGCGGTATGGGCGCTGCTCCCGGTGATCGCGCGGGATCGGCTCGGGCTCTCGTCCTCCGGCTACGGCCTGATGCTCGGCGCACTCGGGCTGGGCGCGGTGCTCGGTGCCGCCGCATTGTCGCGACTGCGGAGTCTGCTGACTCCGACGCAGCGGCTGACCACGGCCGCGATCCTGTTCGGCCTCGCGACCTCGGGCACCGCACTGCTGCGCGTCCTGCCCGCCGTGCTGGTGCTGTTGATCTTCGCCGGGCTGGCGTGGCTGCTGGCGATGTCCACGATGAACTCGACCATGCAGCTGCTGCTGCCCGCGTGGGTGCGTGCGCGCGGGCTCTCGGTGTACCTGCTGGTGTTCATGGGTGGGCAGGCGGTGGGCTCGCTGGTCTGGGGCCTGGTCGCCAACGCGCTCGGATCGGTGTCGGCACTGTTGTTGGCCGCGGCGCTGCTCGGGATCTGCGCGCTGAGCACCCCGTGGTTACCGATTCGGCACAACGCCGAGGAGTTGGACCTGACCCCGTCGGCGTTCTGGCCGGAACCGCAGTTGGTCGTCGAACCCGATCCCGACGACGGCCCGGTGCTGATCCTGCGCAGCTACGCCGTGCCGCAGGAGAGCGTTGAGGAATTCCTGGCCGCCATGGTTTTCGTCGGCAGGTCCCGGCAGCGCACCGGCGCCATGGAATGGCGTCTCTACCGTGACGTCGGGGTGCTCGACCGCTACGTGGAAGCATTCGTCGTGCGGTCCTGGGCCGAGCACATGCACCAGCACCAGGTTCGGCTCACCGCCCGGGACGAACTGCGCGAGCAGGCCGTCGCGAAGTTCACCATCGATGACGACGACCAGGTCACCCACCTGGTCGCCGTCGACCCGCGCTAGCCGGACTGGCGGCCGCGCGGCCGAGCCGTCCGGATGCATGCCTGATTCGGTGGGATTCCGCCGACCGCATACACTGTCCGGCATGCGGATGTTCCTGGATATCCTCCTGATCATCACCAGCGTGCTGCTGGTGCTGCTGGTGCTGCTGCACCGCGCCAAGGGTGGAGGTCTGTCCAGCCTGTTCGGCGGCGGCGTGCAATCCAGCCTGTCCGGCTCGACCGTCGTGGAGAAGAACCTCGACCGCATCACCATCTTCACCGGGGCGATCTGGCTCATCGCCATTCTCGGTATCGGCCTGGAGATCAAGTTCGCCTGACCCGGTCGGTCACCACCCGTCGCCGCGGCGGATTCAGTCGATGCGGGGAACACGTCCGTCGATGTCGGTGAAGCCGTAGTCCGCGGCGAGATCCGCGACCCGCCAGGGCAATCCGGTGCGGGTGCGTCGCCCGGGGTCGGTCGCCAGCGCGACGACCGCGCGGCCCGGGAAGCGCGGTGTCTCCGCCTCGGCGAGGTCGAACGTCCCTTCGCCGGGCAACGTCACCAGTCGCTGCCCCGTGGCGTCGGCCGGTACCAGTTGCAGCAGTTCGGTATCCACAATCCCGGGCCACAGCGACACAACGGTCACCTCGGTGCCCGCGAGATTGTGCGCCATGTCGGCGGTGAGCCGGTCGAGCGCGGTCTTCGCTACTCCGTACACCGCATTGTGCATGTACCTGCGCGCGCCGGGCGAGGAGATATTGACGATCAACCCACCCGACTCGATCAGCAATGGCGCGGCGAAAAAGCTTGCCACGTAATGTGATCGGACACCCACGTCGAAGCTCTCGTCCCACGCCGCGGGCGGCACCTCCCAGAACGGCTTGCCGAGCCAGCGCGCCGCGGCAGGGGAGTTGTAGACGTTGTTCACCAGCACGTCCAGCCGGCCGTGCTCGGTGCGGATCCGCTCGAACAGCCGCTCGACCGCGTCATCGTCCCGGTGGTCGCAGACGAACGGAATCCCGACCCCGCCCACCGCGTCGATCTCGGTGGCGGTTTCGTGCACGGTGCCCGGTATCGGCCCCTTCGTCGCCGAGCGCCCGGTAACGAACACCGTCGCGCCCGCAGCGCCCAATTCCAGCGCGATGCCCTTGCCTATGCCTCGGCTGGCGCCGGTGACCACCGCGATCTTGCCTTCGAGCCCGTCGGGTATTCCGCTCACGGTCTCGGAACATTACCGTGAAACCAGAACGCGTTCTATGTTTTGGAGGCCGGAGTGGAGTCGACCCATCGGTTCGTGACGACCCACGGCATCCGAATGCACGTCGCCGAGCAGGGGGAGGGCGAGCCGGTGATCTTCTGCCACGGCTTCCCGCACACCTGGTACATCTGGCACCGCCAGCTGCCCGCAGTCGCCGCGGCGGGCTATCGCGCCATCGCACCGGACCTGCGCGGCTACGGGCAGACCGAGATCCCCGCCGAGCTCGAGGCCTACACGAACCGTGCGGTGTGCGAGGACCTACTGGGCCTGCTCGACGATCTCGGCGCCGAGCAGGCGGTGTTCATCGGCCTGGACTTCGGCGCCGCGCTGGTGTGGGAACTGGCATTGCGGGCACCGGAGCGGGTGCGCGGCATCATCGTCCTGAACAACCCGTTCGCGCCGCGTCCGCCGCGTGCGCCCTCGCAGCTGTGGGCGAAGGCGGCCGCGCGACACTTCCTGCACCTGCACTACTTTCAGGTACCCGGCGTCGCCGATGCGGAGCTCGGCGCGTGTCCTCGCGAATTCCTCGCCCGCGTGTACCACGCCCTCAGCGCCGACTACCACTACCTGGACACCTGGCGTTTCCCGGCAGAGGGCACCGGCTACCTCGACGTGCTTCCCGCGGCCCCCACGTTGCCGTGGCGCTGGCTGGGCGAGGACGAATTGGAGACCCTGGCACAGGATTTCGAGCGCACCGGGTTCACCGGCGGATTGAACTGGTACCGAAGCCTGGATCGCAACTGGGAACTGACGGCCGACTACGCAGGAGCGAAGGTCACCGTCCCGGCCTACTTCCTGTACGGCGATCGGGACCCCGACATGGAGGGCTTCAGCGGCCACGACCCGCTGACCACCATGCGCGCGCACGTCCCCGACCTGCGTGAGGTGACCGAGATCGCGAACGCGGGCCACCTGGTGCAGCTGGAACGCGCCGAGGAGGTCAATCGGCTGATCACCGCGCATCTGCGTCACCTCGTCCCGTAGCCCTCCGACATCCCGGGCTGAGCCGAAACATCTTCGCACGGAGGGGCGTTCACTGTCGGTGGCCACCGCTAGGGTCTCCTGAATGAGCTATTGCCTGAGCATCTACGTCGTCGAACTGGGCCGGATCAGGGGCGCCATCGGGTCCAGGGACGACAAGCTCCGGCGCATGATCGGGGGCCGGTTCAAGGCCCAGCTGACCCACGATGATGACTGGTTCGCCGAAGAGATCGCGAACGGCGCACCCACCCGCTACGACGCGGTGCGCGCCGTCATCGCCGGCGGCCCCCTCGACCCGTCATGCGGGTTCCAATACGGCTATGCCTACCAAACGATCTGCCAGTTCTACGGCAGGTTCGTGGACAACCGGTACTTCTCCGCGTTCGGCGGCGCCTGGCTCGACCACATCGATGACGGGCTCGCGACGCTCGGCATCAAGGCGATCAGCGTCCGCGCCTTCATGTACCACTCGCTGCCCCCCGCACTGCCCCAGCCTGACGACCTGCCCGGTTACGGCGAATGGACCCCTGAGCAATGTGCCGAAGCCCTGGTCCAGTGGGAATCGACCACGCCACGGCAGCGGGAAGAGATCGACCACGAGGTGCTGGCCGCCATCGAATCCTGTATCGCATGGATCAGGGAGGCCCAGGCCCGCCCCGGCTGGGGTATCGCCGGGTTCTTCTTCTGAGCAGCGGCCTACCGGTATTCCTCAGTCAGCTTCGAGTAGTCGGACCAGCAGGGCATGGGTTGGTAGTCGAGGTAGGCCGTGAGGCGGTCGAGTAGATACTGCCAGCGGGGGCCGATGGCGCCCACGTCGGCGGGGCAGACGTGCCGGCGGGACAATTCGACGGTGGTGACCACGCCGACCTGGTTCATATGGACCTCGAGCAGGCATCCGTCGATGTGCACGACCAGTTCGTGCGGTGCCCGGCAGTGGTCGACGCGCACCGCGATCGGGCCGGAGACGGGGCCGTCGAGCGGTTCGATGGTGAGGTTGCCGTTGCCGCCGGTAACGGCGCCGAGCCAGCGGGTGAGCTGGCCGCGATCAGTGGCCGCCGACCAGACCTCGAGCACCGGCTTGCGGAAGGACCGCAGATAGTGCAGGAGTACCAGATCGCCGTCCGTCGTGTGCTCGTGCTCCGGCCGTACCTCGCCGAGCATGGACATCGTGGTCATCGCCGTGCCCTTCCGCTGCTGGTCACCGTCACCATCACTGTATTTCCACTATTCCCCCGTCGAATCGAATTCCCGGGTAACCCGCGCTCGGGCGTGCCGCAGGCCCGCGCGGGTGACCTCGCCGAGGAGTTCGCCCGCCGCGGCCTCGATCTTGCTCTCGTCGAGCAGCACCGTGTCGGCAGCCGGTCCCAGCGGGACGAAACTGTCCTCGCTGGTGACTCGCGTGATGCGCCCCTCGAAACCCGCGTCGATCAAGGCGGTGCAGACCGCCTCGGACACGCCGCCACTGTGCCGGGTTTCGTCCGCGACCAGGACACGGCCGGTCGCGAGTGCGTGCTGGAGCAGATCGTCCACCGGCAGCGGCGCGAGCCAGCGCAGGTCGAGAACGCGCGCGTGGAGGCCGCGCTGGGCCAGGCGGTGCGCGACGCGCAGGCTCATCGGTACGCCGTTGGCGAAGCTGACAAGGGTCAGGTCCGCGCCGTCGCCGTAGACGCGGGCGCGGCCGATCTCGACGTGCTCGGCGGGCGACGCGCGTGCGAGCCAGCCATCGTCGCCGGGCTGGTGCAGGTCGCGGGTGTGATATAGCGCGATGGGCTCCAGGTACAGGCATACCCTGCCGTCCACCCGGGCGGCGGAAACGCACGTGCGCAGCATGGCCGCGGCGTCGTCGGCGCGGGAGGGAGACGCGATGATCAAGCCGGGGATATCGCGCAGCGCGGCGATCGAGTTGTCGTTGTGAAAGTGGCCGCCGAAGCCCTTCTGATAGGCGTATCCGGCGATCCGGACCACCATCGGGTTCCGGTAGCGGCCATCGGAGAAGAACGACAGCGTGGCCGCTTCGCCACGCAGTTGGTCGGCGGCGTTGTGCAGGTAGGCGAGGTACTGGATCTCCGGGATCGGCACGAATCCGGCCAACCCCGCGCCGAGCGCGGTGCCGAGGACGCTCTGCTCATCCAGCAGGGTGTCGAACACGCGGCGCGCGCCGAACGTCTTCTGCAACCCCTTCGTCACGCCGTACACCCCGCCTTTGCGGCCGACGTCCTCCCCGAAGACGAGCACGTCTCGATCGCGGGCCAGCAGATCCGCGAGCGTGTGATTGATCGCTTGGGCGAGGGTTGTCGGATTGTCCGGCGGCGTCGCACCGTTCGCACCGGGCTGTGCTGCGATGCCGCGCGGTGATTCCCGGCTGGGGTCCGCGCCGGCCGGGAGCGCGTTGACCCGGAGCACGTCGGTGCGCACCAGCGCGGTGCGTGACGCCCCGATCGGAGCGGTCACCGCCTCGGTGGAGGTGAGTTTCGGCTCACGCCAGACGAGTTCGGCCATCGCGGTCACCCGGTGGCCGAGGTCGTTGTAGCGCTCCAGGACCTCGGTGGGCGTCGCCACGCCGGAGGCAATCAGCAGCCGTGCCGTCGCCAGCACCGGATCGCGCAGCAGGTCGGCGGCGATGTCCGCGGGGCGGCGGTAGGCTGCTTCGACGTCCGAACCCGCATGGCCCAGTAGGCGAACGGTCCGCAGCCGCAGGAACGCGGGCGTGCGGCGGTCCCGAACCCACTGCGCGGCGGCGGCTCCGGTCGTCAGTGCGTCGCGCGCGTCGCATCCGTCCGCGCTGAAGAACGCCAGGCCGGGCCGACGGCCGTACGCTTGCTCGATCCAGTCCGGCGGCGTCGGCACGCTGATCCCGATGCCGTTGTCCTCGCAGACGAACAGGATCGGCATCGAAATCCCTTGGTGTGCGGTGTGTATGGCAGCGTTGATCGCGCCCGCCGCCGTAGAGTGGTTCGCGGATGCGTCACCGAAACTGCACAGCACCACCGAATCCGGCGGCCACTGCGCGGACACGCCGAGCCGAGCCGCGCGGTCGATCGCGAAGGCCAGCCCGACCGCGCGCGGAAGATGTGAGCCGATCGTGGAGGTCTGCGGGATGACGTTCGCCGCCGTGCTGCCGAAGACCTTGTGCCGACCACCGGAGATCGGATCCGCCGCCGCGGCGACCACACCGAGCAACACGTCCCGAATCGGGTCGAGTCCGCCCACCTGGCGGGCCCGGTGCACGAAGAATGCCCCCGACCGGTAGTGCAGCAGGGCGGGATCGGTGACCCGCAGGACCGCGGCCAGCGCCGCGTTGCCTTCGTGGCCAGAGGACCCGATGCTGTAGTAGCCGCGCCGGGCACTGCCGAGCCGGCGTGCCGCGAGGTCGAGATGTCTACTCGTCGCCTGCGATTCGAACAGCGCGAGACACGCTTCGCCCGTGATCGCGCTGCCCGGCTCGATCGACTGACCCGCCGGGCGCTTCGGCGGCGCAATGAGCGCCGAGATCGCGGTGCGAAACCGCTCGTCCAGATCCACTGCCTGATCGGTCATCGAAAGATCATCCCGTAGAACTCCGCCCGTCGGACACGCCCGTCCGCACGGGTCAGCGCAACGCGGCCGCCGCGTCCTGATCCAGCAGCCACGTGGTGGAGTCGATACCCATGGCACCCGCTGCGGGAATGTCCACCGGCTCCGCGCCTGTGATGGCCGCGGCGACCGCCTCGGCCTTGGCCGCGCCGCCTACCGCCAATACCACGTGGCGGGCGCGGCGGACGGCGGGCAAAGTCAGGGTCACCCGGACCGGCGGCGGCTTCGGCGAATCCGTCACGGCGACAACGAGTTCGTGCTCCGCACGCACTGCGTCGGTGTGGGGGAACAGCGAGTTCACGTGACCTTCTCCGCCCATACCGAGCAAATGCAGGTCGAACGCGCCGTGCTCGGCGAGATAGGCATGCACGGCCGCGGAATACTCGGCGGCGGCCTCGACCGGGTCGGGGTATTCACCGTCGGAGGTTGCCACCGGATGCACCCGCGCCGGGTCCAGCGGCACGTGGTCGAGCAGTGCCTGCCTGGCTTGCAGGTCGTTGCGCTCCGGATCGCCTGCGGGGACGAAACGTTCGTCGCCCCAGAACACGTCGAGCCGGGACCAGTCGACATCGCCGGGCGTCTTGCGCACTTGTTCGAGCAGTCCGATTCCGGTCCCGCCGCCGGTCAGCACCACCGACGCGGAGCCGCGCTCGGCCTGGGCCGCGACGACGATCGCGACGAAACGGGCCGCCGCGGCGGTGACCAGCGCGTCGGTGTCGAGATGAACCTCGACGGTGTCACTGGGGAATTCCGAATCGGTGTGGTCACTCATAGCTCACCCTCTCGATTCCGGCCAGGGCCTCCGCGTAGATCTCGTCGGCATCCAGCCTGCGTAGTTCCTCGGCGAGACAGTCACGAGTCTCCCTGCGCGCCAGCGCGATCCGCTGATCCGGGTCGCCGGTGCGGGTGACCGTCGCGGTGCGGCCGGTCTGCGGCCGCTCGATCGCGAAGTCGACCGACGGGCGGCGCACCTCCACACGCAGCGCACCCGAGCGGCGCCGAACCGGGCAGCCGAGCCGGGCGGCCAGCCAGCCGGCCAGCATGTCCAGGGCGGGCTCGTTGCGCAGCCCGGACACCGTCACCGACTCCACCGGTTCGAATGGCGGTTCGTCCAACGCGGCGGCCAGCAGCGCACGCCAGTAGGTGATTCGGCTCCAGGCCAGGTCGGTGTCGCCGCTCGCGTAGGAGGCGAGTCGCTTCTTGATCGTCGCCTGCGGGTCGGCCGCGAACGTGGCGTCGGTGATGCGCCGCGTTGCCAGACGACCCACCGAGTCCTTGGACGGGAACTCCGGTGCGCCGCGCGGCCACCAGGCGACCACCGGTGTGTCCGGCAGCAGGAACGGGATGACGACGCTGTTCTCGTGGTTGACCAGATCACCTTGCAGTCGAAGCACTATCACCTCGGCCGCGCCCGCGTCACCGCCCACGCGGATCTGCGCGTCCAGTCGGGTGGCAGCCTCGCGGTCGCCGCGCGCGAGCACCACCACGCGACAGGGATGCTCGCGGCTGGCGTCGTTCGCGGCGTCGATCGCGTCTTCGGCCTCGGAGCTGTCCAGCGTGCACACCACCAGGGTGAGCACCCTGCCCATGGTGATCACGCCGTTGCTCTCGCGCAGCTGCACCAAGCGCTTCGTGACCTCGCCGGTCGTGGTCTCGGGCATGTCGATGATCATGGCCGCCGCCATTCGCGCCCGGTGCGGGCGAGCATCTCGTCGGCGGAGGGCGGACCCCAGGTGCCGGCCTCGTACGGCTCCGGTTTGCCGTCGGCGGCCCAGTGCTCGAGCACCGGATCCAGAATGCGCCAGGACAATTCGACCTCCGCGTTCACCGGGAACAGCGATGGCACCCCGAGTAGCACGTCGAGGATCAGGCGCTCGTAGGCCTCGGGGGAGGACTCGGTGAACGCCTCGCCGTAGCTGAAGTCCATGTTGACGTCACGTACTTCCATGCCGGAGCCCGGCACCTTCGAGCCGAACCGCATGGTGATGCCCTCGTCCGGCTGTACCCGGATGACCAGCGCGTTCTGCCCCAGTTCCTCGGTCATGGTCTGATCGAACGGCAAGTGCGGCGCCCGCTTGAAGATCACGGCGATCTCGGTCACCCTGCGGCCCAACCGTTTTCCGGTGCGCAGGTAGAACGGGACGCATGCCCAGCGGCGGGTGTCGACCTCGAGGGTGATCGCGGCATAGGTCTCGGTGCGCGACTGTGGGTCGAAGCCTTCCTCGTCCAGTAGGCCGACCACGTGCTCGCCACCCTGCCAGCCCTCTGCGTACTGGCCGCGCGCGGTGGTCTCTTCCAGCGGCTCGACGAGCTTGGTCGCCGAGAGCACTTTGATCTTCTCGGCCTGCAGTTGCTTGGGCTCGAAGCTGATCGGCTCCTCCATGGCGGTGAGCGCGAGCAGCTGCAGCAGGTGGTTCTGGATCACGTCGCGCGCAGCGCCGATGCCGTCGTAATAGCCTGCGCGCCCGCCCAATCCGATGTCCTCGGCCATGGTGATCTGGACGTGGTCGACGTAGTTGGCGTTCCAGATCGGGTCGAACAGCTGGTTGGCGAAGCGCAGTGCCAGGATGTTCTGCACCGTCTCCTTGCCGAGATAGTGGTCGATGCGGAACACCGTCTCTTCCGGGAAAACCCGGTTGACCAGCGCGTTGAGTTCCTGGGCGGTTTCCAGGTCGTGCCCGAACGGCTTCTCGATCACCACGCGCCGCCACGGCTTGCGGCCCGCCTCGTCGGTGCCGATCGGCTGTGCCAGCCGGTGTTCGCAGAGCTGATCGAGCACGACGGGGAACATGTTCGGCGGAATCGACAGGTAGAAGGCGTGATTGCCGCCCGTGCCGCGCTCCTTGTCCAGGGTGGCCAGGGTGTCGGCGAGCATGGCGAACGCCGCGTTGTCATCGAAGCTGCCCTGTACGAACCGAATTCCCTCGGCGAGCTGGTCCCAGACCTCCTGGCGGAAAGGGGTGCGCGCGTGCGACCGCACCGCGTCGAGGACGACCGCGGCGAAGTCCTCGTCCGTATAGTCGCGGCGGGCGAAGCCGACCAAGGCGAAGCCCGGTGGCAGCAGCCCCCGGTTCGCGAGGTCGTAGATGGCCGGCATCAGTTTCTTTCGGGACAGATCACCGGTGACGCCGAAGATCACCATGCTGCACGGGCCCGCGATGCGCGGGAGTCGTTTGTCCCGCTGGTCGCGGAGCGGGTTCTTCCAGGCGGTCGCGGCTGGTTTTCCCGTGGATGCTGTGCCGGCCATCGGTCAGCTGTTCCCGGACACGTCAGTTCCGGAGGCGGCCGAGTTCAATTCGTCGGCCGTGGCGGACAGCAACTCCTCCCAGGACTTCTCGAACTTGTCCACGCCTTCGCGCTCGAGCACCGCGAACACGTCGTCCAGGTCGATGCCGACCGCGACCAACTCGTCGAAGACCGCCTTGGCCTCCGCGGCCGTGCCGCTGACGGTGTCGCCGCGGATCTCGCCGTGGTCGGCGACGGCCGCCAGGGTCTTCTCCGGCAGGGTATTCACCGTGTTCGGCGCCACCAGCTCGGTGACGTACATGGTGTCGGAGTAGTCCGGGTTCTTCACGCCGGTCGAAGCCCACAGCGGCCGCTGGCGATTCGCGCCGGATGCGGCCAGGTCCGTGTAGGTGGAGGTGCGCTTGCCGCCGTCGAACACGTCCTGGTACTCGGCGTAGGCCAGACGCGCGTTGGCGATACCGGCCTTACCGCGCAGCGCGAGCGCCTCGGCGGTGCCGATCGCCTCCAGTCGCTTGTCGATCTCGGTGTCCACCCGGGACACGAAGAACGAGGCGACCGAATGGATCTTGGCCGAATCATGTCCGGCGATCTCGGCCTTCCGCAGGCCGTCCAGGTACGCGCCCATCACCGAGCGGTAGCGCTGGACCGAGAAGATCAGCGTGACGTTCACGCTGATTCCCTCCGCGATCACGGCCGTAATCGCGGGCAGGCCCGCCTCGGTGGCCGGGATCTTGATGAACAGGTTGGGCCGGTCGACGATCTTCCACAGCTCGACGGCCTGGGCGGTGGTCTTCTCCGCGTCGAACGCCAGGCGAGGATCGACCTCGATGGAGACCCGGCCGTCCACGCCGCCGGTCGCCTCGTACACCGGGGCGAACACATCGCAGGCGGCGCGCACGTCGTCGGTGGTGATGGTCCGGATCGCGGCCTCGGCGTCCGCCCCTTGGGCGGCAAGCTCTTTCACCTGGCCGTCGTAGGCGTGCCCCTGGCTCAGCGCACCCTGGAAGATCGTCGGGTTGGTGGTGACCCCGACGACGCTGCGGGTGGCGATCAGGTCCGCCAGATTGCCGGACTGGATCCGGTCCCTGGACAGATCGTCGAGCCACACGGAGACGCCTGCCGCGGAGAGGGTGGCGAGGTTTTCGTTCTGTGCCATGAGCGCTTATCCCTTCACGTTCTCGAGCGTGCGCTGCGCTGCGGCAACGACGGCTTCCGGAGTGAAGCCGAATTCGCGGAACAGGGTCTTGTAGTCGGCGGAGGCGCCGAAGTGCTCGATCGATACGATCTCGCCTGCGTCACCGACGAACCGGTACCACGGCATCGCGATACCGGCCTCGACGGCGACACGTGCGGCGATTGCGGGCGGGAGCACCTCGTCCCGGTAAGCCTTGTCCTGTGCGTCGAACCACTCCACACACGGCATCGACACCACGCGGGTTCCGATGCCCTGCTCCTCCAGCGTAGTGCGGGCGGCGACCGCGAGTTGGAGCTCCGAACCGGTAGCGATCAGGATCACCTGCGGTGTGCCGGTGGACGCCTCGGCCAGGATGTAGCCGCCCTTCGACACACCCTCGTAGCTGGTGCCCTCCTGGATCGGCAGATCCTGGCGGGTCAGCGCCAGCCCCGACGGGCCGTCCTGATGCGGTGGCTCGGAGACCGAGAAGTGCGAAGCATGCTCGCTGCTGTCACGCTCGAGGATGGTGCGCCAGGCGTAGGTGGTCTCGTTGGCGTCGCCGGGGCGGACCACATTCAGGCCGGGGATGGCGCGCAGCGCGGCCAGGTGCTCGATCGGCTGATGGGTAGGGCCGTCCTCGCCGAGGCCGATGGAGTCATGGGTCCACACGTAGATCGCGGGTACCCGCATCAGCGCGGCCAGGCGAACCGCAGGACGCATGTAGTCGCTGAAGACCAGGAAGGTGCCGCCGTAGGGGCGGGTCGGGCCGTGCAAGGCGATGCCGTTGAGGATCGAGCCCATCGCGTGCTCGCGCACACCGAAGTGCAGGGTGCGGCCGTACGGGTTGGTCTTCCACATGCCGGTCGAGATCGACTCCGGCCCGAAGCTGGGCTGGTCGGGCATGGTGGTGTTGTTGGACTCGGCGAGGTCGGCCGAACCGCCCCACAGCTCGGGCAGCACCGGCGCGAGCGCGGCGAGCACCTTGCCGGAAGCCTTGCGGGTGGCCATGCCCTTCGGATCGGCTTCGTAGGTCGGCAGATTCGTGGCCCAGCCTTCGGGCAGGCGCCGCTCGGCGAGACGATCGAACAGCGCCTTGTTGTCGGGGTTCGCCGCGGCCCACGCATCGAACGACCGCTGCCATTCCTGGTGGGCTTCCCGGCCGCGCTCGATAGCCCTGCGGGTGTGCGCGATGACCGCATCGTCCACCTGGAAACTCTGCTCCGGGTCGAAGCCGAGGATCTTCTTGGTAGCGGCCACCTCGTCGGCGCCCAGCGCGGCGCCGTGCGCTGCCCCGGTGTTCATCTTGCCCGGCGCCGGGTAGCCGATGACGGTACGCAACACGATGATGGAGGGCTTGCCGGTCTCGGCCTTGGCGGCGTCCAGCGCGGCCTCGATCGCGACGACGTCCTCACCGCCCTCGACCACCTGCACGTGCCAGCCGTAGGCTTCGTAACGCTTCGCGACGTCCTCGGTGAAGGCGATGGTGGTGTCGTCCTCGATGGAGATCCGGTTGTCGTCGTAGACCACGACGAGATTGCCCAGCTGCTGGGTGCCCGCGACCGACGACGACTCGGAGGTGACGCCCTCTTCGAGATCACCGTCGGACGCGACCACATAGATGAAGTGGTCGAACGGGCTGGTGCCGGGCGCGGCGTCCGGGTCGAACAGGCCGCGCTCGCGCCGCGCCGCCATCGCCATGCCGACCGCCGAGGCCAGGCCCTGGCCGAGCGGCCCGGTCGTGATCTCGATGCCGTCGGTGTGGCGGAACTCCGGGTGACCCGGGGTGAGCGAGCCCCACTTGCGCAGGTTCTTCAGATCGTCCAGTTCCAGACCGAAACCGGCGAGATAGAGCTGGATGTACTGAGTCAGGCTGGAGTGGCCGCAGGAGAGCACGAACCGGTCCCGGCCCACCCAGCTGGGATCGCTGGGGTCGAGACGCATGGTGCGCTGGTAGAGCGTGTACGCCAGCGGCGCCAGACTCATCGCCGTGCCGGGGTGACCGTTCCCGGTGTTCTGCACCGCGTCGGCGGCCAGGACCCGGATGGTGTCGACGGCCTTGGTGTCGAGATCCGTCCAGTCGTCCGGGTGGTTCGGCTGAGTGAGGGCGCGGATGTCGTCTGTGACTGACACGACCGAGGTTCTCCTGACATTGGTTTCGTCGACGGCGGTGGGGTTCTGACGGCGATGACCGCACGGCAGCGATGGCGTGCATACCGGGCTTACCCAACTACCCTAGATGTGCTGCTTGACCGGCACAGCAGTAACCCGTGTTTAACGGGCGGCTGTGTCCAGGGGCAGTGCCTGCGCGCCGGGGTTTGCGCGGGGGCGCGGGGAGAGGAGGGGGCAGCGGGGGTCTACCATCCTTTGTAGTAGTAATCGCGCCGCACCGGGTCGGAGGGGGCGCCGGAGCGGACGGAGGTCCGGCACCGGCGCATCCGTATCGCCGGGATGGCGCGCTGCTGGTCCGGGCCGGAGGCGATGCACAGCGTGCGAGGAGAGACAGTGCGGATTGGGCAACGGCCGGGTGGCGACGGTGCACACGGCTCCTCCGCGACGGCGCTGGCCGATCGGTTCACGGGTCCCGGTCTACCGTCTCGACTCATGCGGCGGGTGTTGGCGTACATCGCACTGACCAAACCACGTGTCATCGAACTGCTGCTGGTCGCCACGATTCCCACCATGCTGCTCGCCGATCGTGGCACGGTCGACCTCCGGTTGATCGCGGTCACGCTGTTCGGCGGCTGGATGGGCGCCGCGAGCGCGAACACGCTGAACTGTGTCGCCGACGCCGACATCGACAAGGTGATGAAGCGGACCGCCAAACGTCCGCTGGCCAGGGACGCGGTGCCGACCAGGAACGCCTTCGTGTTCGGTGTGCTGCTGGGCGTCGGCTCGTTCGCCTGGTTGTGGTGGCAGGCCAATCTGCTCAGCGGCCTGCTCGTGGTCACGACGATCCTGTTCTATGTTTTCGTGTACACGCTCGGCCTCAAGCGCCGCACTTCGCAGAACGTGGTCTGGGGCGGCGCCGCGGGCTGCATGCCCGCGCTGGTGGGCTGGTCGGCAGTGACCGGCGGTATCGGCTTGCCCGCCCTCGCGCTGTTCGGTGTCATCTTCTTCTGGACACCCCCGCATACCTGGGCGCTGGCCATGCGCTACAAGGAGGACTACCGCGCGGCGGGCGTGCCGATGCTGCCGGTGGTGGCCACCGAGCGGACCGTCACCAAGCAGATCGTCGTCTACACCTGGCTGACCGTGCTCACCACCCTGGCCCTCGTGCCGGCGACCGGTGTGGTCTACGCAGCCGTGGCCCTGGTGGCCGGAGCGTGGTTCCTGCTCATGGCCCACCAGCTGTACGCGGGCGTGCGGCGCGGCGAATCGGTGAAGCCGCTGCGGCTGTTCCTGCAGTCGAACAACTACTTGGCCGTGGTGTTCTGCGGTCTCGCGGTGGACTCGGTGCTCGGCTGGGACACCATCGGCAGCTTCTTCAGCTGATCGCGCCCACGTAGCCATCCGGCCGGACAAGCACGCAGGTGCCCTCGGCCGCGGCGTAGGCGGTGTGCGCGTGCCCATCGACATCCACCACATGCGGTCCCGCCACCGGCATCCCAGGGCGAACCACCGCATACGCGTCGGGCCCGGCCGGGGCGGTGCTGCCGAACGACAGCAGCGTCGCGTGCGGTCCGCGGAACAGGTCGAACAGCCGGATCGGACGGCCCGCTTCGTCTTTCAGCGGCGCGTCCGGTGCGCGATCACCCGCCGCCAGCGGCGCACGCGCGGCCGGATCGCGGTAGCTGATGTCCCGCTGCTGGGTCTCCGGTCCGCGTCGCATCGCGTCCTCGTCGCCGTCGACCAGCTTGTCCAGCAGTTCCGAGCTCAGACCGAGTACCCGGGCGGCCACCGTCCTTCGTTCGGATTCGTAGATTTCCAGCGGTGCGTCGTCACCGGCGAGCGCGGCGGCCAGCTTCCAGCCGAGGTTGTAGCTGTCCTGGATGCCGGTGTTCAGCCCCTGTCCTCCGGTGGGCGGGTGCGCGTGCGCGGCGTCACCGGCCAGAAAGACGCGTCCCTCGCGGAATCGCTGGGCCAGGCGGACATTCGGTCGCCACACCGTAACCCAGCTGAGTTCGGTCAGGATGACGTCGTCGCGTCCGCAGTAGCGGTCCACGTACTTCTGAAGCAGCGCGAGGCTCGGCTGCGCGTCGCCGGTCGACGGGGCGGCGAACTGGAACTGGCGCCCACCGGGCAACGGCGACAGGGCGATGCCCTCCATCGGCCGGTCGGCGGCGGCGAACCAGTAACCGAACTCGTGGTCGAGTGCGTCGGCCCGGACGTCGCCGAGCAGCATCCGGATCGACTCGTCGGTGTTGCCTTCGAACGGAATGCCCAACGTCTTGCGCACGGTGCTTTTACCACCGTCGGCACCGACCAGGTAGGCGGCGCGCACGGACTCGCGCGCACCGTCGCGCTCCAGCGTCGCCGTGACAGCGCCCTCGTTCTGGTCGAAGTCGACCAGCGTGGTGCCGAGTTCGACGTGCACGCCGAACTCGGCGAGCCGATCGCGCAGGATGCCCTCGGTCCCGGATTGGCCGAGCACCCACGGATTCGGGTAGGGGACGGTGGGGGTCGGCTCGATCGGCTCCCACATCCTGCGCTCGGTGACGAACTCGCCGTCGAGGTGGACGCGCATCGCGGGTATCGGCATCCCGGCCGCGCGCACCGCGTCGAGCACACCCAGGTCGTCGAACACCTCCAGGGTGCGCGGCTGGATGCCGTCGCCGCGGGAACCGGCGAAGAACTCCGCGGCCTTGTCGATGATCCGGACCGGGATGTTCCGGCGAGCGAGGTCGAGAGCGAGGGTGAGGCCGGTGGGGCCGGCACCCGCGACGAGGACGAGCCGAGTCATGAGTTACTCCTGATGAAATTAAATTCAGTGAATGCAATTTCAGCATGAGGGTTGGTACGTTTCCATGTCAAGGAGGTGATGCGGGTGTCCCTGAGCCGCAAGGAGAAGTCGGCCGAGACCGAGCACGCGCTGAAGGCCGCCGCCCTGCGGCTGTTCGCCGAGCGCGGCTATCTGAACACCAAGATCACCGACATCACGACGACCGCGGGTCGCGCGGCGGGGTCGTTCTACAACCACTTCGCAAGCAAGGAAGAGCTGCTTCAAGCGCTACTGAGTGACCTGGCAGCGGCGGGTGACGAGCGCGCGGAGCAGCCCGACCACAACCCGGACTTCAGCGACCCGGAGGCGGTGCGCTACCACGTCGCCGGATATTGGACCTTCGCGCGGGAACACGCGGCGGTGCTGCGCGCGGTGAATCAGGCGGCGTTGGTCAACGACGACTTCGCCCGCATGGTCGCACGGTTCGGCAGCCAGCAGCGCACGGACATCATCGACCACGTGGCAGGCTTCGCCGCCGAAGGATTACGGCTGCCGAGCACGCCCGACGCCAGTCTGGCGATGATGTTCCTGCTCACCCAGAGCCTGCTGGTCGCGGTCGAGGACGGCACCGTCGACCTGACCGACGAACAGGCGGTGAACGGTCTGACTCGCTTCGTCTACCGTGGACTCACCGGGCGAGATTACTGACCGGCGGTGGGCAATCAGCGACTTGCCCACCGCCGCAATGCTTTCCGACCGCGACTCAGGGGAGCAGGACGATGGAACCCGTGGTCTTGCGGCCCTCCAGGTCGCGATGGGCCCGCTCGGCGTCGGCGAGTGGGTAGGTGGCGCCGATTCGGATGTTCAGCGAGCCGTCGGCAATAGCGCCGAGCACATCGCCCGCGCGCCAGGTCAATTCGGCGCGATCGCGGATGTAGTGCGCGAGGGTCGGCCGAGTGACGAACAGTGAACCGGCCGGGCCGAGCCGTTGCAGGTCGAACGGCGGTACGAGACCGCTCGCGCCGCCGAACAGGGCGAGCGTGCCGCGGACGCGCAGCGAGGCCAGGCTCGACTCGAAGGTTGCCGCACCGACGCCGTCGTAGACCGCGGCCACGCCGACGCCGTCGGTGAGCTTGCGAACCTGGTCGGCGAGAGCGTCGCCGTAGCGCAGCACCTCGGCGGCGCCCGCCGCGCGGGAGAGGGTCTCCTTGTCGTCGGAGGACACCGTCGTGATCACCCGGATACCGCGCGCCGTGGCCAGCTGCGTCAGGATCAGTCCGACACCGCCGGCACCCGCATGCACCAGCACGGTTTCCCCTGGCTCCGGTTTGTAGATCGACTCGATCAGGTAGTGCGCCGTCATGCCTTGCAGCAGCGCCGAGGCGGCCACCGGAGCCTCGACTCCGTCCGGCACCGCGATGGCGGCGGCGGCGTTCACCGCCACCTTCTGCGCGTAGCTGCCCGGCGCGGCCGCCCAAGCGACCCGGTCGCCGACCGCGAACTCGGTCACGTTCGCGCCGATCTCGGTGACGACACCGGTGCCTTCGGCGCCCGGGATGTACGGGACGTCCTGCGGGTAGCGCCCGGTGCGGATGTAAGTGTCGATGAAATTGATGCCGATCGCCTGCGTGTCGACCAGCAACTGGTCCGGCCCGACTCGTGGATCGGGCGCGTCCACGTACTTCAGGACCTCGGGACCACCGTGTTCGGAAACCTGAATGGCGTGCATGAGTTCAGTTGTACACCGAGCGGCTGGACTGCTTTCTACCGGTCGGTAAACTCCGTTGCCATGAGTACTCGAGCCGCCACGGCCCCGGCGAAGCTGTCGGGCGCCCTCGTGGAGTCCGTCAAGGGATTCGTCTGCGATCACGGCGGTTCCGCCACGGCCGTGCTTCAGCCCCTCGGGCGCATCGGTGTCCGCGTCACCCTGGTAGGTGCCGACGGCGTTCTCGGTGACCGGGTCGTCGCCGACCTGGACACCGCCAAGGAGCTTGTCGGCTTCGTCGACGGCCTGACCGAATCCGACGAATGGGATCGCGAGCTCACCTCGGTCGTCACCCCGCGTCGAGGCCACTGGGCCAAGATGGCGGGCTGGGTCGCCCGACAGACCCGTTTCCCCCAGGCGCGCAGCGAGGACTGAGCGGTGCGCAATCGAGTTGTGCGGCTGTCCGGTCGGATCGGCGCGGTGTTCATCGCGGGGTGGACAGCCCTTGTCGCATCGGTGATTCCGGCGGCCGCGCAGGAGCTGTCGAATGCCTTGCGCGCCTGTACGCCCGGGGACTATCCGCCATACTCCGTCGGCGACGGTGCGGATGGTTACCGCGGCGTCGACATCGATCTCGCGGAGGAATTCGCGGCCGTGCTCGGCCGCCCGATCGAGTTCGTGCCGGTGACGTGGGCGACGCTGAAAACGGATTTCGCCGAGCGCCACTGCGATATCGCCGTCGGCGGCATCTCCGATCAGCCGTCTCGTCGCGTCTTCGCAGACTTCTCGATCGCCTACGGCACCGACGGCAAGACGCCGATCACGCGCCGTTCGGGCAGCACCGACTATTCGACGATCGAGCAGATCAACCGTTCCGGCGTCCGCGTGATCGCGAATCGAGGTGGCACGAACGAGGAATTCGCGCGCAAGAACTTCCCGGACGCGCAGCTCACCTTGTGGCCCGACAACCTGACGATCTTCGGCGAGATCGAGCAGGGTCGTGCCGACGTGTTCGTTACCGACTCGGTCGAGGGTCGCTACCGCGTGCGTCAGCACCCGGACCTGCAAGTACTGCACCCGGAGACGCCGTTCGACTCGTTCGGCAAGGTGCTCTTGGTCCGCAAAGACGACCCGCTCTTGGCCACCGCGCTCAATGCCTGGTTGGCGACACAACTCGCGACCGGTTCGGTCGACCGGCTATTCGACCGGTGGATCGGGCCGAACGCCTCCGTCGGCTGAGGGATCCGCCCGTCGGCGAGTCGGAGACTCCAGAGCCGTCACATTCGCTTCTACAACGAGCCCACCGAATCCAACAGAAGGCTTGCTGCGAGCGCCGTTCGACAGGCGGGTGAAGGTCACTCCGCTGAGTTGGCCTTGCCCGGATCATCGGGGTGCGACCGCACCGCGGTGACAGTGACACTCATCCACATCCGCAACGGCAGGGTGTCGAGCACGTTGGTGTGGAGGTCCGCTTCGTCGGCCGCTCGCCACAGGCCGATGCGGTGCACCTCAGCTGGCGCAGTTCCACGCATCGGCGATGCTATCCGGCGTATCGCAACAAATTCACCGGCGAAATACCAGCACCGGACGCCCCGGAGGCGAACAGAAAGGCGGGTGGGCTCTCCGGCTGAAGGGGCTTGCGCAAATCGTCCGCTGCGTCCGATCGCTTCGACTACGGGGCGAGTGGATTATTTCGGGTGACGATCAGGGGGTCGGTGGGGGTGAAGGGGAGGTCAGGGAGTTCGTCGAGGGTGATGCCGAATGTCGCGGCGAGGACTTTGCGGGAGTAGGCGCTCATCGAGGCGCGGTAGCCGATGTCGGCGGGTGTCGGTTGGTCGAAGAAGATCAGCAGGTGAATTCGGGGCGATTCGATGACCTCGATGTGGTGGGGATAGGCGCGGGGGATGAAGTACACCTCGCCTTCCGTCACGGTGTAGGTGTCCAACGTCCCGTCCGGATCCATGATCGTCATACGCGCGGTACCTTGGTGGACGTAGCCCATTTCGGCGGTGATGGGATGCCAATGTGGTTCGCGCATACCGTCTTCCCGGACCCGCAGCGAGTACATCGAGATGTCGTGCAGTGCCGGCCAGAACTGTTCGCGGGCGGTGCGCGCGGAGCCGATCGGTGAGTCCACCGGCGCCGGCATCGCTTCGATGGCGAAGTGGTGTGGGTCGCCGAAATGGGCGACAGACGGGATGTCGGGATCGCCGTCGCGTTGCGCGATGAGCCTGGCGGTGGTGCTGCGCCGGATCGTGGCGAAGTCCGCGGCAGGCCGGTCGTAAGTGTTGCCGAGCACGGAGTCGGTCATCGCACCGAGGGCAGCGCTGAATCCGAAGTCCTCGGGTCGTTCATGGCCGAACGCCAGGATGAATTCCGCGTCGGTGTCGCCGACGTTTTCGACGTGGTGCAGGGCGCCGGAATCGATGTGGAACATTTCCCCGGCGCTGACCAGGAACGAGGCGAAGTTACCGCCGTTGTCCAATACCGATACCAGCGCTTGCCCGGCGGTGCAGTACGTGAGTTCGGTGGCATTTGCGTGCCAGTGCGGTTCGCGTATCGCGCCGGGCGCCAGCGTGAGGCGTTTGATCGAGAGGCCACTGAGGATCGGAAAACTGTCGGCGGTGAGTCTGGTCAGCGAACCGAGTTCGCTGCGGTAGACCTCTTCGCCCTTCAGCAGCGAGGCGACATGGATCGACGGATTGCACACGGTCCCTCCTTGCGCGCGGGTTCGAGATCGTTCTGGTTCAATTCTGCGCGCCCGGGCCCACCGGCAGAGCGTGGTTGGCGCCATCGGCGCGCCGAGACCGCGAACCGTTGCCCTTGCCGGCCGGTGCTGACCTTTCGTGAGATCCGCGAGATCCCTTTGTCGACGCTCACGCCGGAGCCCATTCGATGGCAGCTCCGAGTTCATGTCCCTGCGTATCGAGCGAATCGGTCGGTAGCGCGAAGGCGCCAGCGCCTCGATTCCGAGTGGCACGATCTGCGAGATCAGGCCTCGTCCGAGCGATTCCGCAGCTGGTCGATGGCCCAGTACATCAGCGACCCGGCCCCGATGAGGTACAGGACGCCTGCGGCCACCACCATGATGCCGTAATCCGATGCCCAGCGGGGGATTTCGACTACTACGGCCAGCGCGGTGACCACCATCACTACGCCGAGGATCAGCGCGACCGGTGCGAGTAGCGCGAGGTCCGGGTCGCGCTGTCCGGGGTGTAGATCTTGGCTCATGACAATGACCTCCTGTTGGAAGCTCTACTGTTCGCGGCAGATGACCACTGGCCGTGGCGAATGGTGCAGCAGGTTCTGACTGGTCGAGCCGAGCAGGAGCCCGGTGAGGCGGTTGTGCCCGCGGCTGCCGGTCAGCACCATTTGCGCGTCCTCGGCGTGCTCGAGCAGTGCCTGCGCGGGCAAGCTCTTCTGGACCACTTTGGTGACCGCGACGTCCGGATACTTCTCGCTCCATCCGGCCAGGCGCTCCGACAGCAGTTCCTTCTCCTGCTGGGCGAGGGTGGTCCAGGCGTCGGGTACCGGAGTCCACTGCAGCAGGTCCGGGTCGTTCCAGGCGTGCAACGCGGTCACCCCGACGTCGAGCACCGACGCCAACTCGAATGCCTCGCCGATCGCGGTGGAACTGCCCGGGCTGCCGTCGACACCGACCAGCACAGGCCGCCGATCCGGCAGCGGTCGGTCGGCCTTTCCGCGCCATACAGCTACGGGGCAGGTCGCCTTGTTCGCGACCATGAGCGCGGTCGACCCGAGCAGGAGCGTGCTGAACCGGTCGCTGAGGTTTGCGGCCAGCACGACCATGCTTGCGGTCGCGCTGCGTTCGACCAGCTTGCGTGCGGGAATACCGGCTTCGACGATCTGCTGGATCTCCGCCCGCGGGTGATTGCCGCGCACGGCCGCGAATGCCTCTTCGACCTTGCGCTGCGCCGCGGCGCGGAGTTCGGGAAGCAGATCGGTTTCCGCCAACGCCACTGCGGTCAACGGATGGTCGAGCGCGGGAGCGACGCCGAGCAGCACCAGCGGGACACGCTGACGAGCCGCGAGGTCGCCCGCCCAGCGTGCTGCGGCCAATGCCGTGGCGGTGCCGTCGACTCCGACGACGATCGACCGGTGGTCGGCTGGCGTGCTCATCTGGCCTCCGGTTGATCGCTTCGACTAGGCGTCCTTTCACACTGGCAGCCGGACACTGCGGACAACGGGGTCGCCGGACACCGATGGCAGGTACTTAAGTCACAATTCGGACTTAACTCGCAAATCCGGCGATGGCTCGCAGGACGGCGGTGCGCATGGCCGGGCTGCCGGTATGTCCGGAATTCTCGATGACCTGGAGTTCCGCGTCGGGCCATGCCTCGGCCAGCTGCCAGGCGGTGTACAGCGGGCCGCTCAGGTCGAGTCTGCCGTGGATCAAAACGCCAGGGATACCCGCCAGCCGATGTGCCTCGCGCAGCAGTTGTCCGTCCTCGAGCCATGCGGCGTTGGCGAAGTAATGCGTGCAGATCCGCACGAAGGCCAGCCGCGCCGCGTCCGATTTGGCACTGTATTGGCCTGGGCTGCCGAGGTTTTCGTGCGCGATCACGGCGTCCTCCCATGCGCACCACCGCCGCGCCGCCAAGTCGCGTGTCGCCGGGTCGGGGCTTTCGAGCAGACGGCGATAGGCTTCGACGAGATCGCCGCCGCGGTCGGTGGCGGGCACGCCGCCGCGGAATGTCTCCCACTGCTCCGGTAGCAGCCGCGCGACCCCGCGATAGAGCCAGTCGATCTCTTCGGGTCTGGTCATCGTGACGCCGACGAGCACGATCCCGCTGACCCGCTCCGGGTGACGCTCGGCGTAGGCGAGGATCAGCGTCGAACCCCAGGAGCCGCCGTGGAGCAGCCACCGGTCGATCCCGAGGTGCTTGCGCAGCTGTTCCATGTCGGCGATCAGATGGTGTGTGGTGTTGTGTGCCATGTCGACCGCTGGGTCGGAGGCGTGCGGCAGGCTTTCCCCACAGCCGCGCTGGTCGAATAGGACGATCCGGTAGACCTCCGGGTCGAACGACTTGCGTGCCCCGCGCCGTCCTCCGCCGCCCGGCCCACCGTGCACGACCAGCGCCGGTCTGCCGGTCGGGTTGCCGCTCGTCTCCCAGTAGATCCGGTGGCGGTCACCGACGTCGAGCAGGCCGTGGTCGTAGGGCTCGATGTCGGGAAATGGCTCGGGGGCTTGGGTTTTCGGCTCAGGCGTCGACACGTACGACCACGGTACCCGCAGCGGGCGGTCAGGCCGCCTGCGTGGCAGTGTCCGGTACCGACGCTGCGACCCGTTCCCTGGTGCGCAGCGCGGCCCACAGTGCGGCGGTCGCGGCGGTGCATGCCGCAGCTCCGCCGACGTGGACGACGACCAGGGTCGCGGGAACATCGGTGAAGTACTGCACCACGCCGACCAGCGCCTGTGAGCAGACCAGCGCGAGCAGCGTGAAAAGGCGGGTGCGTACCGCGGGCGTGATGCCGACGGCGAACAGGCCGAATGCCAGGCCGACCAGCAGCGCGAGATACCCGACCAGCAACTGCGAGTGCAGGTGCACCAGCGTGACGATCTCGATCTGCAGACGCTCGACCGGACGCTCGATACTCTTGTCGCCCGCGTGCGGCCCCGCCGCGGTCACCATGGTGCCCGCGATGAGCACGGCGCTCAGCGCGACACCGCTCAGCCCGGTGAGCCAGCGCAGCGGCGCGGGCGCCCGTACGGTGTCGATGCCGTCGTCGGATTCGCCGATCTTCGCGTACAGCACCACCGCCAGCCACACCATCGCCATGGACGCGAGCAGATGCATCGAGACCGTCCACCACAGCAGGCCGGTGCGCACCGTGATGCCGCCGATGATCGCCTGCACGACCGTGCCGCCGGGCATCAGCCACGCGTATACGAGCACTTCGCGGCGGCGGCGCGCACGGGTCACCGCGAGCACCACCAGTGCGGCGCACAGCGTGACCGCGAAGGTGAGCAGCCGGTTGGAGAATTCGACGGCCTGGTGGATGGCCGGAACCTCCGAGACCGCGACCGGGGTGAAGCTACCCGGGAAGCACTGCGGCCACGTCGGGCAGCCGAGGCCGGACGCGGTGACGCGGACGACGGCGCCGGTCACCGAGATGCCCGCCTGGGAGAGGATGACCGCGACCGCGATCAGGCGCTGGACCCGCAGCGAGGGCAGCGGCAGCTTGTCGACGAGTCGCAGAAACGCGCGATACAGCACGTCGAGAATGGTAGCCGGGGCGGATCGGGTGCCCGCACTCGGTCTACTACATTCCGTCGTTGGATGAATCAGTGGAAGCGGAACAGCCGGGTCGCGAGGACGCCGGACGCGCCGCCCCAGACCGCGAGCACGGCCACCCCGAACCAGTCGACGCTGCTGCGCATCGCATCCTCCAGAGTGACCGCCAGCGCGCCCGAGGGGATCAGCCGGGCCAGCACGTTCACCGCCGTCGGCAGGTCATCGGAGGCGAACACGATGCTGGCGATGCCGAGCATGACGAACCAGAGGATGTTCGCCAGCGCGAGCACGACCTCCGCTTTGAGGGTGCCTCCGAGCAGCAGCCCCATCGCCGCGAAGGTGGCGGTGCCGAGCGCGATCACACCAGCGCCGAACAGCAGACCAACCGGCTCGGGGCGCCAGCCGAGCGCGAAGCCGATCACGCCGAGCAGGATCGCCTGCAGCACGACGACGATGAGCACCGCCGCGCTCTTGCCCGCGATGACGCCCCAACGCGGCAGCGCCGTCGCGCCGAGCCGTTTGAGCGCGCCGTAGCGACGGTCGAAGCCGACCGCGATGGCCTGGCCGGTAAACGCGGTCGACATGACGGCAACCATCATCACCGCGGGCACGATCTTGTCCACCCGATCCGTGCCGAGATCGCCGAACGGCAGCAGGCTCAGGCCGACCAGCAGGGTGATCGGAATGAACATGGTCAGCAGCAGCTGTTCTCCATTGCGCAGCAACAGGATCAGTTCCAGCCGGGTCTGCGCGATCATCATCGCGGCGCGCGAGCTGGGGCGCGGGGTGGGGGTGAAGGTGCCCGGCGCGAAGCGGTTGGCGGTCAGGTCGTGCTGGCTCATCCGCGCAGGTCCCGTCCGGTCAGTTCCAGGAAGACATCTTCGAGGCGGCGCTGATCGATCCGGATGTCGGTGGCCAGCACGTCCATCCGCGCGCACCACGCGGTAACCGTCGCGAGCACCTGCGGATTGATCTCACCCTCCACCAGATACGTGCCGGGCGCGGTCTCCCTGGGCGCGAATCCTTCCGGCAGAGCCGTCGTCAGTAGTTCGAGGTTCAGCTTCGGCGGAGCGCAGAACCGCAGCTGTCCGGCCGCACCGTGCGCGGTGACCTCGGCGGGGGTGCCGGAGGCGACGATGCGGCCGTGATCGATGATCACCAGCTGGTCGGCGAGCTGCTCGGCCTCATCCATCATGTGCGTGGTCAGCACGACGGTCACCCCGTCCCTGCGCAGGGCATCGATCAGCTCCCAGACCATCAGCCGGGCTTGTGCGTCCAGGCCCGCGGTGGGTTCGTCCAGGAACACGATCTCCGGCTTGCCCACCAGTGCGCAGGCCAGTGCGAGCCGCTGCTGCTGTCCGCCGGAGAGACGACGGTAGGGCGTGCGGCGGTTGTCCTGCAGCCCGAGCATGCGTAGCAGCCACTCCGGGTCGAGCGGATCGGCGGAGTATGCGGCGACCAGGTCGAGCATTTCGCCCGCCCGCGCACCCGGGTACGCGCCGCCTCCCTGAAGCATCACGCCGATGCGGGGGCGCAGCCGTTCGGAATCAGCCACCGGGTCGAGGCCGAGCACGCGCACAGAACCTGCGTCCGGCGAGGCGAATCCCTCGCACATTTCCACCGTGGTGGTCTTGCCGGCGCCGTTCGGGCCGAGCAGTGCGAGCACCTGCGCCCGTTCGACCTCGAAGGACAGGCTGTCCACCGCCGTGGTCTCACCGTAACGCTTGACGACGTGATCGACGCTGACGGCGGGTCCGGTCACGACTCCGCCTCGCTGGCGCTCGGCTGCGTCGCGTCCGTTGGTGCTGTGTTGATGGCTCCCTCGCTGCGCTCGGTCACGATGTCACACCGTAAGAGGCGGGCAGCTGTGATGGAGCAGACACCCCTGTCTGCCCCCGCCAGGGCAGCGCGTTGCGGGTGATGACGACGAACAGTATCCCGACGATCACGGTGGCGATCGCGGCGCCCACGATCTGGAACACCTCGAGGTCGGCGCCGCGCGGCATCAGGATCACGCTCACGACCGCCGAAAACGCCACGGCCGGGAGGCGGAACACCGGCCGGGTCGCCCACGCGGCCAGCGGCACGATCGCCCACAGCAGATACCAGGGCTGCACCACCGGGAACAGCAGCACGATGGCGCCGAGCGCCACGCCGAGCGCGCCGACCGGATGTAACCGCCCGGTGCCGGTGGCGACCAGCATTCGTACGGTGAAGAAGCCTGCGACCAAGCCCGCGATCGGCCGGGTGATGCTCAGCAATGCTGTGGTGTGGTCGCCGAGTCCGAGCAGCACGCCGCCGAACCCGGTGATGATGCCGAGCACTGTCGGCAGCGACATCCAGCTGCGCACCACACTCGCGGTGTTCAGGGTGTAGATCCACCCGAACCCGAGCCCGCTCACCGAACTGATGAAAAGTGTTGTGCCGACGGCGATCGCGCCGAGCGTGGCGGCCGCGATCGCGACCGTGCGCAACGCCGCGCCCCATCTTCTGGCCAGGGCCATGCCGACGAAGCCGAGCGCGATGATCGAGGTGAACTTGATCGAGGACGAGAGCGTGATGATGACCGCCCCGGTGATCAGCCACGCGTAGGCGCGTCCATCGAACGGGTGGGTGTCCTCGATGGCGCGCAGACAGAACTCCAACCCTGCCAGCATCAGGCCGAGCATCAGCGCGTCGTTGTGCACGCCCCCGACCAGATGGAACAGCACCAGCGGGTTGGCGGCGCCGAGCCACAGCGCGCTCACCGGCGCGACACCGCAGCGCACCGAAAGTCGTGGCAGTGCCCAGACGATCAGCGCGACGCCGCCGAGCGCCAGGATCCGGTGCACCCAAACGCCCGCGATGATGTTGTCGCCGGTGAGTTCGGCAATGCCGCGGCCGATCCAGAGGAACAACGGCCCATAGGGCGCGGGAGTATCGCGCCATATGGTCGGAACATTGTTGGTGAGGACGTTGTCGATCCCGAGTCCCGCGACCGGGCCTTCCTGATAGGGATCGATGCCGCGCGCGGCGATCTCGCTCTGCGCAAGATAGGAATACACGTCGTTGCTGAACAGCGGTGGGGCCACGCTGAGCGGGATGAGCCACAGCAGCAGCGTGCGATCCAGCTGCGAGCGGGTCAGCCGGTGGATGGGGGAGCCGCCGACTCCGCCGACCGCGAACCGGCCCAGCAGCAGCCAGGCCAGTACGACGACGACGGTGCCGGTCATGCACATGGCCAGCGAACCGGTGTGCGCGCGGGCGAAGATGCCGAGCACGCGCACGCCGGAGGTCGGATTCTGGTGTACCGGCTGCGCGCCGATACCGAGCGCGCTGATCGCCATCAGCACCGTGCCGGTCGCGCCCATCAGGCGGATCCGGTCGAGCTGGACCAGCTCCTTGCGGTCGAGGCCGGGCACCTCCGACTCGTCGCGATGCAGGACCGCGATCGTGTGATCGGCCGCGGGGACGTCGAGTCCGAGTGCCCGGCGCGCGAACGCCAGTGTGCTGCGCCGTGCGCCCTCCAGTACCGCCACGAGACGAAGCCTAATGCTCACTCCCATCACTGTGGCCCGTGTACCTGTCTGTCACCCGGAGGTTGTTACGGCACGGCACGATAGCCCGAGATCTTCCGCCCACGGTCTGCACGGAGTTCGATGCCGGCGGTGAACCTCGATGAAAGTCGGCCATCGGCTCCCGTGAGTTCCCTGCCGCACGGCCTTTCGCATCGTGTGAACAACGCCCATCGACCGGCCGACCCGAGCAGGTTCACCGATCTGCGTGCTGAATCGCTCGGCGTTTTCGGCGGGGATTACTCCGGCTGGTGCTGTGTGATACGTCACTTCGTTGCTGGATCGGGTTCATCTCGGACGCATGGTGTGCGGACTTTGGCCAGTCCCGTGGCGTCCCGGCCGTTCGACCGCAGGTCGGGCGGCAATAACTCAGGTCACCCTTATTAGATTTCGGGAACGAATTCCGCCACACTGATGTTGTGAAAACCGTGGGTTTGCGGGACAACGACGAAGGGGCCGGTCGCAAGGCTGGTGCCGGGTCGTCTGCTGCTCATGTGACGGTCGGTACCGAGGGACACACCCGTGCGGCCATCGTTCACCTGCTGCTGGAGGAGGGGCCGATCACCGCGACCGCCATCGGGAGCAAGCTGGGCCTGGCTCCGGCGGGCGTGCGCAGGCACCTGGACGCACTGATCGACTCCGGTCAGGCGCGGGCGAGCCGATCGGCGCCGTGGCAGCAGAAGGGACGCGGTCGCCCAGCCAAGCAGTACCAGCTCACTGCCGCGGGGCGCGGCCAGCTCGGCCACGCCTACGACGACCTGGCTGGTGCGGCCATCCGGCAGCTCGGGGAGATCGGCGGCGAAAAAGCCATCACCGAGTTCGCGCGCAAACGGGCACGCACTATCGTGGCTGGGATCGAACCCGTCGGACAGCACGCCGCCGGGGAGCAGAATGCCGCAGACACCGAGGCCAAGGCTGAGGAGATCGCCGAGGCATTCACCGAAGCCGGGTTCGCCGCCACCACCCGGAAGGTGGGCGCGGGCGTGCAGATCTGCCAGCACCACTGCCCGGTCTCGCACGTCGCCGAGGAGTTTCCGCAGCTGTGCGCGGCCGAACTGGAGGCGTTCCGCGAGCTGCTCGGCACCCACGTGCAGCGGCTGGCCACGATCGCCAACGGCGACTGCGCGTGTACCACGCACGTGCCGCTGCTGGTATTGCCGATCGGCGAGAAGAAAACGTCAACACAAACCGCTGCACAGCCCGCAGCGGTACGAACGAACGACTCCGGAAGGAGTGCCGAATGACGACGACCACCGACCAGGTGCAACCGCTCACCCAGGAAGAGACCATCGCTTCGCTGGGCAAATACGGTTACGGCTGGGCCGATTCGGATGTGGCCGGCGCCAGTGCGCAACGAGGTCTGTCCGAGGCAGTTGTCCGCGACATCTCGGCGAAGAAGAACGAGCCGGTATGGATGCTCGAGCAGCGGCTCAAGGCGTTGCGGATCTTCGATCGCAAGCCCATGCCGAACTGGGGCTCCAATCTCGACGGCATCGACTTCGACAACATCAAGTACTTCGTGCGCTCGACCGAGAAGCAGGCCGAGAGCTGGGAAGACCTGCCCGAGGACATCAAGAACACCTATGACCGGCTCGGCATCCCCGAGGCGGAGAAGCAGCGCCTGGTCGCCGGTGTCGCCGCGCAGTACGAGTCGGAGGTCGTCTACCACCAGATCCGCGAGGACCTGGAGGCCCAGGGCGTGATCTTCCTGGACACCGACACCGGCCTGAAGGAGCACCCGGAGATCTTCCAGCAGTACTTCGGCTCGGTGATCCCGGCCGGTGACAACAAGTTCTCCGCGCTGAACACCGCCGTCTGGTCGGGTGGCTCGTTCATCTACGTGCCGCCGGGGGTCCACGTCGACATCCCGCTGCAGGCCTACTTCCGGATCAACACCGAGAACATGGGCCAGTTCGAGCGGACCTTGATCATCGTCGACGAGGGCGCTTACGTGCACTACGTCGAGGGCTGCACCGCACCGATCTACAAGTCGGACTCGCTGCACTCCGCGGTCGTCGAGATCATCGTGAAGAAGGGCGGCCGCTGCCGCTACACCACCATTCAGAACTGGTCGAACAACGTCTACAACCTGGTTACCAAGCGGGCCAAGGCGGAGGCGGGCGCGACCATGGAGTGGATCGACGGAAATATCGGCTCCAAGGTCACCATGAAGTACCCGGCGGTGTGGATGACCGGCGAGTACGCCAAGGGCGAGGTGCTCTCGGTAGCGTTCGCCGGCGAGGGCCAGCACCAGGACACCGGCGCGAAGATGCTGCACCTGGCACCCCACACGTCCTCGACCATCGTGTCGAAGTCGGTGGCGCGCGGCGGCGGCCGCGCCTCCTACCGCGGCCTGGTCCAGGTGAACAAGGGCGCGCATGGCTCCAAGTCGACCGTGAAGTGCGACGCGCTGTTGGTCGACACGATCAGCCGCTCGGACACCTACCCCTACGTCGACATCCGTGAGGACGACGTGACCATGGGCCACGAGGCGACCGTCTCGAAGGTCTCCGAGGACCAGCTGTTCTACCTGATGAGCCGTGGCCTCACCGAGGACGAGGCGATGGCGATGGTGGTGCGCGGCTTCGTCGAGCCGATCGCCAAGGAACTTCCGATGGAATACGCACTGGAACTGAACCGGCTCATCGAGCTGCAGATGGAAGGGGCCGTTGGCTGATGGGGACTGGTGTGATTGGAGCGGTCGAGGGCGAGAACCCCACGGCCAAGCCGATTCAGAACCCGGGCGCAGGGGCCGCGACCAACAAGGGCGAGGTCTTCACCTCGTACGACGTGAACGCCTTCGAGGTGCCTTCTTCGCACGACGAGGCGTGGCGGTTCACCCCGCTGCGCCGCCTGCGTGGGCTCCACGACGGCACCGCGGTCCGGGACGGCCAGGCCACGGTCGAGGTCACCTCGATCGCCGGCGTGAAGGTCGAGACCGTGACGCGCACCGACTCTCGCCTCGGCGAGGCGGGTGTGCCGTCGGACCGGGTTGCCGCGCAGGCTTATTCGGGCTTCGAGTCGGCCACTATCGTGTCGGTCGGCGAGGAGACCGAGGTCGCCGAACCGGTTGTCGTCACGGTCACCGGCCCCGGCGAGGGCAAGACCGCCTACGGCCACCTGCAGATCAGGCTGGACAACTTCGCGGCCGCGACCGTGGTGATAGACCAGCGCGGCAGCGGAACCTACGCCGAGAACGTGGAATTCGTGCTCGGTGACAGCGCGAAGCTCACCGTCGTCGCGGTTCAGGACTGGGCCGACGATGCCGTGAACGCCACCGCACACCACGGCAAACTGGGCCGCGATGCCACGCTGCGGCATATCGCGGTCACCCTCGGCGGCGATCTGGTGCGCCTCACCGCCACCGTGCGCTACGACGGCCCCGGCGGCGACGCCGAGTTGCTCGGCCTCTACTTCGCCGACGCAGGCCAGCACTTCGAGCAGCGTCTGCTCGTCGATCACGCGGTCCCGTACTGCAAGTCGAGGGTGCTGTACAAGGGTGCGCTGCAAGGCGACCCGGCTGAGTCCGATGGGCGCTCCGCAAGCTCCGCGCACGTACCGAAGGGTGATGCCCGCACCGTGTGGGTGGGCGACGTGTTGATCCGCGCTGCCGCTGAAGGCACAGATACCTTCGAAGTGAACCGCAACCTGGTTCTCACCGACGGCGCCCGCGCCGACTCGGTGCCGAACCTGGAGATCGAGACCGGCGAGATCGTCGGCGCCGGACACGCGAGTGCGACCGGTCGTTTCGACGACGAGCAACTGTTCTACCTGCGCGCCCGCGGCATCCCGGAGGACGCCGCCCGCCGCCTGGTGGTGCGCGGCTTCTTCCACGAGCTCATCCAGAAGATCGCGGTGCCCGAGATCCGGGAGCGGCTGGAGTCGGCCATCGAAGCCGAACTCGCCGCGATCGGCGTCTGAAAACCGAACTACCCACCCCGCAAAGGAATTCGAATTCGATGACCACCCTGGAAATCAAGGACCTGCACGCCGAGGTCGCCAACCCGGACGAGTCCGGTGCGCCCATCAAGATCCTGAATGGTGTGAACCTCACGGTGAAATCCGGTGAGACGCACGCCATCATGGGCCCTAACGGTTCGGGCAAGTCGACCCTGTCGTACGCGATCGCCGGGCACCCGAAGTACACGGTGACCCAGGGTTCGATCACCCTCGACGGTGAGGACGTCCTGGAGATGTCCGTCGACGAGCGCGCACGGGCCGGTCTTTTCCTGGCCATGCAGTACCCGGTCGAGGTCCCCGGTGTCTCGATGTCGAACTTCCTGCGTACCGCCGCCACCGCCGTGCGCGGCGAGGCCCCGAAGCTGCGGCACTGGGTCAAGGAGGTGAAGGAGTCGATGAGCGAGTTGGAGATCGACGCCGCCTTTGCCGATCGCAGTGTGAACGAGGGCTTCTCCGGTGGTGAGAAGAAGCGCCACGAGATCCTGCAGCTCGGCCTGCTCAAGCCGAAGATCGCCATCCTGGACGAGACGGACTCCGGCCTGGACGTCGACGCGCTGCGCGTCGTCTCCGAGGGGGTGAACCGCTATAAGGAGCGGGAAAATGGCGGCGTCCTCCTGATCACGCACTACACCCGCATCCTGCGCTACATCCAGCCGCAGTTCGTGCACGTGTTCGTCGGTGGGCGCATCGTCGCCGAGGGCGGCGCCGAACTCGCCGAAGAACTCGACGCCAACGGCTACGTCCGCTTCACGCACAACTCACCCACCCCGTCGGCTTCGCCGACTGCCGTCCCCCAGTCCGCTACCGCTGGAGCCTGACATGACCGCTACGGTCCGCACCCTCGACGTCGCCCGTATCCGGGCCGACTTCCCGATCCTGAGCCGTACGGTTCGGGACGGGAAACCGTTGGTGTACCTGGACTCCGGCGCGACTTCGCAGCGGCCGTTGGACGTGCTCGAGGCGGAACGGGCCTTCCTGATCACCAGCAATTCGGCGGTGCACCGCGGCGCGCACCAGCTCGCCGAGGAGGCGACCGACGCCTACGAGGGCGCGCGGGCCGATATCGCGCGGTTCGTCGGTGTCGACGCGGGCGAGATCGTGTTCACCAAGAACGCCACCGAATCGCTCAACTTGGTGACCTACTCGTTCGCCGACAACCGGTTCCCATACCACGTCGGCCCAGGTGACGAGATCGTCATCACCGAGCTGGAGCATCACGCGAATCTCGTTCCCTGGCAGGAACTCGCGCGCCGCACGGGTGCGACGCTGAAATGGTTCGGGATCACCGACGACGGCCGGATCGACCTCGCTTCCCTCGAATTGTCGCCCGCCACCAAGGTTGTCGCGTTCACCCACCAGTCCAATGTCACCGGCGCGATCACCGATGTCGCCGAGTTGGTCCGCCGGGCACAGGCCGTCGGCGCACTGACGGTGCTGGACGCCTGCCAGTCGGTGCCGCACATGCCGGTCGACTTCCGCGAGCTCGGCATCGATTTCGCCGCGTTCTCCGGGCACAAGATGTTCGGACCTTCCGGTGTCGGCGTGCTCTACGGCCGCCGGGCGCTGCTGGAGGAGACTCCACCGTTCATCTCCGGTGGCTCGATGATCGAGACCGTCACCATGGAGCGCAGCACCTACGCGCCGCCGCCGCAGCGGTTCGAGGCCGGTGTGCCGATGACCTCGCAGGTAGTCGGGTTGGGCGCTGCCGTGCGGTATCTGGAGGACATCGGCATGGAAGCGGTAGCCGCGCATGAGCACACGCTCGTCGGTGCGGCGCTGGAGGGTCTCGGTGCGATCGACGGCGTCCGTATCGTCGGCCCGACCGAGAATGTGGATCGCGGGGGCGCCGTGTCGTTCGTGGTCGACGGAATCCACGCGCATGATGTCGGGCAGATTCTCGACGACGAAGGCGTCGCGGTGCGCGTCGGTCACCATTGCGCGTGGCCGCTCATGCGACGCCTCGGGATTCCGGCCACCGCGCGCGCGTCGTTCGCGGCCTACAACACCCTCGACGAGGTGGACGCGCTGGTCGCCGCAGTGCGGAAGGCCCAGACGTTCTTCGGAGTTGCATAAAACATGCGCATGGAGCAGATGTACCAGGAAGTGATCCTGGACCACTACAAGCACCCGCATCGCCGCGGGCTCCGAGAGCCGTACGGTGCCGAGGTGCACCACGTGAACCCCACCTGCGGCGACGAGGTGACACTGCGCGTGTGGCTCGATGACAACGGCGACGTCGCCGACGTCTCCTATGATGGACAGGGCTGCTCGATCAGCCAGGCCGCCACCTCGATCCTCACCGACCAGGTGATCGGCCTTCCGGTGCAGCAGGCGCTGAAGGTTGTCGACTCCTACAGCGAGATGATCTCCAGCCGTGGCACCGTCGAAGGCGACGAGGAGGTGATCGGCGACGGGATCGCCCTCGCGGGAGTGTCCAAGTATCCGGCGCGGGTGAAGTGCGCGCTGCTCGGGTGGATGGCGTTCAAGGACGCTGTGATCAGGATCGGCCCCGAGAGCGCCGTGGGCGACATCAGGGAAGAAGCGAAGGGTCCGATGGGAAACGGGGAAGCGTCATGAGTGACACAGCGGCCACCGACACGGCCGAGCAGGTCGACCCGGCCGAGCAGGTCGAGCTGTCCGCCGAGGACATCAAGCTGCTCGAGGACATCGAAGAGGCGATGCGAGACGTCGTCGACCCGGAACTCGGCATCAACGTCGTCGATCTGGGCCTGGTCTACGGTCTGCGCGTCGAGGAGGACAACACCGCCGTCCTCGACATGACCCTCACCTCCGCGGCTTGCCCGCTCACCGACGTCATCGAGGACCAGTCGCGCAACGCGCTGGTCCGCAGCGGATTGGTGGAGGACCTGAAGATCAACTGGGTCTGGATTCCGCCGTGGGGCCCGGACAAGATCACCGAGGATGGTCGCGAACAGCTGCGCGCCCTTGGATTCACGGTGTAGTCGTCGAGCTGATGGCGGCCGCCGGGATTCAACAGGGTGCTGGTGCAGGAGCAACGCGGAATGATCCGGTGAGCGGGTCCGGTGGTAGCAGTGTCGGAAGTTCAAGTCCTCCTCGCCTACCGAGGTAGTGCGGTAAAGCCGCAGTTCAGCGCATATTTTCGCAGGTCTGCGGCCGTTCTGGCCCACAGGGTTTGTCGACGGAGGTTCGACGTGCGGGTAGGGCCGACGTTGGCGGGGAGATCTCAGTCGACCAGGGCTTTTGCTCCGACCCCCCGAGCCTCGATGGCGTCGTGGACATCGACGCGGTGCGCTGATGAGCATCAGCGCACCGGCATCGGTGATGTCATAACGCACGGTAAGCCTGTACCCGGTATCGATTGCGCCCTGAACCTAGCCCGATCGCGCAGCTTGTCGACAACACGATGCGGCAATAGTTGCGGGGTTATGGTGCGAGGTCGACAGTGCTAGTGGTCAGTTCGAGTGCCTCGGCGCAGGGCCAGGACGCAGGGTGTGAGAGTAATTCTGGATTCGCCACAGCGAGGCGAGAAAGCCGAAACGAGCCTTTCCCCTTTGCCGTGGGCATCGAATTCAGATATTCCGCCGAGGCTACCGTCGAATATCCGGATTGCCGAAGGGCGCTGTGTCAAATGCCGGTGCGTTGGCGGGATGTTTCGTGCGTCCTGTAGAACAGGATGTCTCCGGTATCGGTGATCGAGGTTGTTGGTAAAGTCGTCGCCGCTTTGCCGGCGGAAACAGGCGATCCGATGCGGCAGCGATGAGGGCGGGTCGGTGCGCAACCTCCCCGCGTACGAGCTGTTCCCGGCAGCGATCCCCCAGTGGTGGGAAGTCATCATCGGACGGAGTGGTGGGTGACGACGCGAGACCGGTGTTCGCTGAGGTGAAGTGGACCTGAGGCGAGGACGAATACGACCGCGACCTGGCTCGTCGGCCGTTGCGTGTGAGCACGGCGATCACGCGGCACGGCGTTGCTTTCAAGTGCAATTCGCTATATGAGGCGGATACCCCGGTCTGAACTGCGATCCCCGACGGGGAGTGTTGACCGCGTCGACACGATCGCGTTACCGTAGCGATCGTCAGCGTACCGAAATCGCTTGGAAAGCAGGGTATTGCACTGAAATGCACGTGCGAGCACGGGGACCGAAAGTGCGTATGCACACCCGTCTCCGTCTATCTCCAGGGATTGGGGTGAAGCGAAGCCATCCGTTTGCAGACTGCGATGCGGGGTGGGGGACTCGTTGTTGAATCGACCTGCAACCTCGGCGGTCGGATCGCGAAATGCTGTCTGTGCGAACCGAATAGAAGGTTGACATCGCAATAGCGAGTCCGCAGTCGACAATCCGATCTCGGGCAAAGATGAGAATTCCCTGTCGAAAACAATACTGAAATATCGTTTCCGGTTCTCGGCCAGACGCGACGGGCACCTTGATCTTCCTGTAATGGCTTCCCCTATGAGGTTGCATATGAAAATCTTCAGTAGCCGCTGCCGGACATTTGAATACACCGTGACGACGGCAAGCTCATCGGCCATCTGGCTCGAGCCCGCGAAGGTGGGGGCGGCACAGTCGTTCTCCGATTGCCTCGCGCTGATGGTCGGCGTGGAGCGCGGCGACCTCTCGTCGCTGTCGGGGGCGACGAAGATGATTCGGCGTGTCGTGACCAAGACCGACGCGACGTCCATCGTCATCAACGGCTTTTCGCACTTGGCCACTCCCGGCAACCGATCCGACGTGGCGATCGCCAAGGAGGTTCTGTCGAGTCTCTCCGAGCGGCTCGAGGCACGTGGTGAGCGGGTGCATCTCATGCCGTTCGGCTGGAACAAGCGATGGAACGCCGACGTGCTCGACGGTGAGTGGGAACAGCGTGTCATCCACGTGCCTTCGCCCGGTCGGGCCCAGCTCCCGGAACCGGTGTCGCAAACAGTGCAGGAGATGTCGTTTCCGACACTCGGCTTGGCGTGACAGGTGCGCTGATCGTACCGAAACGCACGTTGTGACGGGGCGGCGAGGCCGATAAGGCGAAGCCCTACAACATCGACCGCATGCACGCCGCCGCGGCCGCCGAAGGTTGGCCGAAGTCGAGCGTCCTGGTCGTCAACCCCGAGAGGGCTAGCTTGATGTAGCAGTCGGTGTGTCGCCCGGCGAGCCGGGAACTGCGGTGCCCAGAGCGGGTTTCAGGTCGTCGAGCCAGTGCGCGGTCGGGTCGTAGTGGGCGAAGAACTGCTGCCCGACCTGGTCCGGATCTCGGGATTGCAGCATGCGTAGGGCGAAAACCTTGGTGCCCATGATGGTGGGAGCGCCATCGATCAGGACCTTTCCGATTCGGGTGGACATGACCGGGCCGCGAGCGGTTCGGGCCAGCCCCGACACCCCCCGGATGGCGTCGGTGTAGATGCTCAGTGCTTTCGTCAGTGGAACCTCGAAGTAATTGCGGGCGCCGGTGTCCCGCTCGACGAACATGTAATAGGGGACGACCCCGAGTTCGACCAGTTGCTGCCACAGGTCCGCCCAGGCCTCGGCGTTGTCGTTGACGTGCGCGACCACCGGCGCCTGCGCCCGGATGACCGCCCCGGTGCCCCTTATTCGGGCGATGGCCCGCCGCACCGTGGCAGTCTGCAGTTCCCGCGGATGAGAGAAATGCGCCATCACCGCCACATGGTGGCCTGCGGCTACGCACTGCTCGAATAAGCGAAGCAGATCGTCGGCGTCCTCGTCATCGGTAAATCGTGCCGGCCAGTAGGACAGCGCCTTTGTACCGAAGCGTAGCGTCCGGATCTGCGCAGCCCCTGGTGTCAGCAGCGCATCGACCCAGCGGCGCAGTACTGCCGTCTTCATGATCAGTGGGTCACCGCCGGTGAACAGCACATCGGTGACCTCCGGATGCTGCTGCAGGTATGCGGCCATGGCGGCCGGCGCGGAGAGAGCTTGGCGAGTTTCGGTGTCGACGAACTGGGCCCAGCGGAAGCAGTAGCCGCAGTAGGCATGACAGGTCTGCCCTTGGGAAGGGAATACCAACACGGTCTCACGGTATTTGTGTTGCAGGCCGAGTACCGGCTGCCCGTCGAGCAACGGAATGTTTGCGTCTATCTGACCGCCGGGATGCGGATTCAGCAAGCGGCGAGCCTGCGCTGCCGCCTTGCGGAGTACATCCCGGGAGCCGCCTGCCTGGTATAGCTCGTCGATGCTCGTGAACAGTTCGGGCGGCAGCATGTCTCGATGTGGAAAGGTGAGCCGAAAGATCGGGTCCTCGGGCGCTGCTGCCCAGTCGATCAGCTCCTCCGTGACATAGTTGTTCACCCGAAACGGCAGCACGGCAGAGACGACGCGCAAGTCACGCAGGTAGTCGTCGGGCAGGCGGTGTCGGTGAGCCAGTGCGGCCAGTCGCTCGCCGGTGTAGAGCTTCATGTAGTCACCAACTTTTCGTCGCGGTGGTGCAGAGGAGTGTTGTGGTGGTGCAGCCCCGTAGTCCAGATGAGCGGGCGGAAACCGCGATGAGAAGCTGCGGCCCCGAGGAAGGCGGGGCGGGGTCGTTGTCGGCGAACTCGGAGTAGGCCACAGCAATCGCGCTGTGTGTCAATTGCAACACCAGTAGCGGGATCGCCGGAATGGCCAGCCCGTCACCGAGCAGCACGACGCAAGTCGGTACAGCTCGACCGAACGTGTGCCGAACTCTCCCCGCGTGCGGTGCAAGATGTATTGCCGCTCAGGGACACAGAGGAACGACGCGTATCGGGCGCCCTGCTGTCCGGCGCAGGTGTCCACGGTCCGCAGGGTGTAAGCCAGCAGGACGGGGTCGGTCGCGCCGGGCCCTGCGGGCAGGCAGGCATAGCCGGGCGGCAGCGCAAGTACTGCAGGATGCGGCAACTCGGCGTCGTGCGTGGCCGGGACAGCCGGGCGTCGATCGGGCGAGGATGTCGCCGCCCAGGATGGCGGCGATGTCGTAACGCGGCTCGGCGGGAGGAATTGTCAGCAGCCGAGGGTGTAGGGCGACCTGCGGCTTCCCGTCGATGTCGGCGACAACCCAGCGCGGCTCGCCCGGCAGCAGTGGCCCCAGTGTCTCCAGCCACCGGGCGGACACCGCGAAATCCGCGGTCGTGGTCTCGGGCACGCCCCATTCCGGGGGCCGAGTTCGGGATGTCCTCAATACCACACGCATCGCACCTGCAGATTCCCGATGAGTGAGCCCAAATCGACGTTGATCTCGCGGGGACGTCACTCTACGTTCCGTCAACGATCGGCACTTTATCAGTTGAGCCATCATATGTCGGCTTGAACTCGAAGCGCAGTCGTAGGCCTCAGTGTCGATTCTGTGAACGTGGGTAAAGAGCTACCGGGCCGGCAGTTCTATCGAAGCCGGTTGCGCGTTGGCGGCGAGGTCGACCAACGTCGGTGAGCTGAACGACCCTTACCTCACATCGTCCGAAAGGCGCTCGGACCCGACGTCGCAGCCGTTGAGCAGTTGTGTGCCATGGGGGCATCAGGCAGCGACGAAGTGGTCGAGGTGGCTGACCACAGCGACTCGCGTCAAGCGGTGGTGTCGGGCTGAATCGCCGCGGTCGACAGATTCATCGAGCTGATCGAGTCGACGAACGCGGAGCGGGCGGTCGCGCTGATGGTCAGGGGTTCAGCACGTGCGCTTGGTGGACACCCCGCTGACCATGGCATCATTGGGCGCCACCCACCATGTCGAGGTAGGTCCAGGAAAAGCGCTCAGTGGGCTGTGCCGACGCACGCTCCCCGAGGCCGCCGTCTTCCGAATAGATGACGGGACCACGATCCCTGCCTCGACAGAAATGCGACGCAGGGAGCTTCCATGACCGAGCAGCCGATCACCTTGCTGCTACCAGGGCAAGGCAGCCAGCACACCGGCATGGCCCTGGACACCTACCGTCACCAGCCGGAATTCGCGGCGACGATCGATGAATTCCTCACGCTGATGTCCGAGGAAGGAGTCGAGCCCAAGCATCGCTGGCTTTCCGATGATCCTGCGGCCGATCTCGATGACGGCCGGGTCGCGCAGCCCCTGATTTTCGCGATCGAATACGCCTTCGCCACCATGCTGATCCGGGCCGGAGCGAATGTCGGCGCGCTGCTCGGTCACAGTGTCGGTGAACTGGCCGCCGCCACGGTGGCGGGGGTGTTCGATGTGCGTTCGGCCGCACGAATCATGTCCGCGCGATCGCGCGCGCTGGACCTCGCGCCGCCGGGCGGCATGTTCGCGGTCGCGGCAGATCCTGAGGTCGTCCGGCGTCAACTGCGTGCGGAATGGGTGCGGGCCGGTGTCACGGTCGCCGCGGTGAACGGACCTCGCCGCACTATCGTCGCTGGCCCGGACCCGGATGTGCATACGGCGGAATCGATGCTGGGCGAGCAAGGGTTCGTGACCATTGCGGTGCCGGCCCGGCAACCGTGGCACAGTCCGGGTATGGCCCGTGCCGCGGCCGTGTTCGAGCGGTCCATCGCGGCCGAGCGCCTGCACGAGCCGAAAATACCGATCTGGTCGGGCCGGACCGGCCAGCCACTGCGCGCTGATGAGGCGAAGAATCCGGGATTCTGGGCGGGCCAGATCGCGCATCCGGTGCTGTTCTGGGACGCGCTGTCGGATCTGCTCGCCCACCGTAGCTCGATTCTGATCGAGACCGGGCCGGGAACAGGATTGTCGGTCCAAGCCATGTCTCATCCCGCGGTCCGCCAAGGTCGAAGCAAGATCGTCCCGATAACCCAAGGGGCAGGTCAGCCTGCTGCGCAGGTGTGGAAGTCTCGGTAGTAGCCACCGACGACGACTCGATTGCCGTGAATGGCACAGGTTAGTTCACGAATGCCACGTGAACCCGGACAAGTCCTCGAGATGGCAACCGAATTCGGTCTTGTCCTGCCATCTCAGCGTGCCGTAGTCGATGGTGGCGATTCCGCGGCGCAATGCCGCGGCAACTTGCCCGTAGTAGACCGTCAAGTAGTAGCCGCCGTTCACCTCCGGCCGCTGGCCATTCCAAATCGACCGCAGCGTAGCACCGTGGCGCAGAGACAGATTGAAGGCGACAACCCGGTCCTCGGACCGAATCGTGGTCACCACGCGATCCTCGGGCGGGTAGTTGCGGATCATGCGGTCCACCGCCGTGCGCTCCACCGCACGATCGGCGGTGGAGTTGTATTTGCGCAGCAAACCCAGCCGGAGGTCCAGTACATCGTCGCGGACCTCGTCGAGATCGGCCTCCCCCAGGGTCATTCCTCCTTCTTCGAGCCTCCGCAGCAGTCGCCGCAGGCCCTTTTGCCGCTCCCGCGGCAGTCGAGCCAGGTAGCCGTCGATGCCGCCGGCGGCATCAATGGACAATACGCAGGTCGGATACAACGGCACGTGGGTCGCGCCCAACTCGGTCAGACATCGACGCAGAACATGTTGCCGTTCAGGCACATACAGGAACGACACCGACCGGGCACCGCATTCGGCAGCCCACGCCCGCACCGCGGACACGGTGTCGCGCAGCAGGATCGGGTCCTGCGCACCAGGACCAGCCGGTACGCATGTGTAGCCCGGCAGCACGACCGACACCGCGGGATACAACGACTCGACATTCGGCACCGGCCACGTCGTCTCCCGCGGCCGGAACGAGGGGATTTCGCCGCGCAGAATCGCGGCGATGTCGTAGCGCGACTCGTATGGAGGCGCGGATAAGAACCGGGCACACATCCCGACCTGCGGCAGCCCATCCACATGGGCGACCAGCCAGTGCAATTCACCCGGCAGGAGGGGGCCCATAGTGTCCAACCACCGACTGGAGACCGCGTACTCCGCAGTCGTGGCCTCCAGCACGCTCCACTCCGGCGGCCGGACATTGGATGCCGTCAGTTCCACATACATGGTCCCACCTGCAGATACCTAGACGAGGGTCGCGGGCCCGATCGACCACACCTGTAACACCCAACTAGAGTGCCATTCTTCAGCGACATCATACATAACGAGCCGTCATTTGACGGTATGATCATCATCGGCGTGAGACTGAGAAGTTCGGAGCGACAGCCATGACCGGTCCCACCCGGAATCGACTCTTTCTCGGCGGTCAATCGATCTCGCTGCTCGGTGATGGACTGGCCGTCCTGGCCGTTCCGCTGCTTGTTCTCCACCTCACCCATCAGGCGACAGCGGCGGCCCTCGCCGCATCACCGCGCACATTCGGCTATTTGATTTCCGGTCTCGTCGCCGGACCGCTGGTCGACCGGTCCGATCCCCGGCATGTCCTCATCGCCGCCGACGCGGTGCGAGCCGTCGTGTTCTTCGGACTGTTCGGTCTTGCATGCCTAGGGACCGGGCCGGTCGGCGTCATTCTCGTGTTGGCCTTCGCAGCCGGCGTGGCCGGCGTCTTCTTCGAATCCGCGCTGGCGATAGCCGTGCGCGACCTGTACCGTGGCCGGGAATTGTTGCGCGCCAACTCATTTCTCGAGACCGCCAATCAGACATCGGTCCTTGTCGGCCCCGGGCTGGTCGGTATCCTCGCCCTGCTCGGCGGCACTTCACTGGCCTTGCTGGTCAACGCGCTGACATTCGTCATCTCGCTGTCGACCCTCGGTTTCCTGCCGCGCGGTACCGCTGCCGGCTCGTACCGAGAACCGCTGCGCCGGTCAGGCCTGGTGACAGACTTCTGGGCAGGGTTGCGCCACCTCGCCTCACACACGATCCTGATCGCACTCACCACCCTCCTCGCGATCGTCAATATCTGCCAGGGAGTGGAGACGCTCGTCGTCTTCTTCGCCTCTGATCGCCTGCACGCGTCGCCGCTGCTGACCAGCTTCGTAGTCGCCGGCGGCGGATTGGGCGGGGCCTTGGGCGCCGCCACCGCTACCGCGATCGCCGCGCGATACCGTCCCGCGCCGGTCTGTTCGGCTGCGATGCTGCTGGTCAGTGTCGCGCTGACCGCGGCCGGTCTGGCCCCGAATGCCTGGTGCTTGCTCATCGCCAATGCCGGGTTGGTGTGGGCCAGCGCGCTCGCCAGCATCGTCGTCCGAACCTTGCGGCAGCAGCTGGTACCGCGCGAATTCCTCGGCCGAGCGACAAGTGTGATGCGGGCTGTACTCCTGGCGGCCGCCGCGCTGGGCACGGTCGCCGCCGGTCTGTCCACACAGCTGCTCGGCGGGAATCCGCGTCCCGTTTTCATTGCAGCGGCACTGCTCGTCGCCGTATTCGTGGCGCTCATATGGGCCCTCGGATTGCGCCGCCACCGCAACACCCCCATCTATCACAGCGAGGACATGGTGACCGCATGACGACATCACCGATCGGTTCGGAGGAGACCCGCATGCAACCGCACGTGACCGTCATCCATCGAACGCGCGGGGCCGTGGTGCCCTATCTCGACCACCTCGATCACGATTCCGTTGCCGTGTCCTACGTCTGCTCGCAGGCCGCCCGGCACCGAATACCGGAACGAGAAGCCGCCGCCGTCCACATCCTCGAGGACATGACCGGTGTGTCGGCTTCGGTGCGTGCCATGGCCGCTCGATTCGGTACTCCGCAACGGATCGTCACCGTCAGCGAGTTCGACCTACTCACGGCGGCCGAGTTGCGTGCGGAGTTCGACCTCCCCGGCGACCGCCCGGAGCGGGTCCGCGTGTTCCGGGACAAGCTCGCGATGTACTCGGCAGCGGCCACCGGCGGGGTGCCGACTCCGGCATTCGGCGATGCACCCGACACCGCGGCGATCACGCGTTTCGCGCAGCTGCACGGATTTCCGCTGATCGTCAAACCCCGGTTCGGATCCGGCAGCCGCGATGTCGTCAAGCTGCACTCCGCCGCCGACCTGACCGCGTTGCCGGATCTTGCGGCCGAACCGTTTCTCGTGCAGCGCTTCTGTCCGGATCAGGTCGGCATCGTGGACGGGGTCTGGACCGGCACCGAATTGGGTCCCTGGCGAGTCTCCCAATGCCTGGATACGTGCCTGGACTTCGCCACCAGCGGCGCCAGTCTCGGTATCGTCGAGATCGACGATCCGACTGTGGTCGCCGCGGTGCCTGATTTCGCGTACTCCGTACTCACCGCGCTCAGCGACGGGGCGCCCCAGGTATTCCACCTCGAGTTCTTCCTCGGAACTGCCTCCGGTGTGCCGCAGATGCAGTTACTCGAGGTGGCGGCGCGACCAGGCGGCGCCGAAGTCACCCACCTGTGGCGCGAAGTGCACGGCTACGACCTGGTTGGCGCTGCCCTCGACATCCAACTCGGCCGGAGTCCCGGCGCACACCTGTTCGCCCGCGGCTCGGTGACCGGTCAGCTGCTCATCAAGCCGGCGGTGACGCCGCCGTGCCGGATTCTGGCGACGCATTACGACGTGCCACCGACACATGCGCCCTACCATCGGTCGATACCTGAGGAGGGGTCCGTCATCACCGAGACAGACGGCTACGTCGACATCGGCGCGACCTTCCGGTTCCGGGGCGAGTCGACTGCGGCGGTGACCGAGGCAATGCAGTACACCGCCGCGAGTTTCTCGATGGATTGCGTGCCGTGTGTGGCAAGTATCGCCGCCGACTGACCGGCCACGGTCCGAACCGCATCGCCGGGCAGGCGAGTGCGAGTCGAACCGGCAAGGGCCTTGCTCTACCGATCGACTGTCAGACCTTTCGTCTCGAGGATGGCCGCCAGATTCGAGACCTGGATGGGTGTCTCACCGTTTCTGTAACGTTCGATGTACGCCGCCTCGGCGGCGTCCCGCTCCCGGGAGGCGGCGATCGCGAAGGGGACTTCGTCGCGGCGTACTACGACGACTCCGTCGCAGTCACCCTTGACGACGTCGCCTGGGTAGATGATCTGGCCACCGAACACGACGGGCTGATTGACCGGGCCGAGCGTCTCCTTCACCGTCCCCTCTATACACACGTGCTTCGAGAACACCGGGAATCCGAGTTCTCGGATTTCACGGGTGTCGCGCACGCCACCATCGGTGACGAGCGCGGAGATGCCTCGGGCAACGCAGGCGTTGGCGAGGACGTCGCCGAATTGCCCGGCCGGTTGGTCTCCGGACGCCACAACGAGTACGTCGCCGCGCTGCGCATAGCTGATCGCGACCTGCAGCATGACGTTGTCGCGGGGATGGCAGACGACGGTGAACGCGGATCCGCAGAACGACATGTCGCGGTCGAGCGGTTTGATGCCTGAGTCGAGAGCGCCCTTGCGGCCCTGGGCCTCGTGGATGGTGGCTGCCGAGAAGGTGCCGAGCTCATCGATGAGCGTCGTGTCGGCGCGTTCGATCTTCGTGGTGACGTGAACCATGATGACTCCGTTGTGGTCGTAATGCGGTCAGCTCAGTGCCGCGACGGATTTCGCGATTTCGGCGGCGGCGGCGCGGAGTATGTCTTCCGATGTCGCGAAGGAGATGCGGAAGTACGACGGTGTTCCATAGGCGGATCCCTGAATCGTCGCGACCGACGCGTAGTCGAGCAGATACAGGACGACGTCCTGGTCGTTCTGCAGGATCCGCCCGTCCGGAGTTCGTTTACCGAGTAGCCCGGCGCATCCGACGAACAGGTAGAACGCTCCTTGTGGCAGCACCGGCGTGAGCCCGTCCACGGCGGAGACCAGGTCGAACATGACGTCGCGGCGCGCGCGGTAGCGCACGTTCGATTCGGCGACGAATGTCTGGTCTCCCGAGACCGCCTCGGCCGCGGCAGCTTGACTGATCGAGGACGGGCAGGACGAGCTCTGCGATTGCAGCTTGTTGATGGCTGCGACGAGCCTGGGGTTGCCGATGCCGTACCCGAGACGCCAGCCGGTCATCGCGTAGGACTTGGATACCCCGTTGACGAGGAAGATCTGTTCGCGAAGATGGGGCGCCACGGACAGCAGACCAGGGCTGGGTGCGTCGGTGAAGACGATCTCGTCGTAGATCTCGTCGCACATCACGCTCACGCGTGGGTGGCGTTCCAGCACGGTGGCCAGAGCCGAGAGTTCCTCCGCGCTGTACACCGCGCCGGTCGGGTTGGAGGGACCGTTGAGGATCACCCACTTCGTGGCGGGCGTGATAGCCGCCTCCAGCTTCTCGGCGGTGAGCAGGAAACGATCCGATTCGGGGCAGTCCACGACGACGGGGATGCCGCCGTGCACGGTGACCATGTCTGGGTACGACACCCAGTACGGGGACGGGACGATAACCTGGTCGTCGTTCTCGACGGTCGCCATCAGCGCCAGGAAGATGATCTGCTTGGCCCCGCCGCCGACCGTGATCTCGCTGTCGGTGAACTCGATGCCGGTGCGGTCGTACATCCGCGTCGCGATCGCTTGTCGAAGTGCGGGAATCCCGTTCACGGCAGTGTATTTGGTGAGCCCGGAGTTCATGGCTGCGACCGCGGCGGCCTTGATGTGGTCGGGGGTGTCGAAGTCCGGTTCACCGACGGTCAGGTCAAGAATCTCTCGTCCCGACGCACGCAGCTCACGAACCCGTTGCGCTGCGGCGACGCTCGGGGACTCGCGCATACGCTCGACGCGCGCGGCGGGGACGAAAGGGGACATTGTTCCTCCTGGGATGGTCTCGTGCTTTGCGATTCGGGATGACACGACGCTCAGAACGTCAGCAGCACCTTCGCGGACGACTCGGCATTCTTGGCCACGGCGAAGGCTTCGAGCGCGTCCTCGACGGCGAACTCGTGGCTGATTACCGGCTCGACGACGAGGCTTCCGTCTGCGAGAGCGTCGAGCACAGCGTCGATCTCCTCGTTGAACCGGAAGGATCCGACGACTGCGAGTTCGCGTGTGATGACAAGCGAGAGCGGTGCGGGTTGGAGTCCGGTGGGCAGCAGGCCGAGGAGTACCACCTGACCACCTCGCGTTGCTCCGCGAAGAGCGGATTCGAGTCCGTGCCGGTTGCCGGAGCATTCGATGACGACGTCCGCGTCCATGGCAGCGATCGCCTCCGTGTTGTCGGCCTTCAGCGTCGTCGTCGCTCCCAGCTCACGTGCGAGGGCGAGTGGGTAGTCGTGGACGTCCACGACCGCGATCGCGCGAGCACCGGCACGGCGCAGCACCGATACCACGAGGGCACCGATCGGACCGCTGCCGACGACGAGTGCGGTTTTCCCGGCGACCTCACCTGCCCGCGATACCGCATGCCACGCGACGGCGGCCGGTTCCGCGACGGCGGCCGTTCGCAGTGACAGGCCCGGCGGCAAAGCCCGGAGCATCCGCGACGGAAGCACCGCATAGCGGGTGAAGGCTCCCTCCGTGTGCGGGAACTGTGCCGCACTACCGAGATACGTGCATCCAGGTGAGAGGTTGGGGCGATCGACGGGATATCGCGGGCTGTCGCCGCCCGGTGTCGCCGGGTGCACAGCGACGCGAGTGCCGGATGGGGGTCCACTGCCGTCGGCGGCCTGCTGGACCACTGTGCCCACTACTTCGTGTCCAAGAAGCATGGGCGCCTTCAGAATCGACTCTCCTGCGGCCCCATGGATCCAGTAGTGCAGGTCGGACCCGCAGATACCGCCGTAGGCGATCTCGACGACTGTGTCGGATGGTTCGGGCCGCCGCAGTGGTATGGATTCGACGCGCAGGTCACCGGCGGCATGTGCGACGACGCCGAGTGTCTGAGTGGGCAAGTCGATATCGGTGGTGGACATAGGGCGGCCTCAGTGGTTCCGCCGGACGAATTCGAGTCCGCCGGGCACCTGGAAGGTCGGTGTGATCTCGATCAGGCCCAGGTTGACGTGGCGCGGCGCGTCTATGGCGTACTCGACGGTGTCGGCGATGTCCTTCGTCGTGACGGATTCGAAGCCCTCGTAATAGGTCTCCCAGGCTTCCTGCATCGCTTCGGGGGTGCCGCCGAGGTTGCGTCCGAAGATTTCGGTCTCTACCCGGCCCGGGCAGATCTCGGTGACCCGGATGCGTTTGCCGATGACGTCGTTGCGGAGCTGTCGCGAGATCTGGTGGATCGCGGCCTTGGTCGCGTGATAGGCGGTGTGCCCGTAGAAGTTGTAGAGACCGGCAATCGAGCTGATGTTGACAATGTGGCCGAGGTCGCGTTCGACCATGCCCGGCATCAGCAGCCGGCAGAGATGCAGAACCGCGCGGAGATTGACGTCGACCATGGCGTCGACCGATTCGGGGGACGCGTCGAGGATGTTCCCGGTCGCGGATACCCCGGCGTTGTTGACCAGGACGTCGACCCCGAGGTCGGCGACTGCCCCGGTCAGCGCGGTGGTGTCGGTGATGTCGACCGCGAGCGGGATCATTCCGGTTTCGGCGGCTACTTCATCGAGCCGCCCGGCGTTGCGCGCGACTCCATACACGGTGAGGCCACGCTTGGTGAGCATCTCGGTGACCGCGGCACCCATTCCTGTGTTCGCTCCGGTGACGAGCGCGGTTCGGTAGTCGTCAAAAGGCATGACACTTCCTTGTTTCGGGGACAGAAGTCGGCGTCGGCCGGCCTTCACGTCGGAGGCCATCGGGCCGGATCCCGGTGCGACCCGTCAGAGCGTGTCGCGCAGCGGCATGTGCGCCCGGTCCGTGACGGTACTGACCGCGGCGAGCGTGCCGAGTGCGGTGACGACGGCGTAGGCGGCCGGGACATAGATGCCGAACTGCGGGATCAGCCATGTCATCAGCAGCGGTGCGGTACCGCCGAAAATGGCCGACGAGATGTTGTACCCGAGGCCGTAAGCGGAGTATCGGACGCGGGTCGGGAAGAGCTCGACGATGAGAATGTGGATCACTGCGGTGTGGCCGGCGAAGATTACGGCCATGATGCAGGCGCCGAGCACGGCGAGTGCGAAGTTGCCGGTCGCGATGAGGGCATAGCAAGGGATGGCGCCGATCGCCATCGCGATCGCGGCACCGGCGATCACTTTTTTGCGTCCGAGTCCGTCGGACAGTGCGCCCATGAATGGAATCGCGATGCAGATCGCGACCAGACTGGCTGCGGTGACGAGAAGGGCGGTGCCGGTGGAGAATCCGATCTTCTCACCCTTGAGGAACGTCGGCATGTAGGAGAAGAGGACGTAGTAGCCGGAGCCGTTCATCAGCGGGATGAAGAGGGCGAGGAGCATGGCCCTGCGGTGCTCGGGCGTGGCGAATGCTTCCTTCAGCGGGTTGCGCGACAGTCCGCCGGATTCCTTGAGCTTTCCGAAGTTCGGGGTGTCGCTGATCGCGCGGCGGATGTACCAGCCGATCACCCCCATCGGGATCGCGATGAGGAAAGGAATACGCCAGGCCCAGCTCCCGAATCCGCCGCCGTGGATGGCGGTCGTGTTCAGCCACGGGGACATCGTGAACGCGACCAGGGTGCCGGTGAGCAGCGCGAGGAAGGAGGCGATCTGGGCGTAACTGGTGATCAGTCCGCGTTTGCCCTCGGGGGAATGCTCGGCGAGGAATGTCATCGCGCCGGCAGCCTCCCCACCGACCGAGAATCCCTGTGCCAGTCGCAGCGCGATCAGCAATGTGGGTGCTGCGATCCCGATGGCGGCATAGGTCGGCAGGACGCCGATGCCCGCTGTCGCGACGCTGATAAGCAAGATGACGAACACGAGCATCTTCTGGCGACCTATTTTGTCGCCGAGAATGCCGCAGACCACGGCGCCGAGCGGCCGCACGAAGAAGGAGATCGCGTATCCGGCGAAGACGAGCAGCAATGCGTCACTCGACTTGGAGACGTCGAAGAACACAATGGCGAGCGCCGTCGCCATGAAGGCGAAGATGCCGTTGTCGTAGAGCTCGACGAAGATGCCGACACATCCTGCGAGTACGACCTTGCGGATCGGGCCGGGCCGCATCCCGTGGTCGGGCGCGGAACTGGTGGTGGCCGGAGAGATTGTGTCGGTCATGCGTACTCCAGGTGGCTGGGCGGGCTCGAAAGGTCGGCGGAAGGCCGCGGAGGGGTACTTGCTGTGGTGTGGACAGGAATGCGGAGGCTGTCGAACGCGGTCGCGACCCGCGTACGCAACAGGTCGATCGAGGCCTGCTGCTCCCGGTAGCGTCGAACCGCGTCGGACACGGTGACGCGCTGGAACCGGACCCGCTGGCCGGGGCGGGCCTGCCCGAGCTGAGACAAACTGGTCGCGGTGACGACCGCCAGGACCGGATAGCCGGCTGTCACGCCCCGGCCCCGGTGCAGGACGAGCAGTTCGTCGCCGGCAGGCACTTCAACGGCCCCGATGGGCACGCCTCGGGAAAGAACCTCGGTCCGGCTCTCCCGCTGCGGGACGGTGCCAGCGGGATCGGAACAGGTGAGCCGGAGTCCGATGTGATTGCTGTTGTCACCGATCACGAACGGGGTGTCGAACAGTCGCTCGGCGGTGGCGCCGAACTCGTCGATGTCGGGTCCGTCTGTGACAGCGATCGTCCAGCTGCCGGTGAACGCGGACCGCCGAGCGCCGAGCCGGAACACCGGAATCCGGAAATGCGGGTGGTCGATCAGCGGTCCGTCGACATCGACGGCGACGTCCTCGCCGGCCGCCAGTTGCCTGCCGAAACCGAGAACCGAGTCGGGAGCACAGCTGCCGAGCAGGTAGTCCGCGGAGATCGACCCGTGCACGGCGAGGTAGACCCGGACACCATCGTGGATTCCGCGGACGGTCAGTTCGGCGCCGGCTGTCCATATGAACGGCTCCCACTGGGCACGCGTGACACCGGCGACACGGACGTCGGCAGGCGCACCCGTGACCGCGACAAGAAGGTCGGTGCTCGCGACGGCGCCGAAGTCCATGGCGACCAGTTCGAGCAGCGGCGCAGTGCGCACACTCCCGACGAGTGCATTGGCGACCTCGGCGCTGTACTGGTCGAGGGCACCGCCCGTCAGCTGCCCGATCCCCGACGCACGACGGCGGCCCAGATCCTGGATCGACGTGATCCCCGGAATTGTCACGGTGATGTGCTCAGCCATGGCGAACCCCCTCGTACCAGGACCAGTCGTCGGCCGGAATCGGGTAGAACCGGAACGTGTCGCCGGGTCGATAGTTCGACAGCGGCTCGGTGGTGGGGTCGACGATGGTGAGCGGGGTCCGGCCGATCACCGGCCACCCTCCCGGTGCCGGCCGTGCGGAGACGACCGCCTGGTGACCGGCCACAGCTACGGCTCCGGCCGGCACGTGGGGGCGCGGGACAGTGCGCCGAGGCACAGGCCGAGGAAAAGCGGGGCCGTCCAGCATCGGCGCGCCCCCTGGAGATCCGAAACAGCGCATGGTCAGTGCGGACGATCCGTGTACGCGAATCACTTCGTCCTGGGACAGTTCGAGGTGATGTGCCACCTCCTGGAGGTCCGGCCCGTACTCGCCGCCGTAGACCACGGGGATGTCGAAATGCCGGATTCGGTGGGGCGCCGCCGTCCCCGAGCGGAGGACCAGATTCTCGAGCAATCGACGAACGTCATCGTGACAACTTGCCGCGCAGTCGAATTCGACGAGCAGTGCGTCGTATGTGGGAATGACACCCGTGATCGCGAACCGGTCCGCGTAGGCGTCGAGTGCGGTGGCGACCGCGTGCACGACGCGCCAGCATTCTTCCCGGCCGGCCTCGGGGGCGGTGACGCGCAGCGCGGAATCCCCGCAGTCCGCGACGATGAGCGCGGCTTCCGTTATGCCGGACATGAGTCGGCTTTCCTACCGGCACGATCCGTGAGGACCTCGGGCAGCGGAACGATCTCGACACCTGCGTCGGTGAGGGCGGCCCGAATCGCCTTCGCATTGCGCACAGCATCGGCGTTGTCGCCGTGCAGAAGTAGAGTGTCAGCCGCGACCGGGACCGGCGTTCCGTCGACGGCCTCGACGAATCCTTCGGTCACCAGTTGTACCGCGCGCGAGACGAGCGCCGCGACATCGTGGATGACGGCACCCGGCTCCGATCGAGGCACGAGCGTGCCGTCGGCGCGGTAGGCACGGTCGGCGATGGCGACGATGCCGACACGAATGCCCTGTTCACGAGCACGGTCGGCCAATTTGCCGTCCTGCGCGAGGACGATCAGGCTCGGGTCGAAAAACTGGATGGCATCGACCACGGCAGCAGCGTAGTCCTCGCGGGTCGCCACCAGGTTGCCCAGCCGGCCGTGTGGTGCGACGTGCGACAGTGTGGTTCCGCGCGCGACGGCGAAGGCGTGCAGCGCGCCGAGTTGGTACAGGACGTCCGTCCGCACCTCTTCGGCCGAAAGGTCCATCGCCCGCCGACCGAAACCGACCAGATCAGGAAAGCTCGGATGTGCGCCGACCCGGATTCCGCGAGCGACGCAGTTCCGCACCGTCCGGTCCATCGTCTGCGGATCTCCCGCGTGGAAGCCGCAGGCGACATTGGCAGAGGTGAGTACGTCGAGCAGTGCGTCGTCGTCGCCCATCGTCCACGCCCCGAAACTCTCCCCGACGTCGGCGACGAGATCGATCTTCAGTGCCATGGATGATGCCTCCGCGAGGTGAGGAAACTGCGAGAGCCGTTTGTGTGAACTTCCGGTGTGTCACGGACGCTACGCAGGTTCCCTCGTGGGCGGGTAATACCTGTTTCAGGTGACGCGATAACGAACCTCTATGGTGTCTGAACAGCGACTATGCGGAGGACCGCTGTTGTCGGCCGCGAATTCGGTACGGCGCCGTTTCCGCCTGGCAACAATGCGGAAATCATCGCGTGCGACGACGTCGCTTCGAGGAAGGTGAACCGAAGTGGATACCCGACGCTTGTTCTCGTTCGTTCGTATCGTGGACGCCGGCAGCATCACGCGTGCCGCGGACATTCTGCACATCGCGCAACCCGCGCTGAGCCAGCAGATGACGGCGCTCGAAGCCCACTTCGGCCAGCAATTGTTGATCCGGCACAAGCAAGGCGTGGAACCTACGGACGCGGGCCGCGCGCTGTACCGTCACGCGCAGATCATCTTGCGTCAGGTGGAGAGTGCGCAGGCCGAGGTGAGTGTCGTCGGCCGCGAGCTGGCGGGCGGGGTCTCGGTCGGGCTTGCCCCATACAGCACGGTGAACGCGATCGCCCTGCCACTACTCGTCGCGGTGCGTGAGCGGTACCCGAGCATCCTGTTGCACATCAACGAGAATTTCGGCGGCGTGCTCAGCGAGGCGATGATGACCGGCCGGATGGATATGGCCCTGCTCTACGACACCGGTCCGATCAAAGGCGTGACCTTCGAGCGGCTCCTCACCGAGGAGTTGATGGTCGTCGCCCCGACGGGTACCGGGCTCCCCGGTGATACGGGGGCCGCGGTCTCGATCGAACAGCTGGCAGGCCTGCCGCTACTGCTGCCGGGCCCGATGCACACGATCCGGAAGGTCGTGGAACAGGCCTACGACCACGCCCTCGAACAGGCGCGTGTCGTCGGGGAGGTGGAGTCGGTGACACTGATGGCGCAGGCGGTACGAAAAGGGCTGGGTGCCACCGTGTTACCGCTGTCGGTGGCGCGGCGGATCATGACCGTCGACAACCTCGAATTGCGCCGTATCGAACCGGCGATCACGGTTCAGGTATCGCTGGGCACACCGACGAACCAGCCGCTGTCCAAACCGGCCGAGTCCGTGCGCGAGCTCCTGCGCACCGTCGTCGCCAACTACATCAGAAACAGCACCGGGCGCGGAACTCAATAACCACGCACGATGTCGATGGTCGCGAGCAGCGGCTCCCCTGCGGCGAACCGTTCGACATTGGCGGTCACGTGGTCGGCGAGCACCGCGGTGAGACCCGCTGCCGGATTCGCGACGTGCGGGGTGATGACCGCGTTGGGCAGCGTCCAGAGCGGGTGACCCGCCGGAAGCGGTTCCGGATCGGTCACGTCGAGGGCGGCGCCACCGATCGAGCCGTCACCCAGCGCGCGCACCAGTGCGTCGGTATCGACCAGCGAGCCACGGGCCACGTTGACGATCCAGGCCGTCGACTTCATCCGAGCGAGAGCGTCCGCGTCGACGAGGTGTGCCGTTTCTGATGTCGCGGGGGCGGCGATCACGAAATGATCTGCTCGCGGCCAGATTTCGGCCGTCCGAGTCGCGTCGACCGTCTCCGCCGCGCCGGGCACCGGGACGCCCGACCGGGTCACGGCCAGTACGCTCGCCCCGAACGCGGTGAGCAGGGGAATCATCGCTCGACCGATACCACCGCAGCCGATGATCGCGACGGTCGAGCCGTGCAGCGTCCCGACCCGAGGGTCGAACTCCGCCTTGCGCCACGATGTCGCGCGCACCTGCTCGGTCAGCGCCCGCACCCCGGCGAGCAGGAGCAGGATGCCGTGCTCGGCGACGTTCCGCGCGTACGCGCCGGCCGCGGACGTCCATCGGCGGTTGTCATCGATAATTCCGGCGGAGATCCACGGTTCGACGCCAGCGGCCGGCAACTGCACCCAACGCACCGCGTCGGGAAGGTTGTCGGGAAACGTGTCGGGTCCCTGCGCCCATACGACCGCGTCGGCGTCGGCGAGCGGTACGAGGATGCCGCCGCCCTGCTCGATTCCCCGAGCAAGGGACAAATCTCGATGGGGGCCGAGGTGAATTCGAGGGGGACTGGTGTTCGGCACGGTTTGCTTTCGATCTCGTGGGACTGTGGATGGCGCTGTCATACGACCGCGGTCAAGCCGCCGTCGACGTACAAGATCTGGCCGTTGACGAAGTCCGACGCCGAGGAGGCGAGGAAGAGCAGCGCACCGACGAGTTCCTCGGGACGTCCCCATCGGCCGGCCGGGGTGCGCTTGGTGAGCCAGGCGGTGAACGCGTCGTCGTGCACGAGTGCCTCCGTCAGCTCCGTGTCGATGTAACCGGGCGCGATTGCGTTGACCTGCAGTCCGAGGGGACCCCAATCCGCGCACATTCCGCGAGTGAGCATCTTCAGACCGCCCTTGCTCGCAGCGTAGGGCGCGATACCTGTCCGGCCCAGCTCGCTCTGTACGGAGCAGATGTTGACAATCTTCCCGCGTCCGCGGTCGACCATGGCGCGGGCGAACTCGCGTCCCACACAGAAGGCGCTGAAGAGGTTGGTGTCCAATACGCGCCGGAAGTCGTCATCGGTGAAGTCCAGCAGCGGGCTCCGATGCTGGATTCCGGTGTTGTTCACCACAATGTCCACCGGGCCGACGTCGGCCTCGACTTGTATCGCCGCGGCAGCCACCTGCCGGGAGTCCGTCGCATCGAACGCACGGATGTGGACGACGCCACCGGTGTTGTCGGTGATCTCGTCCCGACTGCGCTCGAGTGCCGCGGAATCACGGCCGTTGAGCACGACCACCGCTCCTGCCTCGGCGAGTCCGGTTGCCAATGCATAGCCGATTCCACGGCTCGATCCGGTGACGAGGGCAACCTTGCCCTCGACGTCGAAACTCCGATGGGCACTCACCGCGCCACCTTTCGGTCTGCCGTCGCGAAATCGACCGCCGATCGGGCGATCTCGCCAGGTGCCGCCCCGACGTCCAATACGATTCCGAACTCGTCGCGCTCCAGGGGCTCGAGCAGTGCCAGTTGCGACTCCAGCAGAGCGGGCAGCATGAAGTGGCCGCTTCGTGCGGACATCCGCAACCGGATCGTGTCGGGCTCGCCGTTGAGGTGCACGAAAGCGACCGGCCCGGAGACGTTGCGGATAACGTCCCGATAGCGTCGACGCAACGCGGAGCAGGCCACCACACACCTACCGCCCCGGGACCGTATCCAGTCGCGGACGGCCTCGAGCCACGGTGCCCGGTCCTCGTCGGTCAGCGCGATGCCCGCCGCCATCTTCTCGATGTTCGACCAGGGATGTAGGTCGTCGGCATCCAGGAACTGGCCGGACGTCATGCCGGCCACCTGTCGAGCGATCGTCGTCTTCCCGCAACCCGTCACACCCATCACCACGATGTGGGGTTGCCGATCGCTATGCATGAATATTCCTGTCTGCCGGTGTGGAGATTGCAGATCGACCATGCCCGAACCGACCGGGCCCGGGCAATGGGCGGGCGATACCGGTTTCCTAGGTCGTCATAACGAAACATGAGGGATAACGAATCACTTCGATGTCAATGGTTTTCGCCGGACGTGAGCGCTGTGGTCGGGTCAGATGGCCGCGAAGTGACGACAGAGAAGCGCCAGGGTAGGCGGACGGGTCCGGTCGTACGTCCGCGAATCCACTGGGCGATAGCGGCTACGGCTGAAACCAGCGATATCGCGCCAGCGAGCCACGCCGAAGAGGTGAGGCTGGCGGTGGAGTATGTGACCTGGCGCAGTCCCGGCACCGGGTATGTGCCGTTGCCGGAGGCCCAGCGTACGAGCAGCCCGATCTGGGTGCCCAGATCCCGAGGGGACCCGGACCCGACCATGTCTTTCACTTCTGCCGCTTTGTTGTTCAAGTGGACCAGGGCGAAGACTACGAAAAGCGCTAGGGCTACCGAGGAGACCGCCGCCACATGGGAAAGGCCTTTGGTGCGTGCCCGAAGATCGACCAGTACGGCGAAGACGGTGATGGCGCCGGCAGCGCTGGCGAGGACACCCCAGGTGCCGTTGACATCCGCGGCAGGCGGTGGCGATCCCGACCAGAGGCCCACGAGAGAAGTGGATACCTGCAGTCCACCGAAGGGGTCGGCGCTGATCGTGCCGTCGGGGCCGGAAGCAGTGAGCCACGGATTGAACAGTAGGACGAATGTGATGATGTTCCCGGCCGCGGCGCCCAGGTAGCCCCAATTCCCGCGCAGCGCGGCGATGACTTTCGCAACTGCGCCCCTTTGTTGTGGGGCACTGCTTTCTGTGCGGCTGGGTGAATCGGCCTGGTGGTGTCGATTTCTGTCCGCTTGCCAGGGAGTCAGCTGCACCATTGTTCCGATTCTAGGAGTCTGAGAACCATTCCTGCCCGTTAAAGGCTGTTAATTTCCGATGCGCCCTGGCCCGGTTCCTGAAAGTTAGCCTACACTACTAGTTGGTCTGCATTCGGCGAGACTGTAAGACGTTTCTGCCGGATTGACCAGTGCTTTCGCTCGGCACACTCGCTCGCGCCCCGGTCGTCAGTGAAATTCTGGCAACCATTGAATGTCGAACTCTGCCACGATATTTATCGTCGGATCGCACCCCGCCGTATATGAATCGCAAATATCGCGTACAGGTTCTCCGAACCCGGTGTCGTAGTCCCTTGTCAGTCGAGGGCGAGTTACGAATCAGTTGAGTTATTCGTAAGAATTTTGCCGTCTGCCGGACACTTTCGGCTGGTCGTGAAACATGACCCTTGGTCGGAACACGGAACCAACAAGGCCGGTCAGTCGCCGTCGGTCGCCTGTACGGGCTGTCCGTGGCCATGAGAAAGTCCCCACGGGTGGCCAAGTGTAGGTCGCCGCTGGCGGCCAAGTAGAAGTCCCCATTCCCTTGCTCGTCGTGTCATGCCCGGAACTCGTGGCCTGGGCGGTGACGGTGATAGCGCCAACTGTCATCCGT